>DATLLC010000358.1:0-15215 GCA_035538015.1 Vicinamibacterales bacterium
GCGCAGGCCGGTGTAGATCACTTCCATCCCGGCGTCCCGCAGCGCCCGCGCAATCACCTTGGCGCCCCGGTCGTGCCCGTCCAGCCCGGGCTTCGCAATCACCACCCTGATTTTTTGCATCACCAGATCACCAGATAGATCGCCACATCCCCGACATCATCAGATCCGATCACCAGATCACCAGCTCACCAGATCATCAGATCACAGGTACTTCCTCATACTCCCCCCAGACCTCGCGGAGCGCGTCGCACATCTCCCCCACGGTCGCATACGCCCGCACGCAGTCGAGCAGAGGCGGCATCGTGTTGTCCCGTCCGCGCGCGGCCTGGCGCAGGCCCTCGAGCGCCCGTTCCACGCGATCGTTGTCGCGCGTCCGCCTGAGCTCGGCGAGGCGGGCCAGCTGCGTCTCGGCGGTCGTCTCGTCGATGTAGAGGATCTCGAGCGGCTTCTCGTCCGTCTGCAGGTAGTCGTTGACGCCGACGATGATCTTCTCGCGGCGTTCGACCGCCTGCTGGAATTGATACGACGCTTCAGCTATCTCCTTCTGCGGAAACCCGAGCTCGATGGCCTCGACCATACCGCCCATCCGATCGATGGTGTCCCAGTATCGGAGCGCTCCCAGCTCCATGTCCCGGGTCAGCTTCTCGACGAAGTACGAGCCGCCGAGCGGATCGACGACGTTGGTGACGCCGCTTTCGTGTGCGATGATCTGCTGGGTCCGGAGCGCGATCGTCGCCGATTCCTTGGTCGGCAAGGCCAGCGCCTCATCCAGCGAGTTGGTGTGGAGCGAGTTGGTGCCCCCGAGCACCGCCGCCAACGCCTGCAGCGCGGTCCGCACCACGTTGTTGTACGGCTGCTGGGCGGTGAGCGACACACCGGCAGTCTGGGTGTGGAAGCGGAGCTGCCACGATCGGGGGTTCGTCGCGCCGAAGCGGTCGCGCATCGCCTCGGCCCAGAGTTTCCGGGCCGCACGGTACTTGGCAATCTCCTCGAAGAAGTCGCTGTGTGAGTTGAAGAAGAAGGAGATGCGCGGTACGAAGTCGTCGACGTCGAGGCCCGCATCCACGCCGTACTGGACGTACTCCAGCCCGTCGCGCAAGGTGAAGGCCAGTTCCTGCACCGCCGTCGAACCGGCCTCGCGGATGTGATACCCGCTCACCGAGATGGTGTTCCACTTCGGCACCTCCTTCGCGCAGAACGCGAAGATGTCGGTGATCAGTCGCATCGACGGCCGCGGCGGGAAGATGTACTCCTTCTGGGCGATGAATTCCTTGAGGATGTCGTTCTGGATCGTGCCGGAGATATTCCGCCAGTCGGCGCCCTGCTTCTCCGCGACAACCAGGTACATCGCGAAGATCATCGGGGCCGGCGAGTTGATCGTCATGGAGGTCGTGATCTCGGCGAGCGAGATGCCGTCGAACAGTCGCTCCATGTCGGCCAGCGACGTGATGTTCACGCCGCACTTTCCGACCTCGCCGAGGGAGAGCGGGTGATCCGGGTCGCGCCCCATCAAGGTCGGCAGGTCGAAGGCGACGCTCAGCCCGGTGCCGCCGGCGGCAATCAGGTCCTTGTAGCGCTGGTTCGTCTCCTCCGGCGTCCCGTAGCCGGCGAACTGGCGCATCGTCCACAGCTTGCCGCGATAGCCGGTCGGGTGGATGCCCCGTACGTAGGGAAACTCGCCGGGATTCCCGATCGCGCGCGCGTCGTCCTGCCCGGCCACATCGTCAGCCGTGTAGAGACGGTCGATCGGCTGCCCGGAAATGGTGGTGAAGGATTTCTGCCGTTCCGGCGCTTTGGCCAGCGTCGGCTCCAGCACCTCGCGTTCCCAGCGTGCCTTGGCGGACTCGGCAGGATTTATGACGCCCTTCATAAGCCTTCATTATACGAGCGGCATCTGCACCTTCATGTCTGCCGCTGTCTCTTCCGGCAGAAAGGGTGCAGCATGGCGCGAGGCCAGTCCATACCCTTCTCGCATACTGTCAATACCTAATTGACATCACAGGCGCGGGAACGCTACTGTGGCTCGTTTGTTCTCGCGACAGGAGAGGCCGGCATGGAGGGATGCGGTACGGTTTTCAGCGCGATGCTCGAGGAGTTCGAGGGCGCCGCGAAGATTCTGAACCTGGACAAGGGGCTGTGGAAGATGCTGACGCATCCCAAGCGTCAGATCGTGGTGTCGTGCCCGGTTCAGATGGACAACGGCGAGATCGAGGTCTTCACCGGGTACCGGGTGCAGTACAACATCACGCTCGGCCCGGCCAAGGGCGGCATCCGCTACCATCCCGGTGTCACCCTCGACGAGGTGACGGCGCTCGCCGCCTGGATGACGTGGAAGTGCGCCGTCGCGCAGCTGCCGTTCGGTGGCGGCAAGGGCGGCGTCATCTGCGACCCGACCCGGATGTCGCGCCGCGAGCTCGAAGCGCTCACGCGCCGCTACTGCGCCGAGATCATCGATGCGATCGGGCCCGACAAGGACGTTCCGGCTCCTGACGTCAACACCAACGAGCAAGTGATGGCGTGGTTCTCGGATACCTACTCCATGCACGTCGGCCACACGTCAACCGCGGTCGTCACCGGCAAGCCCGTCGAGATGGGCGGATCGCTGGGCCGCCGCGAGGCCACCGGACGCGGCGTGATGATCACGGCACGCGAGTCGGCCAAGCACCTCGGGTTCTCCTTGAAGGGCGCCACGGTCGCGGTCCAGGGCTTCGGCAACGTCGGCAGCATTGCCTCGGAGCTGCTCGCCGAGCAGGGCGCGACGATTGTCGGCGTCACCGACTGGAAGGGTGGCGTCTACAATGCCAAAGGGCTGGACTGCAAGGCGCTGCTGGCACACGTGGCGCAGCGCAAGACGGTCGCCGGCTTCGCCGGTGGCGAGACGCTCGCGCACGACGCGATCTTCGGCCTCGACGTGGACATCCTGATCCCCGCGGCGCTCGAGAATCAAATCACCGCGGAGAATGCCGGACAGATTCGAGCCAAGCTGGTGGTAGAGGGCGCCAACGGTCCGACGACTCCCGACGCCCACAAGGCCCTGCACGAGCGCGGCGTGTTCGTGGTCCCCGACATCCTGGCCAATGCCGGCGGCGTTACCACCTCGTACTTCGAGTGGGTGCAGGATCGCCACGGCTACTTCTGGTCGGAGAAGGAAGTGAACGAACGGCTCGAGGGGAAGATGATGCAGGCCTTCGACGCCGTGTTGCAGACCGCGCAGCGCTACACCGTGGACATGCGCACGGCGGCGTACATCGTCGCCATCAGCCGGGTGGCGACCGTGACGAAGATGCGCGGCATGTATGCCTAGCGCTATCCAGTCACCCTGAACGCCACCAGCTCCGTGGCCGGCGGCTGGCCATCAGAGGCGGCCGACAGTTCCAACAGGTACTCGCCGGCGGCAAGGCTGGAAAGCGGCAGATCCACCTGACTGGGATCGGCCGGCGCGGCCGGCGCGGTCACGGGCAGGTCCGTCATCTTCTGACCCTGCTTGTTGAGCAGTTTGGCCGTGAGCGTGGGCGCACCCTCGGACTTGCCGAAGGCATTGACGCGCACGACCAGGCGATCCGTGCGCCGGAACTCGCGGAGCGCCGTCGGAATGGGGGCCGGATCCGCCTTGAGCTGCTGGAATTCGCGGGCGGTGCGTGCGACGTACACTCGCGGCGTCGCCAGCCGCAGGTCAGACGACGTCAGGTCGGGCACCGTCAACTCACGGTCCTCGCTGTCGAGCGGCGTGGTGGCGTTCCCCTCGACCGCCAGCCGCAGCCGCACACGGCCCGGCTTCACGTCGAAGGAGACTGACGCACCCTTTGGACTCGCCGCCACGTCGCCGACCGGCCCGCTGAAGAATTCTTCGCCTCCGGGTGACGCGGCTACGAGCGACACCTGGCGCGCCTCCTCTCGCTTCATGCCCGGCGCTGCTGGAATCGGCTCCCACACGAACGTCACCTTCGTGCGGCCGTCCTGGCCGGGCTCGGTGCCCAGCCAGGTCCGGACGAACCGGCGGTTGCTCGCCGGCGTGATGCCAGCAATAGCTCGCGTCACCGCCGGTGGAGGTCCTGCCTTCGCCGGTGCGGTGGCGCGCACGGTCTCATCGGCGGAGAGCGCCCAGTAACCCTTGCGGGCGCGCACCTGTACTCCGGGGCGCTTGATGCGGACGCGGATGGGGTGGAACTTGCCGTCCTGCGGCGCCTGCGTCGAGCTGTAGCCGACCAGGTAATAGGCGCTGGAGTCGCGAACGATTTGCTCCATGCCCTTGGCCAGGTCGTTGCGGTTGACGATGGCCCGGCCGTCCGTGTTCTCGGCCAGCACCTGCAGCGTGGCCATCGTGGAACGCAGCGCGTCCTGGCTCAGGCGCGGCCCGATGTTGTCCTGGATGTCGAACTCACCGGTCGACAGGCCGCGAGGATCCACCGCATAGATCGCCGTATTCGATCGGTTGGCGGCATCGAACACGTTCTGCAGCTCGCTCTGCAGATCGAACTCCGCCATGTTCCGCGCCCGTTCTTCCGCCAGGTTGTTCTCGCCCGCCAGCGGATTCCCCGCCGCGGGATTGCCGAGGCCGGTGAAACCGGCCATCGCGTCGCGCATCTGCGGCGGGAGCATGGCGGTGTAGCCCTCGCTCAGCAGGATGATCGCCTTCCGGCCTTCGCGCAGTGCGCCCAGCTTGACCGACAGGGCCTTGAGCGCCGACAGCGACACCTGGCGGCGAATCCGCTCGACGATCTCGGTGGGCTGCTGCGCGTAGCGCTGCTCGATGTCGTTGCGCGGCTCGTAGCGGAACTTCCGGCCCTCGAAGCGCTCGATCACCCGCACCACGCCCTCGTGATTGCGCGTCAGGACGACGGCATCGAGCGGCGTCAGCGGATACATGACGGCTACGAGGTCGTTGGGTGACAGCTGGGTCCGGATGAAATCCGCTACCGGCTTGCGCGCTGCCATGCTGTTGCCCAGCCGCACGTTGTAGTCGTCGAGGAAGAACACGAAGATGCGCGCGCTCTCGTCCGAGGCCGCCACCTCTTCGTCCTCGCGCGTCCGGATGGTGCGCGAGGTGTATCCGGGCGCGGTCATCTCGACCTTCACCAGCTTGAAGGTCTCCACGGTTTGCGGCTTGCCGTCCTCAAACACCTCGAAGTCGGCCTGCGTGAGATCGGTGAGCGGATTGCCCTGCTTGTCGGTGACGATGACGTCCACGCGGACGAAGTTGATGCCGGCGCGGAAGACGGGCTGGCCAGCGGCGGCGTCCGCGGGCGACGGTGGCGACGCGGGCGTTTGCGCGTCGGGCGGCGGCGTGGGCTTGGCCTGGGGCGGCGCAGGTTCCTGGGCGCTGGTGATCAGTACCAGGGAAACCACGAGGACGACGAGAGCCGTGATGCGACGCATATGGTCC
Source organism: Vicinamibacterales bacterium (assembly GCA_035538015.1). Classification (GTDB taxonomy): domain Bacteria; phylum Acidobacteriota; class Vicinamibacteria; order Vicinamibacterales; family UBA2999; genus VFZN01. The sequence goes on from DATLLC010000358.1 coordinate 5,384, forward strand.
AGCCTCTCCACCTCAATCATCCGAGTATCGATGATACCATCCCCTTTTGACCGCTTCACTCCCCGATTGGCCTTATTCCCGAACAATTTACGAGGCAGCACATGACAGAGACACTCACCGGCCCGGCGGCGCTCACGCGTCTGGCGGAGGACGAGGTGCTGTTCCGCGACAGCGTGTACGAGTTCGCGGACAAGGAGATCCGTCCGCTGTCGCGGGAGATGGACGAACACGCGAAGATGCCACGCGAGCTCATCGACCAACTGTTCGACCTCGGCATCATGGGCATCGAGGTGCCGGAGTCACACGCCGGCGCCGGCGCCTCGTTCTTCCATTCGGTGCTGGCTGTCGAGGCATTGTCGAGAGTCGATCCGGCGGTCGGCGTCCTGGTCGACGTCCAGAATACGCTGGTCATCAACGCCATCCTCCGCTGGGGCACCGAACAGATCAAGCACCGCCACCTTCCCCGCCTCGCCTCCTCCATCGTCGGCGCCTACTGCCTCTCGGAAGCCGGCTCGGGGAGCGACGCGTTCGCGCTCACCACACGCGCGGTCGAACGCGGCGACGGCTATGCCCTCACCGGGCGCAAGTTGTGGATCACCAACGGCAACGAAGCGGACCTCTTCATCGTGTTCGCCACCGTCGATCCAGAGGCCGGGTATCGCGGCCTCACGGCGTTTCTCGTCGATCGCGACACGCCGGGATTCACCGTGGGCAAGAAAGAAGACAAGCTCGGGATCCGGGCCAGCTCAACCTGCGAGCTGCTGTTAGAGGACTGCCTGCTGCCGAGGACTGCTGTGCTCGGCGAGGTCGGCAAGGGTTACAAGGTCGCGATCGAGACTCTGAACGAGGGGCGGATCGGCATCGGAGCACAAATGGTGGGATTGGCCCAGGGCGCCCTCGATCACACCGTCAAGTACGTGAAGGATCGCAAGCAGTTCGGCAAGGCGATCGGCGATTTCCAGGGCGTGCAGTTCCAGCTCGCACGCATGGCGATCGCCGTCGAGACCGCGCGGCTGCTCGTCTACAACGCCGCGCGGCTGCGCGACGCGGGTCTGCCGTTCCTGCAGGAAGCGGCGATGTGCAAGATCGTCTCGTCAGAGGCCGCCGAGAGCGTGACCTCGATGGCCATCAACCTGTTCGGCGGCTACGGCTTCGTCAAGGACTACCCCGTGGAGAAGTTGTACCGCGACGCGAAGATTGGCCAGATATACGAGGGGACCTCCAATATGCAACTGCAGACGATCGCGAAGGGCTTGCTGGGGTAGGGGGGGACCCATTGATGATTGATAATTGAGTGATTGATCGATTGTCGCTTTTCGCACGTCATGCACCCACGCCGTCCCCAGACGACCCACCCGCAGCTCCACTTCGTAACGAGGGTCCTCGAGGGCGGCTGGCGTCTGGCCTGACGGGTCTGGCGGCGACGTCGATCGGCGAGCCGTCGCTGGGAGCCGTCCTCGGAGGGCCGCCGGAATCGTGACCTCGCTCGTGACCAGCGACGTCACTTCCCCCCACACCGACGGCCCTTCCTTGGGGCTCGCCTGGAAGCGCATCTCGACCACCGCCCGCAGCACCACGACCGGCTGGTTTGGATATCGCCGCATCAGGGTGTCCAGATCCGGCCCGGCATCGATCGGAACGAGGTGACTGCGATCGCGCGGCAGCGTCCCGAATCGAGTGGCAGCGGACGTCATCGACAGCCGCTGCTCGATGGCCCGCCACGCCGCTCCGTCCATCTCGAAGGCCACCCACGCGAGCCGCGGGAGGCTGCGCCTGTAGAACTGCTCGGCTTCAGGGGCGCCGGCCGCGACACCCGTGGTGAATCCCAGCTCGCGCAGTTTGAGGTCGGTCAGCCACAGACGGGCGTCCTGAGCCTCGGTGCGCCGCTCCCATTCGAAGCGCAGCCGCGGCGGTCCGTCCGCGTTCGGCCAGTTCCAAGGCAGCGCCAGCTCGCGCTCGGTGAGCACGATCGACTGGACGTCGCCGCCGCGGTTCCAGGCAGCGGCGCCGAACAGGGCTCCCACCGTCAGCAGCAGCGTCAGCGCCGCGACCACGAGCCGGCTCATCTCGCCCCCACCCGGCCCCGCGCGCGCCGGAGGGCCGCAATGCTCGCAAACGCCACGCCCGCGAGGATCAGGAAGAATGCCCATGCGGGGAGCCAGTCCCAGAACCAGTCGACGTAGCGAATGAGGAGGAACAGGGCAAGCGCGAGTGCAACCAGGCCCGAGCCAGCGCCGTCATCCGCGCGAAGGGCCCTCCACAACAGGATGAGTGCGACGGGCACGAACGCGACCTGATAGAGGGCGAGCGAGGTGCGAGGTGCGAACGCCAGCAAGCTGACCCCGGTCAGGCTGGCCAGGACGAGAAGTGCGCCAAGCCCCAGGCCGAGCGCCGTGTGACGTGCGGCGCGGTCGAAGCCCTCACCCATTGCGCGCAGATGACTGGACAGCGCCAGGAGCACGAACGAAGTACCGGCCAGCGGCTCGAGCCGCTCGAAGAGGGTCGGCCAAGGCACGCCGCCGGCTGCGAAGAAGACGCTGGCGAACGCGACCACCAGCACCGCGAGCGAGAGAATGAACACGATCCGGAAGCCATAGCTCGAGGCCACCGCCATGCCAAAGGCCGCCGCCGGCCACAACAGCAGTTCGGAGAGCGGCAGGTCCAGGAGCCGAGCGATCATGCCAATGCCGAACCAGGCGGTGCCGCATGCCACGAGGGCGAAGAGGCCAGCCAGGTAGCGCGTCTGCTCGCGTTCGGCCGCCACGTGTACGCCGGCCAGCGCCGCCAGCGGAAACGCGGTGAGCAGCGTCACCTGCGCCGGCAGCGCGAGGCCGCCCCAGACCCGCTGCACGAGCGCAGTAATGGCGGCGACGAGAGCGGCCGCCCCGAACAGCGAAGCCAGCCTCAGCCCTCGCGACAGCTGGCCCTGGTGCTCGGAACGATCCACGTCGAAGTCCCGCGCGAGCGTCGCGAGCAGCCGCTCGTGATACGCGCCGACTTCAGCCTCCTGCGCCTCCGAGAGCCTGACCACGTCGGCGTCGCCGAGCGCCCGCAGCTCGCGCCGGAACGCGCGAATCTGATCGGCGCGCGCCTGGGCCTCGCGCCGCGGTTCCGCAGCCATGTCGGGCGATTCTAGTGCGGCTCAGGCCAGGAGGGCGTCGGCGGCGGCGCGACGGGCGTCATCCTCAGTGCCGAGGATCAGCCATGCTGCTCTCGCGTCCCGGGCACCACGCTCCAGCCCGCTGCCCGGGCGGCATGCGTCGGGTCCGACAATGCGGACGGCGGCGTCCACGGCCCGGCCCGCCGCAGCAGCGGCGTGAACCATCACCGCCGGCGCGGGTATGCCGCCATCCGCGGCCGCCGCCTGCAGCAGCAGGCGCGCGGCGGCGACTTCGGTGGCGGCGTCGGCCAACACCCAGTGCGGCGGATCGGACGGCTCGCCCGCGGGACGGTCGTTGCGCACGCGGGCCACATCGATCGCCTCGTCGAGCGCCGCGCGGCCGATGCCCAGACAGACGGCGGCCATCACCAGGTAATGCCGCGGCTCCGGGGCGGGCACCCGTGGCACGCCGCGCAGGCCGGCGAGGTCGGCGGGCGTGCCGTCGAGCGCGAGCGCGCCGCGCACCGCAACCGCTGGACTGGCTACCGCCAGCTCCTCGATCATCAGCATGGCGGCCACCCGGTCCTGGCCCTCCCACAGGCCAAGCGCAGCGACGGCCTTCAGGGCCGAGGCCGGCACCTGCGCGCTGGCGTCGATGTCCCCGGCCAACGCGGCGAAAGTCGCCGCGACCTCACGCGCGCGCGCTTGAGCTGCCGCCTGATCGGATGAGAGGTCGAATGTCATCGGCACCTATAAGGGCAGACCGCAACCTGGATAATTCTCGATTATAGAAGGAAGGGGTCGACGCGGGCCAGCGCCAGAGAGCGTCGATCCCGCGTAAGAAGGCTAGCGGGCGCCGCAGAGGCGCGCGAAGACGGGCCGGAGCCGTTCGCCGCTCTGGCCGATCTCCTCTGGCAACACGCGGGCCCCGCCGACGACCGTCATGAAGTTGGTGTCGCCGATCCACCGCGGCACGAGGTGGGTGTGCAGGTGGTCCGCCACGCCCGCCCCAGCCGGCCGGCCGAGGTTCATGCCGACGTTGATACCCTGCGGCCGGTAGACCTCGGTCAGCGCCAGTTCCCCGGCGCGCGTCAGCTCTGCCATCTCGACGAGCTCGGGGTGCGTGAGATCGGCCAGGCGGGCCACGTGGCGGCGGGGCACGACCATCAGGTGTCCCGGGTTGTAGGGGAACAGATTGAGGATGACGAACGCCGAGAGGCCGTGGTGCACGATCAGCGCGCCGGCCTCGCCTGTCTCCTGCGCCACACAGAACACGCAGGCGTCGGCGTCGCTGCTCCGCGTGACATACGCAAGCCGCCAGGACGCGTAGAGCCGCTCCACTAATCGTCCCCTGGCAACATCCGCACGCGCGAACGACCACTCACGAACGTTGAAGAGCTACTCGACCGACTCGCGCGCGAGCGGCGCGCCATCGTCCACCGGCCCATCCGGATCCTGGTTGATCAGGTCCTTCAGCTCCTTGCCGGGCTTGAAATACGGGACGCTCTTGGGTGGGACGTCGACCTTGTCCCCGGTCTTGGGGTTACGGCCCTTGCGGGGCTCGCGCTTGCGGAGCCGGAAGCTGCCAAACCCGCGGAGCTCGATCTTTTCGCCGCGGTGCAGGGCATCGATGATGCTCTGGAACACCGTGTCGACGATCACCTCGGAGTGCTTCTTGGTGAGATCCGAGACGCGCGAGACTTCTTCGACGAGTTCCGCTTTAGTCATAGAGACAAGCTCTAGGCTCTAGGCCCTGGGCTCGAGGAAGGCTCTAGGCTGAAGCCCACCTAGAGCCTAAAGCCCAGAGCCTGAAGCCTATTTGATGCGCAACCGCTCGCCGAGGGTGGCGCTGCCATCCCCCTGCGTGGAGGCGTAGTCGTTCCAATCGGTCCGGATCTCGTCGGTCTTGAGCGCGCGGATGCTCAGACCGATCTTCCGCTCCGACGGGCTCAGCTTGATGATCTTCATCGGCGTGGTCTGCCCCACCTCGAGCGAAATCTTCTCGCCGCCCTGGGTGTCGTCGAACTCGCTGACGTGGATCAGGCCCTCGATGCCTTCGTCGAGCTCGACGAACGCGCCGAAGTTGGTCATGCGCACCACCTTGCCCTCGATGGTGTCCCCCACCTTGTGGCGGGAGAAGAAGTCTTCCCAGATGTCGGTCGCGAGCTGCTTGAGGCCGAGCGACAGGCGCTGGTTCTCGGCGTCGATGCTGAGCACCATGGCCTCGACCACGTCGCCCTTCTTGAGCACTTCGCTCGGGTGCTTGACCCGCTTGCTCCACGACATGTCGGAGATGTGAATGAGGCCGTCGATGTCCTCTTCGACCTCGACGAACGCGCCGAACTCGGTGAGGTTCCGCACCTTGCCCTTGATTCGCGTGCCCACCGGGTACTTCTCGGAGAGCTCGTTCCAGGGGTTGCTCTCGACCTGCTTGAGGCCGAGCGAGATGCGGCGGGCCGCCGGATCGACGCCCAGGACCATCGCCTCCACCGTGTCGCCGACGTTGAGGATCTTCGACGGGTGCTTGACGCGCTTGCTCCACGACATCTCGCTGACGTGGATCAGGCCCTCGACTCCGGGCTCGAGCTCGACGAAGGCGCCGTAGTCGGTGAGGCTCACCACCTTGCCGCTGACACGCGCACTGGCCGGGAAGCGATCCATCACCGTGGTCCACGGATCGACCACCAGCTGCTTGTGGCCGAGCGAGACGCGCTCGGTGGCGGCGTCGTACTTGAGCACCACCACGTCGATCTCGTCGTTGACCTTGAACAGCTCGGACGGGTGGCCGACGCGGCCCCATGACATATCGGTGATGTGAAGCAGGCCGTCGATGCCGCCCAGGTCGATGAAGGCGCCGTAGTCGGTGATGTTCTTGACCACCCCGCGCAGGACCTTGCCTTCGGCGAGTGTCTCGAGCGTAGACTTCTTCTTCTCGGCGTTCTCTTCTTCGAGGAGGACCTTCCGCGAGAGGACGATGTTGCCGCGCTTCTTGTTGACCTTGATGACCCGCATCCGGAGCTCCTGCCCCTTCAGCGCGTCAAGGTTGCGGACCGGACGGACGTCGATCTGGCTGCCAGGCAGGAAGGCGCGGACGCCGATGTCGACGGCAAGGCCTCCCTTGATCCGTTCGACCACGCGACCGATGACGACCTTGCGTTCCGCGAAGGCGCGCTCGACCTCGTCCCAGATCTTCATCTTCTCGGCCTTCTCGCGCGAGAGCACGATGTGGCCGTCGCGGTCCTCGGTGCGCTCGAGCAGCACGTCGACCACGTCTCCTTCACGCACGATCACCGCGCCGGTCTCGTCGAGAAACTCGTCCACAGGGATGACCCCTTCGGACTTGTAGCCGACGTCAATCACGACCTCGTTCGCAGTCACTTTCAGTACGGTCCCCTTGACGACTTCTCCTTCCGCGATGTTGCGGAAGCTGTTATCGTAAAGGTCGAGCAGGCGGGCAAACTCCTCGGGGTTGATCGACTCATCGTCTTTGGCCCAGAGTGCGGTGGTTTTGGGAACCTGCCGCCCCGCGGCCGCAGCCGTCGGGGTGGGGGCGCCCTTCGGCTCACTGGTCGGGTTGTGCTCGTCTTGCGAAATTGCCATTGCGGTGCGCGTCCTCCTGACTTGCAGATTTGCCGGTCGACCCCGCTTTGTTTTCGGGGTTACGCTGCGCGGAGGCCGGCGCCCCGCGTAACCAACAGACGTTACGATACTTAGCGCGAACTGTCAAGGAGCCGAAAGGAACCGCCATGGCCAAGAAGAAGGCTGCCCGTCCTGCCAAGAAGAAGACGGGCGCATCTGCTAAGAAAGCCAAGCGCAAGGCCTCGGCGCCGGCTCGGCGAACCGCCAAGGCGGCAAAAAAGGGCCGGAAGGCCGCTGCCGCGAAGCCCCGGAAGCGTCAGGCCGCTCGAACCTCCACCAGAGCCGCGCGTCCAGCCCGTCGGTCGGCCAGCAGGAAGGCCACATCGGCACGTAAGGCGAAACCAGTTCGGAAGAGCGCCCCGGCGCGGAAGGCGACACGTAAGGCGGCTCCGGCACGTAAGACGGCGCTGACCCGAAAGCCGATGGCCAAGCCCGCGCCCGCGAAGGCACCCATCGCCACGGCCAGGGCGGCCGAGACAGCGGTCAAGCCCGTTGCGCTGGCATCCGCGGCCCCCGCTCCCTCCGCGCCGACGGTGAAGGCCGCACGGCGGCCCAAGAAGAAGGCAAACCTCGACCGTCCGCGCCGGACCGTCGCCGAAATCCATGGCGTGCCGTCCAGTCTCGACATGGACCGCGCCGCCTCGGCCGTCCGCACTGGACGCGCGGAAATGACCCAGAAGCTCCAGCAGCAGACGAACACCAGCCCGGCGCTCACGGCCGGCGACGTGGACGCAGACTGGGGAGCCGCAGCGTCTTCAGGCGACGAGGCTCCGGGCGGCGACAACCCGACACCCGACCAGGACGTGGTGGACGAAATCGGCCGCGCCCTCGGCGTGGAGTACGACGACGACGAAGAGTTGCAGGGTGGGGACGAGATTGCCGAGCGCGACCGTCACCGCTGGGAGCTCGACCCTGGGTCGTCGGACGACTTCGAGGACCGCTGACGACCGACGACCGCGTTCATTGATGATTGAGGATTGGCGATTGACGGTTCATTGAATGATTGAATGATTGGGTCATTGTGGCCTTCGTGATTGAGCCATTGGCGCCCAATCACCAATCGAATGCCTCAATCATCAATCGCCAATCTTCAATAAATCGCCGAATCGTCGATCATCAATCGTCAATGGTCGCTGCTCTCTGCCTCACCAGTGCCAGCACCTTGGCGAGCACGGCGTCCGCGTCCCACCCAGTGGTATCGACGTAGACGGCGTCCACGGCCATCTGCAACGGTGCGACGGTCCGTGTCGAGTCGCTCTCGTCGCGCGCGGCCATGGCGCTCTTCACGTGGCCCATGTCCGTTCGGCCGCCGCTATGCGCCGGATCGTTCGCGCGGCGGCGGGCCCGCTCCTCGGCGGAGGCGTCGAGATAGAGCTTGACGGGCGCGCCGGGGAACACGACCGTGCCGATGTCGCGACCTTCCATCACCACGCGCCCGCTCGCTCCGAGCTCCCGCTGACGCGCCACCAGGACGGCGCGCACCTGCGGCAACCTCGCGACACGTGCCGCCGATTGATCGATGTCAGGGGTGCGGATGGCGCGCGTCACGTCGTGACCGTCGATGGTGACGCGACCTTCGTCCTGCGACAGCACCGCGCGCGCGGCCAGGCCCGCGACCGCGGGCTCGTCGTCGAGTGCGTATCCGAGCTGGTGTGCGCGCCAGGCGACGGCGCGATACATCGCGCCGGTGTCCACGTGGCGATAACCGAGGGCGTCTGCCAGGCGGCGCGCAAGCGTGCCCTTGCCCGAGCCCGAGGGCCCGTCGATGGCGATGATGAGCGGAGTCAACAGCCGGCCAGTGTAACATCGAGCGGTGCCCCGCCCTTTGCGCTGGCTGTTCGGAGCCACCGTCCTGGCCATCGCGGGGATCGTCGTGGCGCTGCCCTACATGGATGCGGCCGCGTTCATCGCGCGCGCGGCCGATCTTCCCGGCCCACCCGCCACGCTGGCTGCATGGCGCGCCAGCGATGCGGGCCCGATCTCCTCGTTCGAGATCACGACCAGGCACGGTGACGTTGCGGCGCGCGTCTCTCGACCTTCAGGCCGCTTCCACCGCACGATCGTGCTCGTACCTGGCGTGCATCGCGACGGCATCGACGAAGCGCGCCTCGTGGGCCTGGCGCAGGATCTCGTCGCGACGGGGTTTGCGGTACTCACCGTCGCCGCTCCGGACCTGCAACGGTTCCGGATCACGCCGGCGGTCACCGATGTCATCGAAGATGCCATCCGCTGGGCATCCGATCAGGCGGAGCTGGCCCCGGATGGGCGCGTCGGCGTGCTGGGTGTCAGCTTCTCCGGCGGCCTCTCGATCGTCGCCGGCGGCCGCGACCGCATTCGCGATCGCCTGGCCTTCATCGTGTCCTTCGGCGGCCATGGCGACCTGTCCCGCGTCATGCACTACCTGGCGTCCGGCGAGGTGCTGGGTGATCTCGACGCCGCCCGTCGAAGCCGCGTGGTACTCGGCGCCGAGCACGTGCAGGTCCACCCGCCCCACGACTACGGCGTCGCCGTGGTGCTCCTGACGGTGGCAGGCGAGCTCGTACCGGCCGAGCAGGTGGCCCCGCTGACCGCCGGCATCGAGGGCTTTCTCCTCGCCTCCTCGCTGGACATGGTGGACAAGCCGCGCGCCTTGGAAGAGTTTGCGCGGATGCGGGCTTACGCCGAGACGCTCCCGGAACCCTCCGCGACCCTCATGCGGTTCGTGAACGATCGCGCCGTGGGGGATCTCGGAACACGACTGCTTCCGATCGTCGACAAGTTGGCCGACCACCCCGCCATGCCCACGCTCTCGCCGGAGAAGGCCCCGGCCGCGCCCCGGGCGCCGGTCTACCTGCTGCATGGATCGGACGACAACGTGATTCCGTCGATCGAGACGGTTCTATTGGGCGAGTACCTCCAGGGCCGAGCCCCCGTCACCGGGCTGCTCAGTGGCCTCATCACCCACGCCGAGGTGAACCGCGCCCCGACAGCGACAGAGGCGTGGCGCCTGGCCTCGTTCTGGCGGCAGGTGTTTGGTCGGTAGGGATCAGCGATCAGGGATCAGGGATCAGGGATCAGGGATCAGGGATCAGGGATCAGGGATCAGGGATCAGG
>DATLLC010000359.1:0-11683 GCA_035538015.1 Vicinamibacterales bacterium
GGCGTCGTCACGCGGATTTTCGTCAAGCCCGGCGATCGTGTCCGCCCGGGTGCGCCGCTCGTGCAGATCAACGCCGAGAAACAGCAGGCCGCCGTGAGAAGTACCGAGGCCAGCCGTGCCGGCATCGAGGCCGACCTCACCTACTGGCGCGAACAGGTCAAGAGACTCGAGTCGCTCGTCAGTGCCGGCGCGATCAGCCGGCAGGAATTCGACCAGGCCCAGAATTCATTGCGCACCGCGGAGGCGCGCATGGCGGCAGTAGAGGCCCAGGTACGAGAGGGCCGCGTCGAGCTCGATTACTACCGTGTCAACTCCCCGCAGGCGGGGGTGGTCGGTGACATCACTCTCCGGATCGGCGATCGCGTCACACCGACGACGATCATCACGACCATCGACGACAACTCGGAACTCGAAGCCGACATCCAGGTTTCACTGAATCGGACACCGGATCTGAAGATCGGCCTGCCGGTCCAGATGCTGGACTCCGAGGGTAAGCCGGTCGCGACCAACCCGATCACGTTCGTGGCGCCTCGTGTGGACGATCGAACCCAAACCGTCCTCGTCAAAAGCATCCTGCGCGACGCGCCCCCGGCCATGCGGGCACAGCAGTTCTCGCGCGCCCGCATCATCTGGAGCAACACGCCGGGCCTGACGGTGCCGCTCACCGCTGTCGTCCGCATCAATGGACTGTATTTCTGCTACGTCGCCGAACAGACCGACAAGGGACTGATCGCGCGCCAGCGTCCGATCGAGGTCGGCGAACTGGTGGGGAATGAATAAGTCGTTCGCAGCGGTCTGAAGGCCGGCGATCGGATAATCACTTCCGGGATCCAGAAGCTGGGCAACGGCGCGCCCGTCAAGCCGGAGTGACATGGTAGACACATTCATTCGCCGGCCGATCCTGGCATCGGTCTGCTCGCTCGTTCTCATCCTCGCCGGCGCGGTCGCCATTCCGACCATGCCGATTGCGCAATACCCGGTACTGGCACCGCCGCAGATCTCGGTTTCCGCTTTCTACACCGGCGCCAACGCGCAGGAAGTCGAAACGGCGGTGACGACGCCGCTCGAACAGGCGATCAACGGTGTCGAGGGCATGCTCTACATGACCTCGTCGAGCACCAACAGCGGCGCCTCCAGCATCACCGTGACCTTCGACATCACGCGAGATCAGGACGTCGCGGCTGTCGACGTCCAGAACCGCGTCAACCAGGCGCTTGGCCGCATGCCCGCGGAGGTACGCACCACCGGCATCACGGTCTCCAAGCAGTCGACCGGGTTCGTGATGGCGGTCGGTGTATTCGCGGAGAAGGCTGAATACGATTCGCTCTTCCTCAGTAATTACCTCGACATCTACGTGAAGGACGCGCTCAAGCGCGTGCCCGGCGTCAGCGACGTCGTGATCTTCGGCGAGCGCAAGTACGCCATGCGGCTGTGGCTGGATCCGGACCGCCTCGCCGCCAGGGCGATCACCGCCAACGACGTCGTCAGCGCGCTCCGCGAGCAGAATGTGCAGGTTGCCGCGGGTAGCGTCGGGCAGGCGCCGGCGCCGTCGGGGCAGATGTATCAGCTCAGCGTCCGCGCCGTCGGACGTCTGCGTGAAGCCGCCGAGTTCGAGAACATCATCGTCAAGAGCGTCGGTGGCGGGCTGGTTCGTCTGAAGGATGTCGGCCGCGCGGAGCTGGGCGCGGAAACCTACGGCTCACAGCTCCGGTTCCAGGGCATGGAAGCCGTCGGTTTCGGCGTCATCCAGCTCCCGACGGCTAACGCACTGGATGTCGAGAACGCGGTGTCGGCGGAGATGGAACGGCTCGCCGCGCAGTTCCCTCCCGGCATGCGTTACCTCGTCTCGTTCAACACGACGGACGTCGTCGAGGAGTCCATCCGCGAGGTCATCAAGACACTCATCGAAGCGATCGCGCTCGTCGTCCTCGTCATCTTCCTGTTCCTCCAGACCTGGCGCAGCACGATCATTCCGGCGATTACCATCCCGGTCTCGCTGATCGGTGCATTCGCGTTCGTGAAGCTGATGGATTACTCCATCAACACGCTGACGCTGTTCGGCATCATCCTCGCGACCGGCATCGTCGTAGTCGATGCGATCGTGGTGATCGAGAACATCGAGCGGCACAAGACCGAGTACGGGAAGTCGGCCCGCCGCGCGGCGATCGACGCGATGCGCGAGGTGTTCGGCGCCGTGGTCGTCATCGGCATCGTGCTGGTGTCGGTGTTCGTCCCGGTGGCGTTCTTCCCGGGTGTCACCGGCCGCCTCTATCAGCAGTTCTCGCTCACGATTGCGTTCGCCGTCGTCCTCTCGGTGTTCAACGCCGTGACGCTGACGCCGGCGCTCTCGGCCCTGCTGCTCGATCGCGAGACCCATGCGCACGGCTTCTTCTTCACCGCCATCAACCGTGTCATCGACGCGGGGACGCGGCTCTACGTCCGCATCGTCCGCGGCGCGCTGCGCTTGCGGTACGCGATGCTACTGCTGTTCGCGGGCGGCTTGTTTGCCACCTACACCCTGCTTCAGGTGGTGCCGTCGGCGTTCGTGCCCGAGGAAGACGAGGGCTACTTCCTTTGCATCGTCCAGGCGCCAGCCGGGGCCTCGCTCGAGTACACGACCGAAATTGCCAAGAAGGCGGAGAAGATCCTCTACGGAGATCCGGACATCGCGGCCGCGTTCTCGGTGATGGGTTTCAGCTTTGCCGGCGCCGCCCCGAACAACGGCCTGATCTTCACGCGCCTCAAGGAGTATGCCGAGCGGCCGGGACCGGAGCACTCCTTGCGCGCGGTCCTGAATCGGATCAGCGGGCCGCTGTTCATGATTCCCGGCGCCATCATCGTGGCCTTCCCGCCACCGGCCATCCAGGGGCTGTCGACCTTCGGAGGCTTCCAGTTCGAGGTGCTCGACCAGACCAACAGCGCCGACATCAGCGGGCTGTCGCAGGCGACCTTCGCGATGATTGGCGCCGGCAACCAGAGCGGCCGCGTTCAGGGGCTCTTCAGCGCGTTCCGGGCCGACGACCCGCAGCTGATCGTCGAGATCGACCGCGACAAGGCGCGGAGCCTGGGCCTGCCCCTGCGCGAGGTCACCGACGCGATGCAGGTGTTCCTCGGCTCGTCGTACGTCAACGACTTCGACTTCAACAACCGCGCCTATCGCGTCTACGCCCAGGCCGATCAGCGCTTCCGCGCCAATCCGGCCGACCTGCGCCAGTTGTACGCCCGCACATCGGACGGCCAGATGGTGCCGCTCGACACGGTGGTCCACCTGCGCGAGACCACGGCGCCGCAGGTGATCAGCCACTTCAACCTGTTCCGCTCCGCCGAGATCAGCGGCAACCCGGCGCCCGGCCAGAGCTCGGGCCAGGCGCTGCGGACGATGCAGGAACTGGCGGCCCAGAACCTGCCGCCCGGGTTCACGTTCGCATGGGCCGGGCAGTCGCTCGAAGAGATCAAGGCCGGGTCGCAGACCGGCCTGATTTTCGGCCTGTCGGTGATCCTCGTCTATCTCGTGCTCGCCGCCCAGTACGAGAGCTGGGTCTTGCCGTTCATCATCCTGCTCGGCGTGCCACTCGCGATGATTGGCGCCCTCTCGGCGCAGCTGCTGCGCGGCCTCGCCAACGACGTGTTCTGCCAGGTCGGGCTGGTGCTGCTGATCGGACTCGCGGCCAAGAACTCGATCCTGATCGTCGAGTTCGCCGAGCAGATGCGCGAGCGGGGGATGTCGATCGTCGACGCCGCGGTCGAGGCCTCGCGCATCCGCCTGCGCCCGATCCTGATGACCTCGTTCGCGTTCATCCTCGGCGTAATGCCGCTCGCGCTGGCCACCGGCGCCGGCGCCGCGGCGCGCAACTCTGTCGGCACCACGGTGGCCGGCGGGATGGTGGCCTCGACCTTCCTGTCCGTGATTTTCATTCCCGTGCTCTACGTGATCATCCGGACGCTGGTGCCGGGCAAGGTGCGCGGCAGCGATGAGCCCGAGCCCGCGCCCTCCGGGCCAGGAGCGGCAGGCACGGCTACGGCAGCCGTCGTACTAGCGATCGTGCTCGGCGCGCCGGCCTACGCCCAGGCCTCTCCGCAGTCGCCTGGAACGCCTCGAGTTCCGCTGTCGCGCTCGTTCAACGAGACCGTGGCGGCACAGACCGTACCCACCGGGCAGGCGTCGGCGCCGGTCAACACGTCCGGGCAGACGCCGGCGCCTCCAATGATCACGTTCGAGCAGGCCATCGCCGCGGCCGTGGACCAGAACCTGACCGTCCAGATCACCGCGACCAACGTGCTGCGCGCGGAGGCCCTCCTGCAGCAGGTGCGGGCGACGACGCTGCCGTTCGTCAATGCGTCGGCCGTCAATTCGACGATCGACGCCGACCGCGGCTTCGACGGCAACGTCGTGCAGCCACAGAATCAGTGGACGCTCGCGGCGAGCGTCGGGGTGCCGGTCCTGGCCGCCGCCCGCTGGGCGGCGCGGGCGCAGCAGGCGGACCGTGTGGAGATCGAGCGCCTGAACACCACGGATGTTCAGCGACAGGTCGCCATTTCGGCGGCCACCGCGTATCTCGCGGTGATCAACCAGAAGCGCCTCGTGGAAGTGCAGGAACGGTCGCTCGAGACCGCCCGCGCGCAAGTGGACTACAACCAGAAGCGGCTCGAGGGCGGCATCGGCAGCCGGCTCAATGCCCTGCGCGCGTCCCAGATTGCGTCCACCGAGGAAGCATTGGTCGAGGTGTTCCGTCTCAACGTCCAGCGCGCCGAGGAGGCGCTCGGCGTGCTGATCAACGCCGACGGCCCGCGCGACGTCGCCGGCGAGCCCGCCTTCGAGGTGCCGATCATCGGCGCGCCGGAGTCGTGGTTGCCCTCGCGCACCGACTATCGCCTGTTCAGCGCCGAGCGGGATCTCTCGGAGCGCATCGTGCGGGACAGCTCGAAGGACTGGTGGCCGACGGCGAACGTGTCGTTCGATCCCACCTACATCACTCCTGCCGGCCTGTTTCAGCCGTCCGGGACCTGGCGGCTCCTCGTCTCGGTGAATCAGCCAGTGTACGACAGCGGCCAGCGCCGGGGCCTGCGCCGCGAGCGCGAAGCCGACCTGCGAGCGAGCGAACTGGCGCTGGAACAGGTCGGGCTGCAGGCCCGCGCCGAAGTGCGGACCGCCCGCGCGGCGGTCGAGTTCCAGGAGCGAGCGCTGACCAGCGCTCGTGCGGCGGCGGCCTCGGCCAACGAAGTGCTGAAGATCACCATCATCGCCTTCGACGCGGGAGCCTCGACCAATATCGAGGTCATCGACGCGCAGCGCTCGGCGCGGGACCTCGACACCGCCGTGGCCCAGGCCGAAGATCGCGTCCGGCAGGCGCGGCTCGACCTGCTGGTGGCGTTAGGGCGCTTTCCACAGTAGGCGGCCACACACGGATCCGACCGTCAATACTTGACGGGACGCATTTCGGCCGGCAGCGCCCGATCCCGGCGGGACGCCGCGTTACGATACGCGCATGGGCAGCCCCTTCGTGCTCGGCGTGGATCTCGACGGCACGTGCGCCGACTTCTATGCCGGCCTTCGGCCGATTGCGGCCGAGTGGCTGGGCGTACCCGAGACGTCGCTCGGCGCCGAGGTCTCGTGGGACTTGCCCGAGTGGGGCGTCGCGCAGGCGCCCGGCGGCTACCCCAAGCTGCATCAGTTCGCCGTGCTCCAGCGCGATCTGTTTCGCGTCCTCAAGCCGATGCCCGGCGCTCCGCAAGTGCTCCGGCGTTTGTCGGACATGGGCGTGCGCATTCGCATCATCACGCATCGTCTCCTGATCAAGAACTTCCACCGCGTGGCGGTTCAGCAGACCGTGGACTGGCTGGACGGGCATGACATCCCGTACTGGGACCTCTGCTTCCTCGCCGACAAATCCGCCGTCGGCGCGGATCTCTATGTCGAGGACACGCCGCGCAACGTGGAGCAACTGCGCGCCGAGGGCCACCCGACCGTTGTGTTCACCAGTCCGACGAACCGACACTTGCCCGGTCCCCGCGCCGACACCTGGGAACAGGTGTTCCAGATAGTCATCACCCGAATGGCATCAGCAGCCGGGCCGCCGTCCTGAGCTGCGGCGCTGCTACGTGCCTCGAACGTTCCTTCGTTCCACGCGCTCAACCCGCCCCCGTAACTGGCACGACATCGCCTTCACCAACATCAGGTCTTCCTCCTGCTTCACGCGGATCTCGGCGAGGCGCTGCTCGAGGCGCCGGTCCAGGGCATCGAGGCGGAGGTGGAGCGCCTCGAACTGAGCGTCCACTCGACTGGCGAGTGTAGAGTCCGATCCGTCGGTCTGGGTCATCACCTGTTGTGCCATCATCAGCCTCCTGCGGCGCCCGACTCCGCGGACGCGTGAGCACGAGTCATGCCCGACGGTTTCTGGAGCCAAGGAGGCGGCGCGGGCGGATTCGGTGTGCGGTTTCTGCGCGCCCGCCGGCCGGCCAGGAACGCAGGATATGCGTAGAATGATGCCCGTGCCCGTCAACTCGAAATGGACCGCGGTGACGCTGGTCTTCGCCATCCTTGGTGGCGGCGTCCCCGCTCTCCGTGCCGAACCACCACCGCTGCTCCGGGACGCGCGGCAGTTGATTCTCGTGATCACGCCCGATTGGAACACCGTGCAGGGGGAACTCCGACGGTTCGAGCGGGCCGTTCCCGGGAGCGAGTGGCGGCCGGTCGGCGAGACCGGCGTCGTGGTGGTCGGGAAGAACGGCATCGCCTGGGATCCACTCGAGACACCGGTGGTGCCTGGTCCGACCAAGAGGGAAGGTGACGGGCGGTCGCCCGCGGGAGTGTTCTCGCTCGGGAAGGCTTTCGGCTACGCGCCGGCCGCCGACGCGTCGTGGCTGAAGCTGGCGTACCTGCCGGTCGTAGAGGGCATCGAGTGCGTGGACGACCCAGCGTCGGCGGTCTACAACCAGATTGTCGATCGCCGAACCATCCAGAAGCCGGATTGGGCGAGCGCCGAACGGATGCGCGAAGTCGGCGAGGCGTATCGATGGGGCGTGGTCGTGAACTACAACACGCCGGCCGTGGCCTCTCGTGGGTCGTGCATCTTCCTGCACATTGGTGGTGAGGGCGGCCGCGGCACCGCCGGATGCACCGCCATGCCACCCAACGTCCTCCGTGAAGCGATGGCGTGGATCGATCCGGGTCGAGCGCCCGCCCTCGTGCAACTGCCGCGAGGCGCCTTCGAGGCCTTGCGTCAGCCCTGGTCGCTGCCCTGAGCTCAGGCGCGCCGTTTCCTCATCTGGACCTCGCGGCCGCCGTCGGCAAAGCCGACCTCGTCCATCAACTGGTTGATCAGGAAGACCCCCCGCCCGCTGCCCTTGAACATGTTCTCGCCCTCGAGCGGGTTCGGCACCGTCGATGGCTCGAAGCCAGGGCCGGGATCGCGCACCGCGATCATCACCTCCCCCGTCGCGTCGGTCGTGACGATGCACTGGACCTGCTTGGTGGGGTCGTCCTTGCAGCCGTGCCGGATGGCGTTGGCCAGCGCTTCATCGAGTGCCAGCTCGACCGGCATGATCTGGGCCTCGGCCCAGCCCTTGCCCTCGAGCAGCTGCTTCACCCCCTCGCTCACTCTGGGAATGCACGCCGCCTCGGCGGGAATGACGATGTTCATCTCGCAGGCCGAGGTGTATGGCATGAGGGCCGTGAGCTTGTCCACCTTCTGCAGCGAGGAACGGAGCTCGGCGATGAGCGCGACCTGCTCGGCCTGCGCCGTGTCGCGGTCGGCGAGCGCCTGCTCCAACTGCCGCAGTTTCAGACGCAGCTCCAGTTGATCCTGGACCTGGTGTCGGAGCGCGTCGAGCGCGCGCATCTGACCGGGCGAGAGGCGCCGCGGCTCGATATCGACCACGCACAAGGTGCCTAGCGCGTGGCCGTCCGGCGTCACGAGCGGCGCCCCCGCGTAGAAGCGGATATGGGGCCGGCCGGTGACGAACGGATTGTGGCGGAAGCGCGCGTCTTCCCGCGTGTCCGGGACCTCGAGGATGCTGGCGTCCGTGATGGCGTGGTTGCAGAACGCGACGGATCGCTCGGTCTCCCGCACGCCGTCGAAGCCGTGCTCGGACTTGAACCACTGTCGGTTCTCGTCGATCAGCGTGATCAGCGCCATCGGCGTACCGCAGATCTGAGACGCCAGCAACGTCAGATCGTCGAACGCCCCTTCCGGCGCGGTGTCGAGAATGCGATACCGCTGGAGAGCGGCCAGACGGGCCTGTTCGTCGACTGGGGGCATGCGGACCTCGGGGGCTACTGATGGATACGCCGGATGAGCAGGTTCGGTTCGGACCGCGCCCCGTCGGTGATATAGACGAAGCGGGAGAGCATGTCAACGCGCGCCCTGGCCCTGGTCGGCCATTTGGCACAGGAACTGCCCGCTCGGGAGCGGCTCTCCGCCCTCGCACGGGCGGTAGGCGATGGTCGGCGCGCCAGACCGGGTGGCTTCCTCATCGTAGACGCGAATGCGGGGGTAATCGATAGCCGCCACGCGCACGCGCTCCCGTGCCAGGAATGTAACGTGGTACGCCGTGCGGAAGGGGGCCCGTGCGCTGGTCACGCCCCGGGATTCGAGGGCATTGGCCACCGCCTGTCGACGATCCTCCGGCGTGCGGTGACGATACTCCTCGGTGAGCGCCAAGACGTCGAGGCCGTTCAGGAGGCACCACAAGGCCACGGCCGCCGCGAACCCCGCCCGCACCACGGGCTGGCGCCACGTCTGGACGGCCATCACTAGGGCGCCGACGGGAATCCACACGCCGAGCAGGTTGTAGCGCAAGGTCTCGGGCCCAATGCGCGTACACGCCGCGAACCCGTATATGAGTGTCGAAATCGTGCCCACCAGCAGGAGATATCCTCCCAGGTGCGTCGTTGGTTCGCCCTTGCCGGCGGTTCTCCGTCGCCACCAGTGCCAGCCGCCGGCGGCAACGCCCGCCAGCGTCATGGCGCCCACCCACAACGCCAGGCCGTCCTGGCCGGAGTAGACGCCGCTCTGCACGCCATAGTCCTGCAGCGGCGCACCCTTGCCGCCCACCAGACGCGGCAGGTGATCGCCAATCAGCTGTGGAAGGCGAGTGTCCCAGAGATCCGGATGGAAGCAGGCCCGGCCGGCCAGCGTGCCCTCCGTCGCGGCCAGCATCGCGCGATCGCCGGCCGTGGTTCCCGGGCCGAACGTGCTGGCGAAGGGCTGAAGGGCGGCCGCCACGACTCGGGTGGAGACGAAGGCAACGCCAACGATCGCCCAGTGCCGCAGTCGATCGCCGGCCCAGCGCCGTCGATCCGGATGCGTGGCGAGACCGAGCGCGTCCATCATGAGCAGCGCCGCGGCCCCGTAGGCGGTGAACTCGCGATGCAGCACGCCGATGCCGAGCGTCGCGCCAAAGGCGAACGGCCGGTTGCGCAACCACCAGAGCAGGAGGATGTAGAGCCACGGTTCGACGTTGCCGCCCATCGCTTCGGTGGTGCGCGCCGCGATGCCGGCCGCGGGCAGGGCGATTGGAAGGACGGGGATGAGCGCTACCCATGGCGAGAGCCGTGCCTCGCCGACGAGCAGCCAGAGCAGCAGCACCGCCACGGCGATGTTGATGAGGACGAGTGGCAGCTTGAGGGCCAGGACTGTCGCTCCGAGCGCCCACATCACCGGGGCTGCCAGGTAGGCTTCCACGGCGAGCATGTAGTTCTGCCCGTAGAAGTACAGCGGCCAGGCCCGCCCTTCGCTGATGTGCTTGGCCATCAGGCCGACGACGGCCTGATCCGAGTCGAAGTGCGTGTTGGGCCACCAGACAAAGGGGAACGCACGTGCCCCGACGGCGACGGTGACGAGGGCAATGCCAATCCAGAGCGGGGTGCGCGACGACATCACGTGCCTGACGGCTCGAATCGCGCGTTGGCGCGGGAGCGTAGAATACGCCAAACCATGCCAGCGGATTCCGGCCCGGGCCCGTTTGTGCGCGCGGGCGTGGTGGCGGCAGTGGCCTTCGGCCTGTGGTCGATGACCGCCGTCGTCTCGTCGATGCCGCCGGTATCACCCCTGGGCCCACAGCCCGTCTACGGGAGCGCCGAGAGCCCTGCGCTTGTCTCGATCGAGCCCATCCTGCATGCCGCGTGGCTCGCGACTCCCGCCCTCCCTCTGGCGTGGGCCGCGGCCCTGCTCGCGCTGCTCGGCGCCAGCGGCGTCGCGATCTTTGCCGGCGCGACCGCGGCGTCGGCGGCGTTCGTGCTCGCGGCGCTGGTGCTCGATACGTCGTTCAGCGCGGCGCTGGCGCACGGCGCCGGGCTCGCTATCGCCGTCGGGCTGGTGTGGCTCGCGGCGGGCGCGGCCTTCGACGATCACGCGCGGCTGTTCACCAGGCCGGTCCACTTCAACCCGCTGGCGGCGATGGTGCTCTGGGCGCTCGCCGTCTGGTGGGACTGGGTGGCCATCGTCACCTGGCCCGTCGTGTTGGCGGCCTTCCGTCGTCAGCCCTATCGAGGGGGACGCGGGCTCTGGATTCCAGGGTCGATGCTGCTCGGCGCGGGCGCTTTCGTGGCGCACTTCACGTGGATGGCCCACATGGCCGCCGCGGTCACTCCCGCCGTGTCGCCCGTCACCTGGCGCGACGCGCTGTGGGCGGCGTTCGACGCCCGGCCGCCGATGCCTGGCGGCAGCTACGCGGCACCGGAGCTCACGATGCGAATCGGCAACCTGCTAATCGTGCTGTCGGCCGTCGGCCTGGTTTTCGGCGCGCTCGGTCGGTGGTGGCGGCGGACGGTGCTGTTCTCGGCCGGCCTGGCCAGTGCGGTGGCACTGATTTGTTCGGAGTGGCAGGCCGAGGTCTTCCGGTTTTCGTTGTGGGCGCTGGCGCCGCTGTCGGCGGTCGGACTGACGTGGGTGGCAGCGCAGGGTCGCCGCCCCCTGGTCATCACGTCCATCCTCGGCGCCATCGCGATGATGGAGACCATCGTCAGCGGGTCCCGTTCGATGGACGGCTTGGACGCGCGCGGCTTTCGCGATGGGCTGACCGATGCGCTCGACCGGCGGGCGCGCGCTCGGCCGCTTGTCGTAGTGGCGGAAGACACGCGCATCGACTCCGCACTGGTGCCTTGGATTGCATCCCGCGCTCCGCGCGTCCTACGCGCGGCCCAGGACGGAACCACCGTGGCCCGGGCGCGCGATGACGGCCGCCTCGTGGTCGCCGGGCCGGTGGGCCGCCGGCATCTCGAGCTCGCGGGCGTGTCGTTTGCGGACGGGTTCACGGTCCACGAGCCGACGCCATTCCAATTCTCCGAAGCGGACGGCACGTTCCGGTGCGTGGCCGTGCGCGCGGACCGCTGGAGCCAGTTGCCCGGCCTGGAGTACACCGGACGGCTCGGCCTCGAACTGCCCGGACGGCTCGGGGGGGAGCTGCAACTGGTCATCGGCGACGCGCTCGCCTTGCCCGTGCGGGCCGCCACGCCGGAGGGACGGCCGGTGCCAGTTCGAGTGGAGGCGCTCCTGAGCGGGCCGGGGGCGGCGGCGCCCCCGGCGGACTACTGGATCGACGGCAGCGTGCCGGAAGCGGGCCCCTCGTGGGTGCGTCGCGTTCACGTGATGGCCGATCCATTGAGCCGCTTGGTGCTGTCGCTGGAGCTCGGGCGGCGCGGGCCTCGTGTGATCGCGCGCCTGCATGGGTACGACGAGGACGC
>DATLLC010000360.1:0-5310 GCA_035538015.1 Vicinamibacterales bacterium
GGTCCAGACGTCCTTCACCGGGTCGATCTTCGCGTTGGCGTGGGTCTCCTTGTAGGTGACGAACGTGCGGTCCGGCGTGCGCGATTCGTCCGTGCTCGGCTCCCAGCGGATTTTCCAGAACACATCGTTGCCGCTGAAGAACGCGAGGTGCACGCCCGCGTCGCGCGCGGCGGTGGAGGCCGCGCGCTGCGGACCCGACCAGTACTCGTCGTGGCCCACCGAGAGGAAGACTTTGTGGTTCCTGATCAGGGCGCCACGGCGATCCCCATCCAGCCCCGTCGTGTACGCCACGTCGTACCCGTTCGCCTCGAGCCACCGGATCATCGGGTACTCCGCATTGAAGGGCATGTTCACCGCGCGGTAGTCGCGCGTGGCGTACGGGCGGTTCAGGCTCACCTTGTAGGCGCGCTCCATGGGCCGCGCGGGATCGAAGCTGCCATAGGTGCTGGTAATCCCCTCGCGGTTGTACGCGGTCCACACGTTGTCGGACGTCTGGAACAGCAGGTCCGCGCGCCGGGCATCGTCCCGCACCACGAAGTAGATGAGGCTCGCGCGAGGCTCCCTCAAGGCATTGGCGAGCGTACCAAGCCCCAGCGCGCCATAGGCGTGCGGACCCGGTTCTGGCTTCGTCGCATCTGCCTGCTCGACGCGTCCGTTGTCGGGCCGCCACGTGGGCGGGTCGTCGTCTTCACGCACGAGGCGGGCGAGGTACAGGCCGGACACCGCGTCGGCCGGCACGGCCCACGACGCCGAGACTGCCCAGTTGCCGCAGTCGTACAGGCGGACGGACAGATCGGTCAGGCAGGGCGGCTGCTGTTGCGGGAGAGGGACCGATGGCTTGATGGTGGTGATGCGGCGCCCGCCCGCGCCGCGGTAGTGGCCCAGGCGATAGATGTCGATGCGGTACGCCGGCGACGCTGTCTGCACCTTGAACGAGATTGTCTCGCCGCGGTTCACGCTGATGTCGGTGGCGAATCCCTGGATCTTCGGATCGCCCGAGCCGTTCACGTCCCACTCGGTTTGCGGATGTCCGGGCCTGCAGTTCTCCGCGACGACCTGATTGACGGGTGAGGCGCAGGCCGGTGCCTGGGACGCCCTGCCGGGAGCGCTGCTGAGGAGGACAGAAGCGGAGACAATCAGGCAGGCCATCGCGCGCATGGGTTCCTCCTTGCCGCCGTTTCCCGTGAAGACGTCGAAAGCCGCTACAGCATATCCCTGCCGGCAGCAACTCCGCCGTGACGCGCACCAACCCTGGGCACATCGGTCCCGTCCACTCTCTCACCCATGCGCCTTGCCCGGTCACGCGCTCGCGGACGCCCTCGACGACCTGCGACTCGCAGCCCGACAACCCGGGTCTGGGTATCAGGCTTCGGCAAGAACGCTTGCCGAAGCCCAAGCCCAAGATCTCAATCGTCAGCTACGGTACGACCACCGTCACCTGGTTCGATTCCCCGCTCAGCAGGCTGCCGGCGAACGCCTGCACCGAGACGAAGTAAGTACCCCCTGGCACCCCTGGCACGACGACCGAGTTTCCGCCAACCGTCAGGCTGGCGATGATCGGGCCGGCTGGCGACTGTCTGGCCCGGACGATGAAGCCCGTCGGCGTCGACCCGCCGGCTCCGTTCGCCCACGACAACGTGACGGCGTTCCCGTTGACGACCGGAGCGTTCATCGTCGGTGCGGTGGCGCCAATCACGAACGTTGCCGTGTTGGACGCCGGGCCCTGGCCGCCCGCGTTGATGGCGGAGACGGTCAGGCTGTACGACCCGGCAGGCAATCCTGGGGCCGACACGGTAGTCCCGGGCCCGAGCGGGAAGACTCCCGAGATGGGACCGGCGACGCTCGCGACATAACCTGTGGGCGGTCCGCCCACGGTGGGCGCGCTCCAGTTGAGCGTTACCGTCTGTCCGGACGTGCTCGCCGTCAAGCCGGTCGGGGCGCCCGGCGGGGCAGGCCCAATTGGGACGCTGAACGCGGTGCCTGGCGATTCCGGACCCGCACCCGAGGCGTTGCTGGCCTGGACGCTGACGCAGAACGTGCCGTTGGGCGCGGAAATATTGGCCACCGCGAGAACGTTGCCCACCCGCAGCGTGGTAATGAGGGCTCCGCCGCACGAGCCGCGCGCGATCAGGGCGTACGACGTGGGAGCACCGCCTGAGGCCGGCGCGGTCCAGCTGATGTTCACTGAGTTGCCGCTGCCGCCGATGGTCGGCGCTCCCGGCGCACCCGGCGCGCCGCCCGGCGAGCCGAGCGGGCCCCAGCCGATGTCGCTGAAGATCTCACGCACGATCGAACCAGGATTGTGCTGCGCTTCAGCCTGGCTGATCTGCGGTGTCATCAGCGAGTTGATGGTTCCGTTGTAGGTGTTTTCCTCGAGGTGGCTGTACGACGATCCACTCTGGAACGTGGCTGGAGCGTACAACCTTGCGGGAGCGCTGATCGCGGCGCCTTCGTCCGCTACGACCGGGCTGGTGAAGAACAGGTTGTTGCCTGTCAGGTCGGCCAGGGCCGCAGCCGACGGCGTCGGGTTGGAAATAAACGGAGTGCCGCCGCCGTTACGGACATATCGATCGTAACTAACAGGCCGCGGTGGTGAGCCCAAACCCCAAGCGCCCAGTCCCCCACTAATCCGTCCAGAGCCGAGGAAACCGAGACCGTGACCGAGCTCGTGCAACACCACCGACACGAAATCAACCGTGCCCGCAGGCGGCCGCGCGTCGAGGCCGAAGTACCACGGTACTGGGGGGACGCTGTTGAACTCGGCGACGATATCGGGCTCGCCGGCGCAGGCATTTGCAGGGACCGCACACAGATCGCTGCCATGCAGCTTGTCGGCAATCGCGTCCACGAAGAACGTGCTCGGTGGCGCGCCTGCAAAATCCCGCCACAGAAAATTAGAGCCCGCCTGCCCGAGGGTATTGCCGCCGATCGCAGCAAATGACGCGTCCACTCGGATCGGAACAGCGGACACGACGATGTCGGCCCAGATGTTTACCGCGTACTGAAACGCGGCCTGCGCCTGGGGCGTGAAACCCGAGTAGTTGACGATGAAATTCGCGGTCGCCCTGGCATCGCCGAGCATGTCCGCACGCTCGTACGGGGAATACGAAAACGCGTCGGTGCGAACGAGCTCCAAGCCGCGATCTCGATACAGTTTGCCGTCGATGGCGACCGGGTGCTGCTCGAGCACGCTCGCGCGCTCAACGCTCCCGTTGCCAGACCACAACCCGCACGCCAGCCCGGTGATCGCCAACAGCCGCAAAAATTTCCTGCAGTTCATTACGCCTCCTTGGATCGCAGTTGCCCGTCGCGCAGCACGCCTCCAGGTTTTCGGCCGGGTGACGGCTGAGCCAGGGTTGCAGTCTACTGTTCCGGCTCGGCCGGAACAACCTCCAACGGGGCAGATCTCGCCCGTTCGACCGGTGCCGGCGGCATTCGCCCCGGTCCGGCGTGCATCCGGTGTGATTGCCGGCAAGTCGACCACCCGGATCCCGATGGCCAAGCCGGCTCAGTGGTTACTGCTTTGTCGCTGTAAACGTGAGCGTGGCCGTGATCCCTCGGCACGACTGCGGTGCGTTGGATGTGACGGCCAGGTAATTGCCCGTCGCGCCGCTGGCGTGATCGATGAGGTCACAGCCTGCCAACTCAATCCCGGCGCTGCAAACTGCGGGAGGGCGTTCTATCCCGACGAGGTGATGTTCACGTTCAGGCTCGTCGCGACGATGTTGCTGCTGATGCTGCCCACCCCGTTCATAGTGACTATCGTCTTGCGCCATCACCGTGTTGGTGGGGTGAACAGCCAGCGGCTCAGTCGATCGGTTTCAAATTCGCGATGATCTCGTTTCGGTGTCGCTCGAGGAACGGCGGCAGCACCACCTTCTCGCCGAGTGTCGCCGGATCCTCGTCCACCGCGAAGCCGGGCCCGTCCGTGGCGATTTCGAACAGCACACCGTTCGGCTCGCGGACGTAGAGGCTGCGGAACCAGAACCGGTCCACCTTGCCGCTGTTCGGAACGTCGAACTCGTTCAATCGATCTGCCCAGGCATCGTAATTCGCGTCCGGAGTACGAAACGCGACGTGATGGACACCGCCGGCGCCCTGGCTCGCCACCGGCAGGTCCGGTTGCACCGCGACGTGCAGCTCGGCGTGCGGCCCGCCGTCGCCCATTTCGAATACGTGGACGAGCGTGCCGGGGTTGTCGGGATGCGGACAGTCCCGCACCTGCCGCATGTTGTAGACGCGGGTCAGCAGCGTATCGGTCGGTTTGAGCGTCGGGACGCTGATGACGATCGGACCGAGGCCGCGGACCTGGAACTCGGCCGGCACCGGACTGCGATCCCACGGCGCCGGCGGGTCGCCGGTACCGCCGTCGTCGACGAGCGCGAGGCGCTGGCCCTCGGGATCCTCGAATTGAAGCGTCAGCCGGCCGTCGCGCTCGACAATCTCACCGTGCGGCACCTGGTGTTCGTCGAGGCGCTGCAGCCACCATGTCAGCGCCGCTTCACCGTTCACGCGGAGGCAGGTCCGGACGATGCTGCGAGTCCCGCGGCGCTCGCGCGGTGCGGGCCAGTCGAAAAAGGTGAGGTCCGTGCCCGGACTGCCTTTGGCGTCGGCATAGAACAGGTGATAGGCGCTCACGTCGTCCTGGTTCACAGAGCGCTTGACCAGCCGCATGCCGAGCGTCCCGGTGTAGAAGCGGTGGTTCTCCTTGATCGCGGCGGAGATCGCGGTGAGGTGATGGATGCCCGTGAGTTGCATGGCCGTGCTCCCCGATGTGTCCACGCGCGCCGGTTCGACGCTCGTGCCGCAAATCATCACCCGCGATGGTGGCGGGCGGCAAGCGCGCGGCCGCGGTGCTACCATCGACCGCGCGCGCGGTGCGACGTTCGCCCGTTCGAGCGAGACGGCGGAGGTTACCGGCGGCCTGGTGCCTGCGAGCGCCTGGTACCCGGATCTTCGGCTCTTCGATGTTGCCGCGTCCGCGCGATGGCGTGGTGCCGGCCGGGGAGAGCGCATCTGCGCCGGCGAGTGCCATGAATCCGTGAACACGCCCCCTCGGCATCGAGCGTGATGGCTCCGTGATCTGTTTCGGAAATGTGAGAACATCCACCTCGAACCATGCCGTTGGTCGCCGGCACACGGATCGGCGCGTACGAGATCGTGGCACCGCTCGGCGCGGGTGGCATGGACATCTGAGTTGGGCCGTCAAGCAAGATGTTTCGCCAGCGGTGAGCCGCGGCGGCGCAGCGCCGCGATGTAGGCCTCCTCGTCGTAGGGGCGGCGCTCCTTCCAGCAGCGAAACAGGATCCG
>DATLLC010000361.1:0-10493 GCA_035538015.1 Vicinamibacterales bacterium
CCCGGAGGGCCGCCACCGCCCGGCCCCCCGCCGCCGGGTCCGCCCTCGCGTGGACGCACCCCGATCGCCTCAGGCTTGCGGCCGAGGACCAGGGCGATCCGCCCCTCGCTGTCGAACTTCACGACCTGATTGGCCCCCTCGTCGATGGTCCAGACGTTGTCTTGCGGATCGATGCGGAGGCCGAACGCCGCGTTGAAGCCGTAGACGTCCTGCCCCCACTCACGGACGAACTTGCCCGCAGGATCGAACAGGTACAGCCGCGATCCGTTGCGGAAGAAGGTCCGGTTGTCGCCCAACGTGCCATAGGGATGCCCGGTGCGCGTGTAGACGAAGATCATGCCCTTCGAGTTGGCGCCCACGCCGCCGACTTCGCCGACGAACACGTCGTTGGGCGTGCGCAGCAGGTCGGCGTTGGTGTCGAACGCCAGTTCGGGCACGCCCTGTGCCAGCAGCGACGCTGCGGCAAGACCGGTGGCCAGCACAGAGGCGGTCAGCAGCTGTGCAACGTTCAGCCGTGCTTGCCCGCCGTAGCCGGGACGGCGAAGGCGGGTCATTGCCCGCCTCCCTGTTGCGCACTCGACGTCGCGGCGGGCTTCAGCAGAATCTTCTGCGAGCGCCAGTTGTTGATTTCGGCCGTATAGATGGTCCGCGGATCGCGACAGTCCATCTGGTGAATCGTCGCGAACTCGCCGCTCGCCTTGCCGGCGCGCCCGAATTTGCCGATGATCGTGCCGTCGAGCTCCATCATGTAGACCTCACCGGTGAACTCGGCGCCGGCGGCCGGAGCGCTGTCCTGCCACGAGTTGGTCGAGAACAGGTACTGCTTGCCGGGATTCTTCGGCCCAGGCCCGCCCGACACACACACGCCCCAGGGATTGCCGACGTCGGTGTAGTTGGCCTTCCAGTTGAGGTCGTTGTCGAGCACCTGGACCCGCGCGTTGCCGCGGTCGCCGACGTAGACGTTGCCCTGGAAGTCGGTGGCGATGGAATGCGGCGTGTTGAACTCGAGGTTGGCGGAGCCGCGCTTGCCCACGGCCTTGATGAACCGGCCGTTCTTGTCGTACTTCACCACCCGCGCGTCGAAGTACCCGTCGGACACGAAGATGTTGCCCTGCTGGTCGAAGGCCACGTCGGTCTGCCGGCCGAAGCGGTACTTCTCGTTACGGCCGTGGAAGGTGCCCTGCCCGGGCATATTGCCCAGCATCGCAACCGGATCCTCGCGCCGGCCCATCACCATCAGCACGCGGCCTTCGGGGCTGAACTTGATCAGCATATCGGTGCCTTCGTCGACCGCCCAGATGTTGTCCTGGGCGTCGACGCGGACCGAGTGCGCGAAGGCGAAGCCGTAGTTGTTCCGCCCGATCTCGCGGACGAACTGGCCTTGAGGCGAGTACTCGAAGAGCCGCGTCTCGTTGGCGCGGTGGTAGATGTAGATGTTGCCCTTCGAGTTGGTCGCGATGCCCATGTTCTCGCCGGTGTAGATGCCGGGCGGGTTCTTGAAGAAGTTGGGCACGGCTTCGTGCGGTATGACCGGCACGTTGGTCGCCTTGGCGCGGGTCTGCGCCGCCAGCGGGGGTGCGGTCCGCGGCGCGACGGCGGCGAGCGCCAGCGCGATCAGGACGAAGGAAACGATACGTGTCATACGGGCAGCCTCCAGGCGCGTGGTGATGCGAGACCGAGTGGTCGGACTGTATACGAGAGCCGGCGGGCCTTCAAGCCGTCCAGCAGAGGCCGATGCCCCATGCGATCAGGGCAGCCCCGAACAGCCGGCCCAGCCGCACCCCGCCCCGGGTCCCCTGTTCCAGGGAGACCACGACCGTGAGCACGGCCATCCAGGCGAGGTTCATCAGCCCGACCGCAAACCCGGTCAGCATGAGGAGCCAGCAGCAGCCGACGCAGTAGGCCCCGTGGGTGAGGCCGAGCCGAAAGCCGCCGATCGGTCCGTCCACCCAGCGTGACAGCAGGTAGCTCAGCGGGTTCCGGCAGTGCGCGAGGCACGCGTGCTTCACCGGCGCGAACTGGAACGCGCCGGCCCCGATCAGCACTGTGCCCGCGACGAGATTCGAGGCGCCCTGGTGAGACAGGACTCCGAGCGTGCCTGCCGCCACCTGCAGCAGCGCCGCCAGGACGCTGTAGCCAAGCCAGACGACGAAGTAGCCGCTGGCAAAAGACGACGACGAGGCCAGCGTGTGGCCGGCCCGGGTGCCGACGAGCCCGGCGTAGGCGCCCACCCAAGGCGCGACGGCGGGCGTCATCATTGCCACCATCATCGACTGCCACATCACCACCGCCATCCAGAACGTGCGCGCGGACCACTCGAGGGCGTGCGGCTGGGCCATGGCTCGTTCCCCCAGCCACAGCCAGGCCGCGCCCGCGGCCGCCACCGCCGCTGCGGCGAGCACCAGAACTGTCGCCGGGCGCGTCAGGAGACGATCCACTCGAAGCGGGAGTGCAGGCCGTGGGTCTGCATTGTCTCGATGTGGATCACGCCATCGTCGTAGGTGGTGCTGCCGAGCGCCAGCACCTGCGTCGACGCGTGGATCTGGTTGAAGATGTTCTCGAAGATCACCGGCTTCTCGCGATCGCGTCCCTTGATCTCGGTGATCGACGCGTCGAGCACGCCCGGGATGCGTGCCCGCTTCGTGTGCGGCTCCTCCGCGAACTCGATCGGCAGGAACCGCGTCTCGAGCCGCCGCGCGACGAACTTCGCCAGCAGCGCCCACGAGCCGCCCGCATGCCCGGTGAGAATGGTTTCGAGCGCTTCGCGCTGTGGGGGCGAGGCCGCTTCGTCGATGATGACGACTTCGGTCCAGTTGCCTTCGATCATGTGCTGCGGGCAATCGAAGGCGATCAAGGCCTTCAGGCCCGCGAGCGGCAGATCGCCGTAGGCGCCCTCGTCGACACGGATGGCCCAGTACCCCAGGCATCGCTCGTGCGTGCACGCCTGGTTGAAGTGCATATGGCCCGGGCACACCAGCTGGCAGTTGCAGTTCTCGAACAACAACCCGCGTGCGTGCCACGGCGGAACGCCGGAGGTGCCGGTGGCCGGTGACATCGAAGACGAGTCTAGCTGAGGTCCCAGGCAGAGACCCAAGACCCAGACCCCAGGACCCAGGACCCAAGACCCAGGACCCAAAACCCAAGACCCAAGACCCCAGGACCTCAAGACCCCAGGACCCCAGGACCCCAGGACCTCAGGACCTCAGGACTCTCAAAACCCCAAGACCTCAAGCCCTCCAACGACTGACATATAGTGACATCACGTGTCACGGGAAACTGCCGCAGCATCTTTGATGTCAGCGCGTGAGGCGACCTGGGCCCTCGTGCTGTCCGCGGCGCGCATGGCCGAGGCCCTCGACCACGACGACCGCGCGTGCGCCTTCGCCGTGGACGAGTGCGGCGGGTTGATGCCAGTGACGGCCGAGGGCGAAGGCGCGGTGCTCGCGTGGCGCCCCGGCCACGGCTGGCACTCGCGCCTGCCCTCGACGGATCCTCGCGCGGATCTCCTCGACCTGTACTTGCCGCTCTGCAGCGCCACCGCCAGCCGTCCCATCGTCCTCGGGCATCTGGGCCAGAGCCTCGACGGGTTCATCGCCACCGAGTCGGGGGACTCCCAGTTCGTCACCGGCCAGGCCAACGTCGTCCACATGCACTGGTTGAGGGGCCTCTGCGACGCGGTGGTGGTCGGCGCGGGGACGGTCGCGACTGACGACCCGCAGCTGACCACCAGGCACGTCTCTGGCCCGCACCCGCTGCGCGCGATCTTCGATCCATCGCGGCGGTTGACGCCGGGCTACAAGGTGTTCACCGATGCGGTGGCTCCGACGCTGTACTTCTGCCGGCCGGAGCATGTGGTGGCGGGCGAGACGATGATGGGCCAGGCGCCGATCGTGAGCTTGTCCCCCGCCGATGCCGGCGGCGCGCCGGCGGCGCTGTTGCGACTACTGCAGGCGCGTGGGTGCTCGCGTGTGTTCATCGAGGGCGGCGGCGTCACGGTCTCGGCGTTTCTCGAAGCGGGGTTGCTCGACCGGCTCCACCTTGCCGTTGCGCCGGTCATCATCGGCGGCGGCCGTCCGGCGATACGGTTGCGACCGCCGGCGGAACTGCGCCACTGCCCCCGACCGGCCTACCGCGTCTACCGGATGGGCGGAGACGTGCTCTTCGATTGCGATCTTCGCGCCTCGGCCACCGCCGAGCCGCGTGCCGGTATTTCCCGCATCCTGTGACGAACGCCGGGCTGGCCAGGGAAACCGCCTCGGCTCGAGGATCGTCTATGGGAACGGAGCAGGGCACGGGGTCCGTGCCTCAAGGGTGAACCAGATGGAGAGACACAGACTCGCCTGGCTGGTGGTGACGCTATCGATCATGACGGCCGCGCCGGCACTGGCCCAGACCTTCAAAGTCCCGGTCGACTACTTCACGTTGTCCAACGGCCTGAAGGTGGTGGTCAGCGAAGACCATGCCGCGCCGGTGGCACTGGTAGAAGTCATCTACAACATCGGCTTCCGCGTGGAGCCAAAGGGCCGGACCGGCTTCGCGCACCTGTTCGAGCACATGATGTTCCAGGGCTCGGCGCAGGTGAAGAAGATGGAGCACGTCTCGCTGATGCAGGAGGCGGGCGGCGTCGTGAATGGTTCCACCCGTTTCGACTACACGAACTACTTCCAGGCCCTGCCCGCGAATGCGCTCGAGCGCGCCATCTGGCTGGAGGCCGATCGCATGCGGTCGCTGGACGTCAGCCAGGAGAACCTGAAGAACCAGCAGAACGTGGTGAGCGAGGAAGTGCGGGTCAACGTGCTCAACCAGCCGCACGGCGGGTTCGAATGGCTCGAGATGTGGGAACGCGCCAATACCAACTGGCACAACGCGCACAATTTCTACGGCGACCTCTCCGAGCTCGAGGCCGCCACTCTCGACGACGTGCGCGGTTTCTTCAAGACCTATTACGCCCCGAACAACGCCGTGCTGGTGGTCGTCGGCGACACGACCCCCGCGGAGGTGCGGCGCCTCGCGGAGCGCCATTTCGGTTCGATTCCACGGCAGCCCCTGCCCGCGCCGGCCGACGTCTCGGAGCCGGCGCAGAGCGCGCCGAAGCAGTTCACGCGGCAGGACAAGCTGGCCCGCACGCCGGCCATGGCGGCCGCCTGGCACCTGCCGCCGCGGATGTCGAAGGACTTCTTCGCGCTGAGCGTGCTCGACCCGCTGCTCAACAGCGACGACAGTGCTCGTATGTATCGCAAGCTCGTGCGCGACGAGCGTCTGGCGATGTCCGCGAGCGGCGGCTTCAACCTCCTCGGCAGCAACTGGGATATGAAGGGCCCGATGCTCTACACGATGCGCGTCGATTATCTGGACGGCAAGACCGCCGACCAGGTACTGGCCGCGATTGAAGGCGTGCTCGCCGAGGTGCGTGAGAAGGGCATCTCCGCGGAAGACCTGCAACAGGCCAAGACCACGATCCGCTCGTCGTTCCTCGACGAGCTGGAGGGCGGAGGCATGCCGCGCTTCGGCCGCGCCAACCTGCTCGGCGTCTTCGCTTTGTTCGACGACGACCCGGGGCGAATCAACACGATTCTCGAGGAGCTCGACCGGATCACGGCGGAGGACGTGAAGGCGGCAGCCACTCGATGGCTGGTGCCGGCCAACCGCACGTCGATCGACAGCCGGCCCGCGCCCAAGCCATCACAGGGAGGTGTCCGATGATCGGACGCGCCCTTCCACGACTGCTGGCGGTGGCCGTGAGCATCGTGCTGGCGGGCGTGAATGCCCCCGCGGCCCTCGGCCAGGCGCTGCCGAAACCGGATGTGGGACCCGAGAAACCGTTCGCGCCGCCGCCGCGCGTCGAGCGCACGCTCGGCAACGGGCTCCGCGTGGTTGCCGTGCGCTACGCCACGGTCCCCAAGGTGTCGGCCATCCTGACCGTCAAGGCCGGACTCGCGGTCGATCCCGCGGGGAAGGCGGGGCTCGCCCAGCTGGTGGCCGAGTCCGCGCAGGAAGGCACCACGACCAGATCCAGCGAGCAGCTGAAACGCGAGGTGTTCGCAATGGGCGCCGCCTTGTCGGGCGCCGCTGGACAGGACTCCACGTCGTTTCAGATGCGCGGCCTGGCCGAGACGCTGCCGCGGATGCTGACGGTGCTGGCCGACGTCGTGCGCAACCCGACGTTCCCGCAAGCCGAGGTCGACCTGATCAAGGCCAACACTGCCCAGCAGCTGCAGGCCCAGATGGCATCGCCGCAGTTCGTGGCCAACAAGGTGTTCCGGCAGACGTTGTTCGGTGACCATCCGTACGCGCGCACCGGGGTCACGCCCGACACGCTGCCCGCCATCGATCGCGCCTCGATTGTCGAGTATCACAAGACCTACTACCGACCCAACTACGCGTTCCTCGTCGTGGTGGGCGACGTTGCACCGGACGTGGTGTTCAGTGCCGCGGAGCAGGCCTTTGGCGGCTGGGCCAGGGGCGCGGTGCCGGCGACGAAGGCGGCGGCCCTGCCGGCGCTCGCGGGCCGGCGGCTCGTCTTCGTGCAGCGCCCCAACAGCGTGCAATCGTCCGTCTCGGTCGGCAACTTCGCGATCCGCCGCGATGACGAGCGCTGGTTCACACTGCAGCTCACGAACCAGATCTACGGCGCCGCCTTCGATTCGCGCCTCGTGCGCAATATCCGAGAGGAAAAGGGCTACACCTACTCGCCGCAGTCCGTGTTCCAGGCCATGGCCGAAGGCGGCCTCTACCGCGCGGTGGCCGACGTGCGCAACGACGTGACCGGCGCGACCATCAAGGAAATCTACGCGGAGATCGACAAGCTGCGCGCGGGTGGGCCCGAGACTGAAGAACTGTCCGACGCCAAGCAATACTCGCGCGGCGTGTTCCTGCTGCAGAACGCCACGCAGAGCGGCTTTGCGGGGACGGTCAACACGGTCAACACGTTCAGCCTGCCCGGAGACTATCCGGAAACGTTCCAGCGGCGGATCTCGCAGCCCTCCGCCGAGGCGGTGAAGACGGGGGCCGAGATGCTGCTCGGATCCCAGGATTCCGTCGTGGTCGTCGTCGGGGATTACGCGAAGGTGAAGGAGCAGCTTGCCGGCTTCGCGAACATCACCTTCGTCGATCTGACCGGCAAGCCCATCCCAGAGCCGAAGTAACACCGTTCGAGGCAGGCGGCGAGGGGCGAGTCCGCTTTCACTCGCCGACGCGCTCGGGTGATCCGAAGCCGCTCTGGTCGCGTTTCGAAACGCTCGACGTCCCAGCGCCGGACAATTTCGTCACACCAGACTCCCAGGCGCCGAGCGGTGGGTGCGGCGGTCGTGGGTGGCAGCCGATTTGCTCGTGCCCCATGCATGTCGGGTTTCCAGCGAGATGTCGGCTATGCCTTGCGCCTCGCCCGACGGCGGCCGGCGCTCACTCTGCTCACGGTCGTTACGCTTGCTGTCGGCATCGGCGGCACGAGCGCGATCTTCTCGTTCGCCAACAGCCTGCTGTTGCGGCCGCTGCCTGTTGCGTACGCCGATCGGCTCGTGCGCATCTTTGGCCTGCAGGGCGGCCGCCCTTACGACGTGTCGTCGTACGCGAATCTCTCCGACCTGGCCGCGCGCGTCACCCAGCTCGAGGCCATGGCCATTCATCAGCAGACCAGCTCCGCCTATAGCCTGGGCGAGGATTCCGAGACGGCCGCCATCGAGCTCGTGTCGGGCAACTACTTCTCGATGCTCGGGGTGAGCGCGGTGAGAGGCCGCACGCTCGACCCGTCCGATGATGTTCCGGGCGGTGCGCAGGCCGTGGCGGTCATCAGCGACGCGTGGTGGCGCACGCGCCTCGGTGCCCGCGAGGACGTAGTCGGCCATACAGTGCATCTGAACGGGGCGGCGTTCACCGTCGTAGGCGTGGCGCCGTCCACCTTCCACGGCAGCTACGACGCGCTCGGCACCGACCTGTGGGTGCCGCTGATGACCTACGACATCGTCCGGCCGCGAGGGCTGCCGATCACGCGTCGCGGCTGGGGCTGGTTGAGCGCGACCGCGCGCCTGGCGCCCGGTGTTACGGTGGCCGAGGCGCAGTCGGCCGTGGATCGGGTGACCGAGGATCTGACGGCGGCGTTTCCGCGAGAGAACGCCGGCCTGAAATTCTCCCTGGTCCCCGCAGCGGCCTTGCCCGAGGAGATGGGGCCGGCGGTCGGCAGAGTGCTGCTGTTCGCCCTGGCCGTGGCCGCGCTGGCGCTGGTGGCGGCCTGCGCCAATATCGCCAACGCCCAACTGGCCACGGTGTTCGACCGCACTCGGGAGATCGCCATCCGCCGCGCGATGGGCGCGACCCGTGCCCGCATCGTGCGACAATGGCTCAGCGAGAGCCTCGTCCTCACCACGGCGGCGGCGGTCGTCGGCACCTTGGGGGCAATGTGGCTGCAGGATGCCGCGCTCATGGTGGGTCGGCCCGTGGATCTCGCGAACTTCAGCCCGGCCAGGGCCACCGACCTCCGGCTTGTTCTGTTTGCTGCCGGAATCGTCGGCATGGTCACGGTGCTGTTCGGCGGTCTGCCGGCCTTGAGAGCCGCGACCGCGGACGTGGCCGAGCCGCTCAAGGCCGACGGTGCCACCACGACGCCCGCCGCCCGCCGCACCTGGGCACAAGCGGCGCTGGTGATCGCGCAGGTCGGGGTATCGGTGGCGCTCGTGGCCACCAGTCTCCTGGTGACGCGGAGCCTCGCGGCCTCCCGCGCGTTCGACCTGGGGTTCGATGCCGCGAACCTCGTCATCGCCACGCCCAACATGGCCAACCTCGGCCTCGATGCGCAGAGGGGCCGCACCTATTACCGGGAGACGGTGGAGCGCGTCGGCCGCCTGCCTGGGGTGCGTGGGGTGGCCCTGGCCGCGGTCGTGCCGCTCGTGGTCGGCGACGAGACCCAGTCGATTCGAATCGACGGATACGAGCCGTCCGATGGCAGCGGGCGGATCGTGGTGAACAACAACTTCGTCTGGCCGAACTACTTCGACCTCATGCGCATTCCGATCCATCGAGGACGCGGCTTTGTCGCCGCCGATGGCCTGGACCGCGCTCGCGTCGTCGCGGTCGTCAGCGAGGCCATGGCGCGGCGCTACTGGCCGGGAGGCGATCCCATCGGGCGAACGATCCGCGTGAGGGATGCCGACGTCGAGGTGGTCGGCGTCGCCGCCGATATCCCCTACAACGCGCCTGGCGAGACTCCCTCGCCGCGCCTGTACCTGCCGTTCGGCCCGGTGTACTTTCCGTACGGCCTGTCGTTTCACATTCGTGCGGACCATTTCGACGCCGCGTTGGCGCGCGCGGTCAGGAGTGAGCTGCGGGCCCTGGATCCGCGCGTGCAAGTGCCGACTCCGCTACCTTACAACGAGCTGCGGATGCAGTCGCTCTATCCAGGTCGCGTGGTCGCACTGGTGAGCACCGGTTTTGGCGTCGTGGCGCTGTTACTAGCCCTGACCGGCATCTACGGCGTCATGACCCACATACTGGTCGCGCGCCGACGCGAGTTCGCGGTCCGCCTCGCGCTGGGTGCCACGCCCGCCCGGCTGGCGCGCTCGGTGATCCGGCTTGGTCTCGTCTGGGGCATCGCCGGCACGGCCGTGGGGGTGGCCGCCGCCATCGTGCTGGCGCAGCTGCTGAGAGGGCTGCTGTTCGGAGTGACGCCGAGCGACCTCGTCTCACTCGCCGCGAGCGGCGGGATGCTGCTGATGGCGTCGGTCGCCGCGGCGTATCTGCCGGCGCGGCGGCTGACCCGAGTGGACCCAGCCGCAGCGCTTCGCGGATAGGCTCGAGGAGGGCGATGGACGGCCGCGGCTGTGACGGCCCGCTCTCTCCGCAGGCTCAGGGCCTCAATGTTGATAGGGCGTCGAGGAAGCTGACGTAGACGAACTGCGTGGCGCCGTCGAGCTCGTAGCCGTTGATGGGCGAGGTGTCGGGGGCTCGGGCGCCTCGCCGTTCTGAACCACCAGCAGTCCCAGCGGGAACTGCGGCCCCAGCGGCACCGGCGCATAGTGCACGCTATCGGTTTCTCCGACGCCGTCGACGAAGAACGTGCCGAGGTGCAGCGCAGTCGTCCGATTGACCACATAGGAGTGGAAGCTCGAATCGCCCTGACTCGAGGCCAGCAGGAGCGTCTGGCCTCCAACGCTCGCGATGACGGCCAGCCCCTCCATGTCGGCCTCGACGAAGCGGGTCAGCAGGTACGGCGGAATTGGGCCAGCTCGTAGCCCACCCACCCGCGTGCGAGGCAGGTCTGCAGGGCGCTGCCGCCGACGAGGTGGCCAATTCGCGTTCGATCGAGCGGCAGCCAGCCGAACGCGGCCACGAACGCCGCAATGGCCCGATCCCGAGGCCGGCCAATCTCGAGCCAGGGGGTCAGGTCGCTCGATTGTTCGTGCACGAAGCCGGCCGCTTCTGCGTGCGCGACGAGCGCCTGGTGCGTCAGCAGCGTGTTCACGTGCCAGCCCTGCCGGAACCGGTCGATGGCGCGGTCGGCA
>DATLLC010000362.1:0-6448 GCA_035538015.1 Vicinamibacterales bacterium
GACGGCCGCATCAAGCCGGACGTGGTCGCGCCGGGCACCTGGACCCTGTCGGGCTACTCCACCCTCTTTCAGCAGCAATACGATGGCGCGCCCAACCCGCAGAACGGCGTCTACCAGTACGACGGGTGGGGCTTCCCGCTCGATGAGGCCTACAAGTACATGGGCGGGACGTCGATGTCGACACCGCTCGTGGCCGGCGGCGCCGCGGTCGTGCGGGACTTCTACGTGAAGGCGCGCGGGCACCAGGCCAGTGCCGCCCTGGTGAAGGCGACGCTGATCAACTCGGCCGTCGACCTGCTCGACGAGAACAACGACGGGGCCCTCGACAACGCGCTTCCGATCCCGAACCTGCACGAAGGCTGGGGCAGGGTGGACCTGGCCAACGCCACCGACAATACGCAGCAGGTGTCGGACGAGACCGCACCGCTCACGACCGGCGCGACGGCCACCTACACGTTCACCGTCAGCGAGGTGGGCCGGCCGTTCAAGGCGACCCTGGCCTGGACCGACTACCCGTCCACGCCATCAGCCGTCGTGAATCTCGTCAACGATCTGGACCTCTCCGTCCTGGCGCCGGACGGCACGACCTACCTGGGCAACGTGTTCGCGGGAGGCTGGTCGACGCCTGGCGGAGTGCCGGACCGCGTGAACAACGTGGAGAACGCCTACGTTCCCAACGCGGCGACCGGCACGTGGACCGTCATCGTGTCCGGCTACAACGTCCCGATGGGACCGCAACGCTTCGCTCTGGTCGTGGACAACGCGCCGACCGACGCGGGCCTGCCGACGGTGCGCGCGTCGGTGGATGACGCGACGGCGACGGAGGCCGGGCCGACCAGCGGCGCCATCCGCGTCATGCGCACGGGCGACGTCTCCAGTGCTCTGACGGTGCACTACGCCGTCTCGGGCGCCGCCGTGTCCGGCGACGATTACGCCGCGCTCCCGGGCCAGGTGACCATGCCGGAGGGCGCGCGCTACGCGACCATTGCCGTCGACGCGCTCGATGACGGACTGGTCGAGCCCTCCGAAACCGTGACGATTGTCCTCACCGACGACGCCGCATACTCGGTGGGCTCGCCCGCGAGCGCCACGGTGACCATCGCGAGTGACGATTTGCCCCCGGATCTCGTCGTCTCCTCCGTGACGGCCCCGGCAACGGCTACCTCGGGCAGCCCGATTTCGGTGTCGGATACGACGAAGAACCAGGGTACTGCCGCCGCGCCGGGATCGCAGACCGGCTTCTATCTCTCCACGAACTCGACGTGGGATGCATCCGATGTCCCGTTGGGCAACCGCGCCGTCGCTGCACTCGCGCCCGGGGTCAGCGAATCCGGTACGACCACACTCGTCGTACCGGAGTCTGCCACTGCCGGCATGTACTACGTCGTCGCAGTAGCGGACTGGCCGGCAGAGGTCGAGGAGACCAGCAACGCCAACAACACGCGGGCCAGTGCGGCTGTTCGGGTCGGACCGGACCTGACCATCTCGGCGATCAGCGTCCCGGCCACCGCTGCGGCGGGCGACGCGATGCTGGTGGGAGACACCACCAAGAACCAGGGAGCAGGCGTTGCGCCATCGACAATCACGCGCTTCTACCTGTCATCCAACACCGCCTGGGACGCGGCCGACCTGCCGCTCGGCGAGCGTGAGACCGGGCCGCTCGCCGCCGGCGCGTCGTCATCAGCGTCCCTCACGGTTGTCGTGCCCGCCTCCACATCCCCAGGCACCTACTACGTCCTCGCCCGCGCGGACGCCGCCGAGGCCGTGCCGGAGGTTGCCGAGAACAACAACCTCCGCTCTGGCTCCGTGCGCGTGGGTGCAGACCTGCAGGTCCCGACACTGACGGCGCCGGGCCAGGCCGCTGCGGGCGATAGCGTCAGCGTCACCGAGACCACCAAGAACAGCGGTGGCGCGGAGACGCCTGAATCGACCACCGATTTCTATCTGTCGGCCAACACCAGCCTGGATGCCGCGGACGTGCGGCTCGGCGCACGGCCTGTTCCGGCATTGAATGCCAACGAGTCGAGTACGGCAACGGTGGCGCTGCAACTGCCCGGTTTGACCGCTGCGGGGACGTACTACGTCCTGGCGAAAGCCGATGGCCCGGGCACCGTGGCGGAAACGAGCGAGACCAACAACGTGAGGGCGAGCGGAGCACTGAAGGTGGGGCCCGACCTCACCGTCCTGACCGTTACGGTGCCGGCCGTGGGTGAGGCCGGCGGCACGCTGAGCGTGACCGATACGGTCAAGAACCAGGGCGGTGCCGCATCGGGCTCGACCGAGCGCGCCTACTATCTGTCGGAGAACACCGGGCTCGACGGCAGCGACGTCGAGCTCGGCCGCCGCACGCTGCCCGCGCTCGCCGTCTCCACGTCATACGTCGCGACCGAATCGATGCTGCTGCCCGCATCGCTCGAGACGGGCACCTACTACGTCCTCGTCGTGGCCGATCCGGGGAACGTGGTGTTGGAGTCGGCCGAGTCGAACAACATGAAGGCGAGTGCGGCCGTCAAGGTCGGGCCCGATCTCGTGGTGTCGGCGCTCACCGCCCCGATTCGCGCCGTCCGAGGCACCAGCATCACCGTCAGCGAAACCACCCGCAATCAAGGCGGCAGCGAGGCCGCCGCGTCGGTCACGCGGTACTACCTCTCGGCCAACGGCGCGCTCGACGCCACCGACGTGCAGCTTGGCAGCCGGGCGGTTGGCGCCCTCGGGCCAGGCGCTGCCAGCGCGGTCACCCTGTCGCTGACCATTCCCGCCGGCACCGCCACTGGTGCCTATTACATCATCGCCCGTACCGACGACGCCAACACCGTGCTGGAGACGACCGAGAACAACAACACGCGGGCGGTGTCGCTGCGCGTCGATCCCTGAACAGGAACCCCGGCGCTTGAGCTTTTGACCGGAAGCGGCGCACAATACGCCGTCACCTCAACCCGGAGGACCCCATGGTTTCAGGTTCTCGCAGGTTTCGGCGAGCAGGTTCAGCGACGGCACTGATTTTCTCCCTCGCCCTGGCCACCGCCTGGGCGCGGGTCCAGGACGCTGACCAGGCACGCACGAATCCACTGCAAGGCAACCCCACGGCCGTCAAACAGGGGCAGAACATCTACCGCGGCCAGTGTGCGGTCTGTCATGGGATCGATGCCAAGGGGTATCGCGGCAGCGACCTCACCACCGGAGACTGGGTGCATGGCGGCACCGA
Source organism: Vicinamibacterales bacterium (assembly GCA_035538015.1). Classification (GTDB taxonomy): domain Bacteria; phylum Acidobacteriota; class Vicinamibacteria; order Vicinamibacterales; family UBA2999; genus VFZN01. The sequence goes on from DATLLC010000362.1 coordinate 3,206, forward strand.
CCCCCAGGTCTTCAAGACCATCCGCACGGGCGTGCCAGGCACCGAGATGCCCGGCCACCGCGACCTGTCTGACGAGGAGATCTGGATGGTCGTGTCCTATCTCCGGACCTTGAGCGCACCTGGCGGGCCGGCACCGGAGCGAGGCGACGCGGCGCGTGGCGAGCAGGTGTTCTGGGCCAGAGAGCGCGGCAATTGCGGGCAGTGCCACATGGTCGGCGCGCGGGGCGGGCGCATCGGCCCCAATCTCACACGGATTGGCGCCGCACGATCGGTCGCCGCGCTCGAGCGCGAGATACGGCAGCCAGCCGAGGTGATACCCGTCGGCTTCGAGACGGTCACCGTCGTGATGAAGGACGGCCGGCGCATCCGGGGCGCACGCAAGAACGAGGACACGTTCTCGGTGCAGGTGATGACGGCCAACGAGGACATCCTGTCGTTCTCGAAGAAGGAGGTCGAGGTCGTGCCGGAGCTCGAGCGGTCGCTGATGCCGGCGTACGGCACGGAACGGCTGAGCGACACCGATCTGGCCGACGTCGTGCGCTATCTACGATCGCTGCGGGGGGAGAGGGGGACGCAATGAGGAGACGAACGGCTCGCGCCGGTGGCCGTGCACTGGTACTGGTCATGGCGCTCGTGGCTGCCGCCGGCGCGTCGGCCCAGACGGTCACCAACGCTCAGATTCAGAAGGGCCTCGCGGATCCGGGCGCCTGGCTCACCTACGGTGGCGACTACGGCAGCCAGCGGCACAGCCCGCTCACGCAGATCACGCCGGCGAACGTCGATCAGCTCTCGGTGCAGTGGGCCTTCCAGACCAACACGCTGGGCAAGTTCGAGTCCACGCCTCTATTCCTGAACGGCATCATGTACTTCACCGGGCCGAACAACACGGCCTGGGCGGTGGATGCGCGGACGGGGCGGCAGATCTGGGTGTACCGGCGCGAGTTGCCCGAAGGCCTCGACCTGTGCTGCGGGCGCGTCAACCGCGGCTTCGCCGTGCTGGGCGACCGCCTGTTCATCAACACGCTCGATGCGCACCTGCTGGCGCTCGACATGAAGACCGGCTCGGTGATGTGGGACTCCGTCATCGACGACCACAAGCTGGGCTACAGCGCCACCTCTGCCCCGCTGATCGTCAAGGACAAGGTGATCGTCGGCATCGCCGGCGCCGAGTACGGCATCCGGGGCTTCATCGACGCGTTCGACGCCGCCACTGGCAAGCGGGCCTGGCGCTTCTGGGTGGTTCCCGAACCCGGCGTGAAGGGCAGCGAGACGTGGGAAGGCGACTCCTGGAAACGGGGCGGCGGATCGACGTGGGTTACCGGCAGCTACGACCCGGCGCTGAACCTGATCTACTGGGGAACCGGGAATCCGGGTCCCGATCTGTACGGCCACGACCGTGACGGCGACAACCTGTACACCGACTCGGTGGTGGCCCTCGACGCCGACACCGGCACGCTCAAGTGGCACTACCAGTTCACGCCGCACGATACGCACGATTGGGATGCGACGCAGGTACCAGTGCTCGCCGATCGGGTCATCAACGGCGCGTCGCGGAAGGTGCTGATGTTCGCCAACCGCAATGGCTTCTATTACACGCTCGACCGCACCAGCGGCGAACTACTGGCATCCCGGCCTTTCGTGCGGACAACGTGGGCCGAAAAGGTCGGCGCCGACGGCAAGCCGGCAGTGCTGCCGAACACCGATCCGACCGAGAACGGGACGCTGGTCTGCCCCGACATCGCCGGAGGCACGAACTTCCAGTCCCCGGCCTACAACCCAAGGACCGGCCTCTTGTATGTCACCGCGCGCGAACAGTGCGCCACCTATTACGGATGGGAGCAGGAGTTCGTCGCCGGCGAGTACTATTTCGGTGGCGCAGCCCAGCGCGCCGCGCGCGGCTACAGCGCGATGCGCGCGATCGATCCCGCCACGGGCGGAGTGAAATGGGAATTCAAATACCATACGCCTTCGATGGCGGGCGTGCTGTCCACCGAATCCGGCCTCGTGTTCGGCGGCGACATGGACGGAAACCTGATGGGGTTCGAGGCCGCCAGCGGCAAGAACCTCTGGCATTTCCAGACCGGATCCCCGATTTATGCCTCCCCGGTGACCTACATGCTGGACGGCAGGCAGTTTCTGGTGCTGGGATCCGGCACGACCGTCTACGCGCTGGCTCTGCCGCCGAAGCGCTGAACTGATCTGACGCCGTCGAGGCGGGAACGCGGATCCTTGATCCGCGTTCCCGCGATCCGCGATCCTGTTGCTCGATGGCCCTCGACGAATATCGCCGCAAGCGCGACTTCACGAAGACACCCGAGCCCGACGGGGCCGCCGCACCTCGCCCGCGGGCGACGGACGACCGCCTGTTCTTCTCGGTTCAGAAGCATCTCGCCTCTCACCTGCACTACGACTTGCGGCTCGAGTGGAAGGGTGTGCTGCTGTCGTGGGCGATACCCAAGGGGCCCTCGATCGATCCGTCGGACAAGCGGCTAGCCATGCAGACCGAAGATCACCCGTACGAATACGGCACCTTCGAAGGCGTCATTCCCGAGGGCTACGGCGCCGGGATCGTGATGCTCTGGGACCGTGGCACCTGGACGCCCGAGTCGCCGGACGTCGACGCGGCGCTTCGCAAGGGCGATCTGAAGTTCACCCTCGATGGATACAAGCTCAAGGGCTCCTGGGTGCTCGTCCGCACCCGAGGCTTCGGATCCGGATCGAAGCCAAGCTGGTTGCTCATCAAGCATCGTGACGACTGGGCCGGGCCAGTCGACATCACGGAGTTCGCTCCGCTGTCGGTCAAGACCCCGGAGGCCGACTTTGCCGACATCCTCGCCGCCGACAACCCCGCGGTGTGGCGCTCGAACGCGCCCGCCAAGAGTGGCGATGCCGGCAAGTTGTTCCAGCGAATCATCGCGCAGGCGGTGGCGATGAAGACCGGAGACCCGAAGGTCACGAAGGACGGCCATCCCACGAAGAGCACGAAGAGACGCGCGACGCCGAGCCCCAAAGCAACGAAGTCTACGAAGAGGAAAAGCGGGACGCGACGGAGTCCGCGGTGAAATTCGGAGACAAGTCGCTCCCGCTAGTGCCGTCCGTGGACGTCGCTGCTCCAGCCCGTGCCGGCCGCTCGGCAACGTCCATCCGAAATATCGACAGCACCCATTCCGTGATCAGATAATCCGCCGGAAACGCCCGGCGTCCGCTGGCCTGACCGTTGCAGAGGCACCAGGAGTCCCCGCA
>DATLLC010000363.1:0-4643 GCA_035538015.1 Vicinamibacterales bacterium
GCGAACCCTCTGCGAGTTCCGGCGATGGCCATTGGATCCGACCTGCGGGAGGCGCGAGAACAGCGCGGCGTCTCGCTGCGCGAGATCTCCGAACGTACAAAGATCCGTCAGGCGGTCCTTCGCGCGATCGAAAACGACGACTTCCAGGGCCTGCCGGGCAGCGTCATCATGCGCGGGTTCCTCAAGCTGTATGCGAAAGAGGTCGGCCTCGATCCAGACGACGTCGGCCGACGCTATCGCGCACAAGTCGAGGCCAGCGCCGTCGTTGCTGGGGCAGCCGACGCCGCTAGCGCCGCGGGATCGGAATGGCCGTCACGGGTCCCGAAGATGGGGGCCGGCGTCTTCGTGGTGCTTGCACTGATGGTGGCCGGCTATTTCTGGACGCGGCCGACGCCGGTTACTCGTCCCAGCAGCGGCGCAGCGCCGCAGACGGCCAGTGAGGTGCCGGCGGCGGCCGGCCCATCGTCGGCGGCGAAGCCGGTGCCACCATCGGGCGCGCCGCCCTCACCGCCCGAGCAGGCCGCGCCAGCGGCGACCGCCGAAACGCCTCGCGCGACCGGCGATGCGTCCCCGGACGCGCTGCGGGTGGATCTGCACGCGACGGACGCGTGCTGGATCTCGGCGACGGCCGACGGACAGCAGGTGGCATACCGCGTGCTGAGTGCCGGGGAGCGACTGGCAATCCGGGTCACGAAGGAGGCGGTGCTTCGCATCGGCATCCCGGCCAACGTGACCGTGGCAATCAACGACAAGCCCGTGAAGCCCTTCGGGCGGCCAGGCACGCCGACCACACTTCGGATCACACCCGCCAACTACCGCGAGCTGCTGGCTCAATAGCGCAGCTCATCGCGAGGCGGATAGACCGGTGACGAGATCCCACCGAGTGCCTGCCTGCTCGATGATGCGCGTGACGTCAGGCTGGAGGAGATATCGCTGGTCCACCAGATCCGCGGCAGTTCGCGCGATCCGCGAGAGGAACTGGGCCCGGCCCTCGTAACGCTCCTCCACGGCCTTGCGTGGATCGCCCGCTCTCTCTCGATCCGCCTTCGTGCCAGCGAAGGGGATGAAGGATCCCTGCATGCTCGAGACGACGTCGGTCGGCCCAGACCGTTCGTTGAACAGGTTCCAGCCCGTGTAGGTGGCCACGGGCACTGCCAGCTCCGGCACACGGACGCCGGCCAGCTCGTTGCCGTCGCCGTCCACTTGCGGCACGAGGATGGGGTACGCCGCGCCGATGGCGGGGGGCTCTTTCGACACGATCCCCCGGGCGCCGAAGTCGGGGCCGTAATCGGCCCGATACGCCAGGTGCGGTACAAGCGGCACGTTGATCGCGGGGATCTTCGGGAATGCCAGGTTCTCGGGCGGGACCAGCGTTAGCGATTCGCGGATAGCGGCTCTCGGGCGGCGGCGTACCGTCGGCGATCCAGCCCTGCATCGAGAGGAGCAACGACCTCATCACCCAGCGGTAGTCGAGGGGGTTGTTGGCCTGCTGGCCAATCGTCCGCGAAGGCGGGAAGGAGGCCACGCCGTGCTGGCCGGCGGCCAGGAGGTAGATGCGCGTGTCTGGAGGCGGTGCCACATCGCGGGTGCCGTCCACCGAGGTGTGGATGAGCGACGCGGCACGCCCCCAGTACTCGTACGAGGAGTTCGTGTAGAACACTTTCGGCCGGTGCTCGGGCCTGGTCGCATGCGCGAGCAGCCCGTCGGTGAAGCCGGTCAGGGTGTCCCGTTGCGCTTCGTCGGTGAAGGGGAAGATATCGGTGGGATAGAAGAAGTTGATGTACGGATGCCCGTCGCGCGAGGGCTGCGCGAAGCGGTGGTTGAAGCTCCCCCGACCCGCGCCGGCCACGTGCGGCATGACGCCGTCGAACACCTTTCGGTGCGCTTCGTCTTCGTTGAAGCCGTAATAGAGATACGTCCGCAGGAACCGGCCGCTCTGGGAGATGCCGAAGGCGATCGCGCGCCGGAGGACGCCCGCCCCGAGCCCCAGTTCGCTCGCCGATCCGTACTTGAGCCGCGACACGGTGTCCCGCACGGCGGCGGGGCCGACGCCGACCAGCGGTGGATCCTTCGCGGTGTAGACAACCTCGTAAATCTTCTTTGGCAGGAACCCTGCGCCCATGCGAACGCTCCGGCCGTCCTCGCTGAACTGCCACTCGGCGCGCGGGATGGTGCGGCGGGCCCCGTCCACCGAGTCGCGGACGGTGAGGACGGCGGCCGGGTCGTTGGCGGTCACGACGGCGTAGGCCTGGTGATCGCGATCCGCCAGTGAGGCCTGCTTCGAGGTTTCGGTCACCACGAAGTCGCTCCGGACGAGGCCCTGGATGGCGGTGCCGTCCGGCTCGCGCGCGACCGGCGCGAAGACGCGCAGCAGCCCCTCTCGCGCGGGCGGATCGAACTGCCAGCCGATCCACATCAGCGTGAAGCCCTGTTCGAGGAGGAACCCATCGCCGAACTCGGCGGCGCTGGTCGGATCCAGGCTCCCCGCGGCGAAGTCGAAGAACCCGAGCATCCCCTTGCCGCCGCGGTTCGACACCTCGTAGAGCAGCGTGCCATTCCCTCGCGAGGGATCCTTCGGCTTGATCAGGTAGAAGTCGGACGAGAACTCCAGCAGCCCCCGCGCGTTCTTCGGCGCCTTGTCGAGGTCGGTGATGATGCGGTTGGCGGCGTTCCGAGGATCTACGGCGAAGTGCAGGATTCCGGCGAGCTTCTCGTAGGGCCCGGCAGGGCCAAAGGCCTGGCCGGCGAGCACGTCGGCGCGCAATTTCACCTCGATCCTCACGAGCTCGGCCCAGGCGGGCGTCGCGATCAGGAGCAACAGCGCGGTCAGGGTCCTCGCGATCATGGTGGCCTCCCAGGCAATCAGGGGAAAGAGACCACAAGACGGCCCTTGGAACAAGGGCGACCTGCCTGCCGGACCGTCGGGTAGCCTTCAGGCGTGGGCCGACTTTTGCCTGACCTGCGGCCGGCCACCGATGGGGGTAAAATCGGCTGCGTGGCTACCATAGAACAGATTCTGGGAGCAGATGCGGTCGCCCTGCTCGAGCACCGCTGCAAGACCATTCCCAAAGAGAGCCTCCACCTGCCAGGGCCCGACTTCGTCGAACGGCTCCACCTCTCCTCCGATCGCCCAACGCGCGTGCTCTCGAGCCTGCAATCGCTCGTCGAGCATGGACGCCTGGGCGGCACCGGCTACGTGTCGATTCTGCCCGTCGATCAGGGCATCGAGCACTCGGCGGGCGCCTCGTTTGCGCCCAACCCGGAGTACTTCGATCCCGAGAACATTGTGAAGCTGGCGATCGAGGGCGGCTGCAACGGCGTCGCGTCGACGCTCGGCGTGCTGGGCATCGTGGCCCGCAAGTACGCCCACAAGATTCCCTTCATGCTCAAGCTGAACCACAACGAGTTCCTGTCCTACCCGAACTCGTACGACCAGATTCGCTTCGCCAGCGTGAAGCAGGCCTTCGACATGGGCGCCATGGGCGTGGGGGCCACCATCTATTTCGGGTCGGAGGAGTCGAAGCGGCAGCTCCAGGAGGTCACCGAGATGTTCCAGCGCGCGCACGAGCTGGGCATGTTCACCGTGCTCTGGTGCTATACGCGCAATTCCGCCTTCAAGACCAAGGAGACCGACTACCACCTGGCGGCGGACCTCACCGGCCAGGCCAACCACCTCGGCGTGACCATCGAGGCCGACATCATCAAGCAGAAGCTGCCAGAGACCAACGGCGGGTACACGGCGCTCAACTTCGGCAAGACGCACAAGAAGGTGTACTCGGAGCTCACGAGCGACAACCCGATCGACCTCACCCGGTATCAGGTGGCCAACTGCTACATGGGCCGGGCCGGGCTGATCAACTCGGGCGGCGCCTCCGCGGGGGCGAGCGACCTCCAGGAAGCAGTCAAGACGTCGCTGATCAACAAGCGCGCCGGCGGCATGGGCCTGATCTCGGGACGGAAGGCGTTCCAGCGCCCGATGAAGGAGGGCACCGCGTTGCTGAACGCCATCCAGGACGTCTACCTGGACAAGGCCATCACGGTCGCGTGACGGCACGCGCCGGCCGCGGCTTCGTCATCGCCCTGGCGGGGGTGGTGATCGTCGCCGGCGCCCCGGCCCTGTTTCGTCCCGGCTACTCTCCCGACGAGGAGTTCACCGTATTCGCCGTACGCGGCATCCGCGCGCACGGCCTGCCCTTGCTTCCTTCGGGACTGCTCTACGATCGCGGCCTGCTCTACTCCTACGTCTCGTGGCTCGCGCGCGCCGCGACCGGTCTCGAGTTGCCCGCGTTCCGTGGCGTCAGCCTGCTGTGCAGCGCCAGCGTCTTGAGCCTGTTCTACGCACTCGTCCGACGTGTCGCATCACCCGCGGCAGGCGTGGTGGCGGCGATGCTCGTCGGGATGTCGCTGCCATTCTGGGCCGTCGCGACGACCGGGCGCTTCTACGCGCCGTTCCTCCTGACGTGCCTCGGAATCCTCGTTTTCCTCGCCCGCGGGCCGCGGGCCGAGCTTCGGTGGGCCAGTCCCGGCGGCACCTGGCTGCCCCTGGCCGGCCTGGCATTGCTCTCCCGGCTCACCCACGAACTCGCCTTCACGTTGCTGGCGATTCCAGTGGCTGCTCTGACCGCGTCGTCCGTGGCCCATCG
>DATLLC010000364.1:0-3261 GCA_035538015.1 Vicinamibacterales bacterium
GGTCTACGCCGGCGATGCCGGCGTGCCGCGCGGCATCGTGCCCACGGACAAGAACAACTTCGCTCCTCGCGTCGCCGTCGCCTGGGATCCGTTCGGCGACGGCAGGACCAGCGTGCGCTCGGCGTTCGGCGTGTTCTATGACGCGCTCGCCGGCCAGGGCGACTTCTTCCAGAGCGGTGTCCTGTCGCCGCCCTTCACGCCGCTCATCGAGCTGAATGCCACGGCCGCGACGGCCGCGCTCATCCCGATATCAGACCCGTTGCGCTCGGTGGCGGGACCGCCGAATCCGTTCCCGCCAGCCCTGACCATCATCGGCTGGGGCAACGAGTTCGAGTCGCCGTACGCGTATCACTACAACATCGGCGTGCAGCGGCAAATCGGCGCCAACCTCGGCGCCGAAGTCGCGTATGTGGGCTCGCGCGGAAATGCCCTGCCGATTTTCATCGAGGTCAATCCCGGGCTGTACACGCCGGGCCAGGTCACCCAGGGCGCCCGCCTCTTGCCGGCATATTCGCTCGTGCGCCCGACGTTCTCCGCCGCGCAGTCGTGGTACGACTCGCTGCAGATGAGCCTTCGCATGCTGCCCTCGCGCGGCCTCAACTTCCTGGCGTCCTACACCCTCAGCGAGGCGACGGACCACGTATCGGGCCTCAACATCGGCGGCGAGGCCAGGCCCGTGCTGGCGGTGACGCAAGGCGACGAGGCCAGCGTCGAGCGTGCGCTCGAGTTCGAGAAGGGGCCGGCGCTCTTCGACGTCCGGCATCGCTTCGTTCTCAGCTTCGGCTACGAGCTGCCGCGGCTGGAGGACAAGGCCGCAGCGATCCGCTACGTTGCCGGCGGCTGGCAGCTGAACGGCATCTACCAGGGCCAGACCGGGTTCCCGCTGAGCATCAACCGCGGGGCGACGCTGGACATTCGCTACCTGACCTGGCGTCCGGACGTGACCTGCGATCCGGACAACGGGCCCAAGACGACAGGGCAGTACTTCGATACGAGCTGCTTCAACCTGCGGACCCTGCCCGAGACCGGCGACCGGCCCGGCAACGTCGGCCGCAACACCGTGCGCGGTCCGGGCTTCCAGAGGACCGATCTGTCGATCTTCAAGAACTTCGACTTCAACCAGAGGCACCGCATCCAGGTGCGCATCGAGGCCTTCAACCTGTGGAACCAGGCGCGATTCGGTCAGCCCAATGGCATCATCGGCACCGCGCCATTCGGGCAGATCACGACGGCCGAAGACGGCAGGGTGATTCAGTTGGGTTTGAAGTACAGCTTCTGAGGCCCGGAAGAGAAACCACGAAGTCACGAGGGACACGAAGGTCGGCACGAAGCGAATCTTTCGAGATCGCGCGAATGACGGGGCAGGGTACGTCGCGTTTGTTACCCGATACTTCGTGCGTCCTTCGTGCCCTTCGTGTCTTCGTGGTTTCGTGAAGCGGAGCTCGCTTGCAACGACGGACGTTCCTTTACGGAGTAGTAGGCGGCCTGACGGCATTGCCGGTGCGGGCGTTCGCGCAGGCGCCGGCGATGATCACGTCGGAGAACGCTCGTCCCCGCATCGATTACGGTGTGGGCGCCGGCGACCCTGCCGGCGGCCGCGCTGTCGTGTGGGCGCACGTGGATCGGCCGGCGCGCATCACCGTCGAGTACGCGACGACCGAGTCGTTCGCCAACGCTCGCCGTGTGTCCGGGTCGGTCGCAACCCCGGAGAGCGGGCTCACGGCCCGTGTCGCCATTGGGGACCTTCGAGCGGGGCAAGACGTCTTCTATCGGGTCCGCTTCGAAGATCCGTCGAGCCCGCGCGCGGTCAGCGAACCCGCGATCGGCCGGTTTCGAACCGCGCCAGCGGCGGGCCGGCCGGTGCGGCTCGCCTGGTCGGCCGACACCTGCGGCCAGGGCTGGGGTATCGACACCACGCGAGGCGGGATGCGTCTCTTCGAGACGATGCGCCTGGCCCAGCCCGACCTCTTCCTGAACGTCGGCGACACCATCTATGCCGACCAACCGCTCCGTGAGACTGTGGCGCTCGACGACGGCACTACGTGGCGGAACGTAATGACTCCGGCCAAAGCCAGGGTCGCCGAGACCCTCGACGAGTTTCGCGGCTGTCACCTCTATAACCGGCTCGACGAGCACTACCGCCGTTTCGCTGCCGAGGTCGGCCAGGTGACGATGTGGGACGATCACGAAGTCCGCGACAACTGGTTTCCGGCGCAGGTGCTGGGCGAGCGCACGCCCTACGAGGAGAAGCGCGTGGCTGTCCTCGCGTCGCGTGCGCGACAGGCGTTCCTCGAGCACTATCCGATTGCGCTTACCGGCGGCGCCGACACGCGCATCTATCGCACGGTTCCCTTCGGGCCACTCGTCGAGGTCTTCGCGCTCGACATGCGCAGCTATCGCGGGCCGAACAGCGAGAACCGGCAGCCGGCGGCGAGCGCCGACACGGCCTTCATGGGCGCGCCGCAGATCCAGTGGCTCGCCGACGCGCTCGCCCGCTCGAGCGCCACCTGGAAGATCATCGCCGCCGACATGCCGCTCGGCCTCGTCGTCGGCCACCAAATGGGCTTTCATGAAGCCGTGGCCAACGGCGATGACGGCGTCCCGCTGGGGCGGGAGCTCGAACTGGCGGGACTGCTGAAGACGTTGAAAGCGAGGGCGGTCCGGAACGTCGTGTGGGTGACCGCCGATGTCCATTACTGCGCGGCGCATCACTACGACGCCACCCGAGCGAAGGGCGTGGACTTCGATCCGTTCTGGGAGTTCGTGGCCGGCCCCGCCCACGCGGGAACGTTCGCCCCCGTTCCCCTCGACGGCACGTTCGGTCCCGAGGTGCGGTTCTCGGGCGTGCCGAACGATCTGCCGCCGAATCGTCCGCCGAGTGCCGGCCTGCAGTTCTTCGGCTTGCTGGAGGCCGACCCGCGCAGCCGCGTGCTGACCGTGTCGCTCGTGAATGCCGGCGGCGGGCGGGTTTACTCGACGGAGTTGGCGCCGGTTGGCTCCTGAGCGTCCAACCCGCCTCTTTCGCCAAGTTTTCGTGTAGCATCTTCTGCACGGCAATTCGCATGGCTGCGCCCTCGTCCTCATCCGTGCCGGCCCTCCGGACGCAGGCACGCAAGGAAACGGCCCTCCAGGGGGCGCTGCAGGTGCTCGCGCCGGGTTCCGCGACGGACCGGCCGGACACCCCCGATGGCGTCGTCACCGCCGTCCGCCGCCTCCCCGCGACACCGGCGGCCTTCGCGCCGTTTCCTGACGGGCTGGACG
>DATLLC010000365.1:0-15799 GCA_035538015.1 Vicinamibacterales bacterium
GTGGGCGCGGCACTGGACCGGATCGAGGCGTGGCTCCTCGGCCGGCTCGGCAGCGCCCCGCGCCAAAGCCGGGTCGACCTCGCGCAGCCGGTCGGCGATGCAGGCGTAGGAGAGGCCGTGGAAGCCGTAGCGCTGCACGCCTCGCTGCCGGATCTCGGCCGGCAGCGGGACGATCTCGGCGACCGCCGGTTGGCCCCGGTGGAAGCTCGTGTCGAAGCAGGCGACCTGCGGAACGCCAGGCAGGCGCTCGGCCACCGCTTCGATGGCCGCCAGGTTGTAGGGCTGATGGAGCGGCGCCAGTGGCACCAGCGTCGTGAGGTCCGCGATCACGTCGGGCGTCACGACCACGGGCGAAGCATACTTCGCGCCGCCGTGGACGACGCGGTGCCCGACGCCCAGCACACGCGCTCCGCCGTAGCGGCCGCGGAGCCAGGCAGCAAGCCCGTCGAGCGCCGCCGGCACATCGCGCACGGTGGCGTCGAGTGTCTCGGTGGCGAGGGTCGCGCCTGCGCCGTCCTTGGCCGTGAACCGGGGCGAGGTCCCGATGCCTTCGATTTGCCCGCGCGCCTCCAGGCTCCACGAGGCTGCCTCCGGCCTGCGATACACACAGAACTTCAGGCTCGAGGACCCGGCATTGAGGACCAGTGCGTAGTCGTCCATCACCGCACCTGGGCATTGCGGCGGGCATGCGCCGCCAGCATCGCGACGGCGCAACTCGCAATCCGCGATCGCACGCTGTCGGCGCGGCTGGTCAGGATGATCGGTACACGGGCGCCGAGTACCAGTCCCGCGCTGTCTGCGTTGGCCAGAAACGTCAGCTGCTTGGCCAGGATGTTGCCGGCCTCGAGATCGGGCGCGAGCAGGATGTCGGGATCGCCGGCGACCTCGGACGCGATCCCTTTCACCCGCGCCGCGTCCTTGCTGATGGCGTTGTCGAACGCCAGCGGGCCGTCGAGCAGGCCGCCCTTGATCTGGCCGCGCTCCGCCATCTTGCAGAGCGACGCCGCATCGATGGTCGCCGGCATCTTCGAAGTGACGGTTTCAACCGCGGCGAGGATGGCCACCTTCGGCTGCGCCACGCCCAGCGACACCGCGAGATCGATCGCGTTCTGGCAGATGTCCACCTTGTCCTCGAGGCTCGGCGCGATGTTGATGGCGGCGTCGGTGACGATCAACACCTTGTGATAGGTGGGGACATCCATGATGAACACGTGGCTGAGTCGCCGCCCGGTGCGCAGGCCCGTTTCCCGCGCCACCACCGCGCCCAGCAACTCGTCGGTGTGGAGGCTGCCCTTCATCAGCAGCTCGGCCTCGCCCTGCCGCACCAGCTCCACAGCCCGCGCGGCGGATGCGTGACTGTGCGGTGCATCGACAATCCGGACCGTGCCCAGGTCGATCCCCTGGGCTCTGGCCACCTCGGCGATCTTCGCTGCCGGGCCGACGAGGATGGGCGTGATCAGCCCGAGCTGCGCCGCCTCCATCGCTCCTGCCAGCGCGGAGTTCTCGCACGGATGTGCGACCGCGGTCGTAATCGGCGGCAGGCTCCGGCAGCGCTCCAGCAGCTGTTCGTACTTTCCCGTTCCCGTGACGTGATTCGTGACGTGGCTCATGACGTAGCTCGTGCGGGAGTCATCGCGGCCAGGCGAACGCCAGGACCGGTCTCCTTGAGAAAGAGAGTGAGGACGACTGCCAGGCCGACCCCGTAGATGAGCGGGGTGAAGGTAGCCTGGTAGTGTGCGACAGTCATCTGCGAGGCGCCGCCGCTCGCCCGCATGAGCATGCTCGCGAAGACGGGCCCCAGCAGCGCGCTGAACGTGAAGTTGAGAAAGTTGACGACGCCGGTGGCCGAGCCGCTCACGTGCGGCGGGTTTGCCTCCTTGATCACGGTGTAGGGCAGCATCGCCGCCCCCGAGGCGATGCCCGTCAGCAGGCCCAGTACATACGGTGGGACGATCGCCGGCGGACCGTACAGGATCCACACCAGACACAGGAGCAGCACGGCTGCACTGATGGCGATCACCGGCTTGCGCCGCCCAATCCTGTCCGACACGAAGCCGAGAAGCGGACAACCGATGATCCAGCCGAACGGCACCGTGGCGGAGCGCAGAACGGCCTCGGAGTACTCGTAGCCGATCGCGTCCTGCAGATACCGGACGCCCCAGACCATGTCGAAGATCGTGGTCGGGATGAACATCAGGCCGGCGATCATGCCGCACAGAATCGACTGCGGGTTCCGGAAGACCAGCCCGATGGATCCCGCCGCCTCCTTCAGCCAGTTGTCAGGCCGGGCAGCCGGCGCCTGCTCCGGCAGCAGCACGTGGAGGATGACGCTGATCACCAGCCCCGCGATGCCCATGCCCGCCCAGAACGTGCTCCACGGGACGCCGGAGGCGATGAGCGGTCCGACCAGAAATTGCCCGGCCGATCCGCCAGCCATCCCGAACATTTGCGTCGCTCCGATCAACGTCGCGGCCTTCGACGCCGGAAAGTTGGTGGTGGCGATGTACGCGGCGGCGACCAGCGCAAAAACCCCACCGGCGCCCTGCAACAGCCGCCCAACGCTCGCCAGGGGGCTGGAGCCGGTTGCGAACAGCAGGGCCCCAACACCGACGGCTGCCGCGCCCAGTGGCACGACCCGCCGCGGGCCGAGGCGGTCCATGGCCGCGCCCGCGACGAGGCTGAATGGCGAGTAGCCGTAGTAGAACAACCCAACGAGGGACGCGACGGCTGCGGTGCTCATCCCGAAGGCGCCGGACAACTCCGGCATCATCACCGCGGGCGCCGATCGCAGGGTGTACTGGAAGAAGTAGTACACCGCCGTCACGAGCCACGCGACCGCCACTGTCCTCGACGTGGTGCTCACGTCCGGCCTCAACGTCCCGCCCGATGCCGCAGTAAGAGTCTCTAGCAGAGCACGACGGACACGGCCAGGCCGCCTTCAGACGTCTCCTTGTACTTAGTGTTCATCTCCTTCGCGGTCAGCGCCATCGCCGATACGGTGGTGTCGAAGTCCAGCCGCCGGTTGGCGGGGATCTCGTTGCTCGCGATCATGAATCCGGTCCAGGACTTCACGGCGCCGAACGCGCACCGTTCAATGCAGGGCACTTGGACGAAGCCGGCGACCGGGTCGCACGTCATGCCGAGGTGATGCTGGAGCGACGATTCCGCGGCGTTGGCGACCACCTGCGGCGGGAAGTCATGGGCTTCGGCGATGAACGCCGCGCCCATCGCCGAGGCGACGCCGATCTCCGCCTGGCAGCCGCCCTCGGCGCCAGACAGTGTCGCGTTGTGCTTGCACAGGTAGCCGATCGCGGCTGCGGCGAGGAAGCCGTTCCGAATCTTGTCCTTCGGCAGCTTGCGTCCGCCCTCGCCGAGGACGTAGACGAGCGCCGGCATCACGCCGGCCGACCCGCCCGTCGGTGCCGTCACCACCAGGTGGCCGCGGGCGTTCTCTTCGGATCCAGCCAGCGCATAGGCGGCGACGACGCCAACGGCGCGCTGCGTTTCATACTTGTCGTCCATCGCGCGCGTATACACCTCGCTGGCCTTCGTCTTCAGCTTGATCGGCCCAGGCAGCGTGCCGGGCTTGGCCGCCAGGCCGGCCTTGACGATGTTGACCATGGCGGTGTGGATCTTGTCGACAAAAGCGGTGATCTCGGCCTCGCTCTTGCCCGACACCGCGATCTCGTTGGCCATCACGACCTGCGCTACCGAGAGCTTGTTCCCTTCGGCATGCTTCAGCAGCTCTGCCATCGTCGCATACGGGTACTTCGGCTGGCCCTTCTTGGGCGGCTCGTAGCCCTTCCATTCGATGAACCCGCCGCCGACCGAGTAGTACTCGAGCTCGTAGATGACGTCGTTTCCGGCCATCAGCTTGCACGTCATCGTGTTGGGGTGGGGGAATTCGCCCTTGGGCGAGTCGTAGACGATGTTCTTCAGCGTGACATTGATGGTCTTGTCGCCGAGTTTGACGGGGAAGGTCTGGTTCGGGTTACTGACCAGGCCGTCGAGGAACTCCGGTTCCACCGTGGCCGGCTCCTTGCCGATGATGCCGGCCAGCGAGGCGCGCTCGGTGCCGTGGCCCAGGCCGGTCGCGCTCAGGCTGCCGAACAGGTGAACCTTGAGGTCCGTCGCCTTCGCGAGCTGGTCGGCCGGCAGCTTCGTGCAGCGCTGGTAGAAGTCGTAGGTGATGCGCATCGGCCCGATCGTGTGTGAGCTCGAGGGGCCAGGGCCGACCTTGTAGAACTCGTCGATCGTCGTCATCACGGGCCCCTTGGCCTTCTTGACGACGTTGAGTTCCTCCGACACATTGCCCTTCGGGGCCGGTGGCGGGGGTGGTGCCGCGGTGGTGGCGGCGGGCGGAGCGGCTGGCGAGCAGCCGGTCATGACGCTGGCGGCGCCGACGACGGCGCTCCGCATCAGGAACGCGCGCCGGTCGAAGCCCGCCGGTACCTCGATCGCGTTTGGGTCGGTCATCGGCGGGAACGAGGTTTCACGGTCTTCCTTGGCTTTCATGGAGATCCTCAATTTCGTTGGGGAACGACAACTCGCCTGGCCACACGACACAGGCCCATCCGATTAGAAGGCAGAACCTGTGCCAGGCGGTTGTCGTGGGCCGACAATCCTAACTGCTAGCATCCAAAGCATCTTGTCCGATCGTGTCACAGCGGTGCGAAGGCTATGCGCCTCGCCGCCCCCGGCATGCCGGGGATTGCCCCGGAGACGGCACCACGCAAAGCAAATGGTACCCTTTCTGCCTTCCGTCAGGGCTGTCCCTGCCATCCCCCCCCGAGGGTGCGATAGAGCTCGGCGCGGGCCCGCAGCTCGGCGCCCTGGGTCTGCGCCAGCAGCAACTGGCGGGTGAACAGGTCCTGATCGGCGGTCAGAATCTCGATGTAGCTCGCCAGACCGGAGTCGTAGCGGGCGCGGGAGAGGTCGGCGGCGTCAGTCAGCGCCTCGACGCCGATCTCCTGCTGGGTCCGGATCTCCGCCAGCTTCTGAATCGTCACCAGCGAATTGGCCACCTCGCGATACCCGTTCAGGGCCGCCTTCCGGTACTCGGCCACCGCCGCATCGAAGCGAGCCTGCATCACGGCCACGTTCTGCTTCAGACGTCCGGCATTGAAGATTGGCTGGAAAAGGCTCGGCGTGAGGGACCACACGGCCCCGCCGCCTCCCAAAAAGCTGGTGAGGTCCCCGTTGACGCCGCCGAGAAACCCAGTGAGGCTGAGCGTCGGAAAGAACAACGCCTTGGCGGCGCCGATGTCGGCATTGGCGGCGACCAGCAGCTGCTCGGCGAGCGCGACGTCGGGCCGCCGCTCCAGCAACTGCGTCGGCAGCCCCTGCGGTACCGGCGGGGGCGGTTTCTCGCCCAGCGGCAGCGCCGGGCGCGTGATCGGACCGGGGCCGCGTCCGAGGAGGAACGACAGGAGGTTTTCGGCATACGCCCGCTGCCGCTCGATGTCCGGAATGGAGGCCGCCGTTTGCGCGCGGTTGGCGACGATGCGGTCCACCTCGAGGCGATTCGACACGCCGCCGTCGAGCCGGTTCCTGAAATAGGCGACGGTCTCGTCGTTGAGCGCCAGCGTCCGGCGCGCGATCTCGAGCTGCAGGTCCAGTTCGCGCAGCAGGAAGTAGGTGGATGCCACGTCCCCGATGAGTGTGACCAGCACGCCGCGCCGGTTCTGCTCGCTTGCCAGCAGGAGGGCCAGCGCCGCTTCGCGCTGGCGCCGCAGCCTGCCGAACAGGTCGATCTCCCACGAGAGCTGGAAGCCGTAGCTGGCGTTCTCGGTGACCGATTCGCTTCCTTCTGGCTTAT
Organism: Vicinamibacterales bacterium; assembly: GCA_035538015.1. GTDB lineage: Bacteria > Acidobacteriota > Vicinamibacteria > Vicinamibacterales > UBA2999 > VFZN01. The sequence goes on from DATLLC010000365.1 coordinate 5,819, forward strand.
CGCTGCTCGACCCCCGCAACACACCGTCGAACGTTCCGTCCACTTGCGGGTAGTAGTACGACTTGGCAATGCCGGCGCGGGCCCGCGTCTCTTCGATCCGGGCCAGCGCCACCTGCAGATCGAGGTTGTTGCTGAGGGCCTCCTTGAGCAGCGCCTGGAGCTCGGGCTCCTGGAACACGTCGAACCAGGGGGTATCGGCCAGCGTTTGCGCCTGGGCCGTTCCGTCGACGAACCGGAACTGGTCGGGGCTGATGACTTGCGGGCGCTCGTAGTTGGGACCGACGGTGCATCCGGCCAGGGTCACGGAGACGGCGAGGACGGGGGCCAGAGCGTGAGGCGAACGACGCCGCATCTCAGTGCCCTCCCCCGTGCTCGGGCACCATTGCCGGCGGTGGCGCGGCACTCGGGACCGGCGCTCGCGCACCGCCGGTGACCTTCATCACCAGCACGTACAGCATCGGGATCAGGATCACGCCGAGGATCGTCGCGACGAGCATGCCAGCGAACACGGCCATGCCCATCACTTTGCGGCCCTCGGCGCCGGCGCCGGAAGCGGTCAGCAGCGGCACCACACCAAGGATGAACGCGAACGCGGTCATCAGGATGGGCCGGAAGCGGAGCTTCGCGGCCAGCAGCGCCGCCTCGACGAGCGGCGTGCCCTTGTCGAACTCCATCTTCGCAAACTCGACGATGAGGATGGCGTTCTTGGCGGCGAGTCCGATGAGCATGATGAGGCCGATCTGCGCGAACACGTTGTTCACGTAGCTCGGGCCCATGTAGGTGCGCGCGAGGAACAGGCCCAGATAGGCGCCGAACACCGCGAATGGCGTGCCGAGCAGCACGCTGAACGGCAGGCCCCAGCTCTCGTACTGCGCCGCCAGGATCAGGAACACCAGGAAAATAGCCAGCGCGAACACCGTGGCCACACCCGGAGCGCGCCGCTCCTGGAACGACATGTCGGCCCAGTCGAAGCTCATGTCGGGAGGCAGCACCTCGCGCGCGGTTGCTTCCAGCGCGTCGAGCGCCTGGGTGGACGAGTAGCCGTCCGCCGGCACGCCGGTCAGCTCCGCCGACCGGAACAAGTTGAAGCGGTTCGTGAACTCGGGCCCCTGGGTCGGCCGCGTCGACACCAGCGTGTCGAGCGGCACCATGCCGCCGTCCTTGTTCTTCACGAAGAAGAGCCCGATCTGTTTCGGATCCCGCCGGAACTCCGGCTCCGCCTGCACGTAGACCTTGTAGACGCGGCCGAACCGGTTGAAGTCGTTGATGTACGAGCTGCCGAGCAGCGCCCCGAGCGTCGTGTTCACGTCGTTCAGCGGCACGCCGGCTCTGAGGACCTTGCTCCGATCGATATCCGCATAGATCTGTGGGACGCTCGCACGGTAGAGGCTGCCGATGCGGCCGATTTCGGGCCGCTTGCGCGCCGCCTCCAAGAAGCGCTGCGTCTGCTGCGCCAGGTACTCCGGCGAGCCGCCGCTGCGGTCCTGCAACTGCATCGTGAACCCGGACCCGGTGCCGAGGCCCGGGATCGCCGGCGGTCCGAAGGCGATGACACCCGCCTCCGGTATCTGCTGGGCGAAGGCGCGATTGAGCGCGTTTATCACCCCGAAGGACACCAGCTCGGGGCTGTGACGCTCCTCCCACGGCTTCAGCTGGACGAAGAAGAAGCCCATGTTCGAGGAGTAGGCGCCGGTGATCAGCGAAAAGCCGCTGATGGTGTTGAACCCCTCGACGGCTTCGTGCTCTTCGAGGATCTTCTCGACCCTCTTCATCACCGCGTCGGTCCGCTCGAGCGATGCCGCGTCGGGCAGCAGCGCGTTGACGAGGAGGTAGCCCTGGTCCTCCTCTGGAACAAACCCGCCCGGAATCCGTTGCACGAGCATCACGATCAAGTAGATCAGCACGCCCATGAACACGATGCCGCGAAACATCTTCCGGACCAGGACGCCGGCGAAGCTCACGTAGCGATCCGTGGTCCAGCCGAACACCTTGTTGAACCCGTTGTAGAAGGGTTGCAGGATGCTCTTCTTGTTGGGATTCACCGGCTTCAGCAGCATACCCGCGAGCGCGGGGCTGAGGGTCAGGGCGTTGACCACCGACAAGAGCACCGACAACGCGATGGTGATGGCGAACTGCTGATACAGCAGGCCGCTGATGCCGCCCATGAAGCCTACCGGCACGAACACCGCTGCCAGGATGAGGCCGATGGCCACCACCGGCCCCGACACTTCCTCCATTGCCTTGATCGTGGCTTCTTTCGGCTCCATGCCGTGCTCGATGTGGTGCATCACCGCTTCCACCACCACGATCGCATCGTCCACGACGATGCCGATGGCTAGGACGAGGCCGAGCAGCGACAACACGTTGATCGAGAAGCCGAGCATCGGGAAGAAGATGAACGCACCGATAAGCGAGACCGGCACGGTCATGAGCGGAATCAGCGTCGCGCGCCAGTTCTGCAGGAACACGAAGACGACCACGATGACCAGCCCGACTGCTTCGAACAGCGTGTGGACGATCTCGTTGATGCCCTCGGTGACTGGCAGGGTGGTGTCCAGCGACACCACGTATTCCATGTCGCGCGGGAACCGCTGCTTGAGCTGTTCCATCGTCGCCTTAATACGGTTGGCGACGTCGAGGGCGTTGGTGCCCGGGATCTGGAATACCGCGATGACCGCCGAGGGCGTCCCGTTGTGGCGGCCGACGGCGTTGTAGAGCATCGTGCCGAGTTCGAGCCGGGCCACGTCCCGCAGCCGCACCTCACCCTGCGCCGTCGTTCGCACCAGGATGTTGCCGAACTCCTCCTCGTTGAGCAGGCGGCCCTGGGTGCGCACGGTGTAGGTGTACTCCGTGCCCTGCGCCGCGGGCGGGCCGCCGATCTGCCCGGCTGGCGACAGTTGGTTCTGCGCCGAGATGGCGTTGGCGATCTCCGGAATCGTCAGCCCGAGCCGCCCGATGACGTCGGGCCGAAGCCACACGCGCATCGCGTAGTCGCTGCCGCCGAACAGATTGATCTGGCCGACCCCCTGGATGCGGGCGATGGCGTCGTTGATGTTGATGGTCGTGTAGTTCGACAGGAAGCTGCTGTCGTAAGTGCCATTCGGCGACTTGATCGAGATGACCAGGAGGGGAAACGCCAGCGCCTTCTTCACCGAGACGCCGTAGTTCTTCACCGACTGCGGCATCTGGGGCTGGGCCTGTGACACGCGGTTCTGCGTGAGCACGTTGTCCATGTCCAGGTTCGAGCCGACCTCGAACGACACCTTGAGCGTCAGGGTGCCGTCGTTGGCGTTGGTGGACTTCATGTAGATCATCTGCTCGACGCCGTTGATCTGCTGCTCGAGCGGCGTTGCGACCGAGGCCTCGACGTCGGTCGAACTGGCGCCGATGAAGGTGGTGGTGACCTGCACCATCGGCGGGACGATCTCGGGATACTGGGCAATCGGCAGCCCTTGCATGGCGACGGCGCCGAGCAGCACCGTCACAATCGAGATCACGATCGCGACGATCGGCCGGTTGACGAAAAAACGTGCCATGGCTTACTTCGCCTCGCCGGCCGTGGTGACGGCCTCGGTCTTCTCCGGCACCGGCATTGGCGGCGCCGGCTTGGCCGTCACGGTCATCCCGTCCTGGATGCGCTGCAGGCCCTCGACCACCACCTTGTCGCTGGCCGTCAGTCCCTCCTCGATGACCCACAGCGAGTCCACGCGCGGACCCACCTTCACGTTCTTGAAGGCCACCTTGCCGCTACCGTCCACGGTGGCAACGCTGTACAGGTTCTGGAGCTCCTGGACCGCTCGCTGCTGCACGAGGAGCGCGCCGGGCTTGTTGTCGAGGAGCGCTCGGGCGCGCCCGTACTGCCCCGGGCGGAGGAGCAGATCCGGATTCGGAAACAGCAGCTGGATGCCCAGGGTCCCCGTCGTCGGGTCGACCGCGCGATCCACGACGTTGACCTTCCCAGTGTGGGGATACACCGTGCCGTCGGCGAGGGTCAGGCGGATGCCGGTCTGCGGCCCGCCCTTACGGCCGCTGTCGATGTTGCGACGCGCTATCCGCAGGTAGTCGGCCTCGGTGACGCCGACGCGGAAGAGCGCGGGATCGATCTGGGAAATCGTGGTCAGCAGCGTGCTCTCGCCGCGGCCGACGAGGTTGCCGGCCTTGACGAGCGCCGTGCCGATGAGCCCGCTGATCGGGGCGGTGATGCGCGTATAGCTCAGATCGAGCGCCGACTTGTCGACGGCGGCCTTGGCGGCGTCGACCTGCGACCGCGCGGCATCCTGCTCAGCGACCGCGTCATCGAGCTCGCGCTGACTCACGGCTTGCTTGGCGACCAGCGGCCGATACCGCGCGACGTCGTTGTTGGCCTTGGCGAGGCGTGCTTCCGCGGTCGCCTGATCGGCCTTGGACTGCGCCAGGATCGCCTCGAGCGGCAGGCGGTCGATCTCGTAGAGGAGGGCGCCCTTGCGCACGAGCGACCCTTCCTGGAAGGCCATGTTCGTGAGGTACCCCTCGACACGGGCCCGAATCTCCACGTCCTGGTAGCCCTGGGTCTGGCCGACGAGCTCGAGATAGACTGGCACGTCGCGCTGAATGACATCGGCGACGAGGACCTCCGGAGGCGGAGGTGCTGCGGCGGGCGGTGGCTCGCTGCAGGCCGCCGAACACGCGGCGACGACAAGCGCGACAGCCGCGGCCCTTGCTGGTTCCGATACCCTCTTCACATTCGTCTCCTGTACGTCGATTCTCGGTCCCACGAATGGCCGGCCATCCCGTCGACTCTCCCGTGACCCGACGTATCTGGGAGCGACTCCTTAGCATAGTCGAGTGTCGTCCGGCGGCCGGCATCGCGCATTTCACGGAAGGCCCGTATTCCGGCAGCCGAGCGTGGGCAATGTGCTCGCCTGCCGGCTTCAGGCGAGTGACGATGTTGTCGTAATAGCGGGTCTTGACCGTCAGGGTGCGCGTCGTCGCGTCAATCGCCTCGACAGTGGCCGTAATCGTCACGACCTCGGGGAATTTCCTTGGACTGAGCCGTCGCACGGTCGAGGCGGCTCACGCCAGGAATCTGACGCGTCCCGTTCGCAGTTCGTACACTGCGCCCACCAGTTTCAGCACCCCCTCCGACATCCGGGCCTGGCCTTCAGGCGTCTCGAGCAGCTGGCGCATCGACCAGCGCACGTTAGCTTCGACGGCGGCAGCCATCTGCTGGTCAGGAGCCTGGCTGGCATCGACCGACTCGAGTCCCGGCACGATCCAGTCGAGGAGCAGGGCGATGCGCGATGGTTGCCGCGCGCCGTCGTTCCGGGCCGCAAGCGCGGCCTGGACGGCGCCGCATCCCTCGTGGCCCATCACCACGAACAGCGGCGTCCTCAGGTGCACGGCCGCGTACTGAATGCTTCCCATCACCGCCGGCCCGATCACGTTGCCGGCCACGCGGATGACGAACAGCTCGCCGAAGCCGACGTCGAAGACGAGCTCCGGCGGCACGCGCGAATCGCTGCAGCCGATGATGGTGGCGTACGGACGCTGGCCCTTCGCCAGATCGGCCAGGATCTCCTTCTGCACGGTCGGAAAGCGCGCCGCGCCCCGCAGGAACCGCTCGTTACCGGCGATGAGTCGTGCGAGCGCTTCGTCGGCGGTCACGCCGTCAACGTCGTTGTGCGGTGCGGTCATTCTCGCCGAGGTCGCTGCCAAATTACATAGGGCACGATTGTCAGGGCTGAGGCAAGGAAATACGTCATCACAGCCGCGCCGACAGCTGGCGGCACCGGATTGAGTGTGACCACAAGCAGGGCCAGGCCAGGGTTCCGCGCTGCGCTGCTGATGGCCACGGCCATCCGGGTGGCGGGCTCGGGGCCGCCGAGTAGGTGCCCGGCCGCCAACGCCAGCGCCGTGACCACCGCGCTCGCCAGCGCGAGCCGTGCTCCGGTGCCGAGCACGGCAGGCGCGACGGCGATGACGATGAGGAGGGCGACCACGAGGAGCAGGCCCATCCCGAACCTGCCCAACCGCGGTCCCAACCAGATGGCCCGCGCCGGGAGGAGAAACCGGACCAACATGCCGAGGCTCAATGGGAGCAGCTGCGCAACGAATACCTGCCGCGCCACCGACGCCGGGTGGACCCACGCCTGCCCTTCGTAGAAGCGGTTGAGCAGTGCGATGGAGGTCGGGAGCGTGACCACCGCGAACAGGGCCACGACCAGCTGCAGTGCCGGCGCAAACGCGCGGTGCCCGCCGGCGTCGAGGGATCGTTTCAAGGCGACTGGCGCACCCGGCGAAATGGACATCAGGACCAGTCCGATCTCGGTGAATCGTGGCAGGTCGAACACCTGGACGACGGTGACGGCCATCACCGGTACCGCGACCAGCACCGAGAAGAGGCTGCGGGCCACGAGGCCGGGCCGCGACCGTATCGACACGAGCTCGCCTGGGACGATGCCCAGTCCCAGCGCGAACATCACGGTGAATACGGCCGCGACGGCCAGTGGCGGCAGGGCTGGCCCCAACCCGGGAACGGGACTGCTCATGAGCCGTGTCTTACTTCATGCTGCGACCTTGAACGTCCGCAGCTCACCTGAGGTCAGCTTGACCAGGAGGTTGTTGCCTTCGACTTCGACGACCTGGCCCTTGATCTGGTCGGTGGTGACAGTGCCGACTCCCTTGGCGGTTTCGATCTGGCTGACCTGTGGCTGGGAGGCCGCGGTGGCGGTGACGAGCCCGAATCCGCACGCCACGACGAGGATGGGGAATTTGACGCGAATCATGGGAACTCCTCCAGACGCGTTGACTGGCAGTGCTTGGCTAGGCTCGCCGCCTACGGCTCCTGCCCTGGGTTGACGATGGACGGCCGCGGGCCCGGCGAGCCGCCAAGGCCCTGGAGGTCTGGCTCGCTGGCGAGGGCGAGGTCCTCGGCGAGCGCGAAGTGCCTGGCGATGGTGAGGTCGAGGCGGCGACGCTCGGCCATCAGCTCGGGGTGCCGATGCGCCGGCAGCGATGCGATCAGGTTGTCGAGCAGCGCGCGCAGGCGCCGCGCAATCTGCACGTTGCCGGCACCGTACATCCGGATCTCGTGACAGGCAACGTGCACGAACGCATCCCAGTTGGGCGTGCGGAAGATGACGCGCTGCTGCCCGGTGGAGTCGAAGATGGCCTCGCCCCGCAGATGCCGGCGTCCGACCACGCGGAGGAGGCGCTGGATCTGATCGAGGGCGATGACGCCGGTGGTCGGATCATTGATGGCGGGGGACAGCGCCTTGATGGCGATGTCGACGAGGATCCGGAAAGCGAACAGCGGATCCTGCTCCATCGTTCGCTCGGGGCCGAAGGCCACGGCGCTGCGCAACACGCGGTCATCGACCATGGCGGCCCCGCCGTGCAGGACGAACAGCGGTTCTTCGCTCGCGACGAAGTCGCCCACCCGCGGCACGAACTCAAGGATGCCGCCAGTCCATTCCGCCTCGCGCACGAGGGTGGGGATGTCGAGCGCCAACACGATCTCCGAACGGCCCTCGTGCGAGACGACCCGGCGTGGCCCGTCGGGCAACGCGACGCTGGCAGACACTTCCTGGTCTCGGTCCGACGTGGGCCTGGGATAGATCGCCTTGATGACGTCGAGGCCCTCGTCGCCGACCCGGGCCAGGATGCTGACCGGGCGGAGCAGCCGGGCCGCGTAATCGATGAGGAAGAGGAATGTGGCCAGGGACGCAATCGCGAGCACAGCGGCGACCAGCGTCAGGATCTCGTGCACCCGGTTCTCCAGACGATCCAGTGCCATCACCGCGAAGATCAGGGAGAACACGAACAGGCCGACGCTGTATCGCACCACGTTGTCGCGGAGCAGGGTGGTGGCGATGATCCGCGGTGTGAGCTGTCCGCCGGCGATCTGCACGGCCACGAGCAGCGAGCCGAACGTGAAGACCAGGAACGACAGCGTCAGCGTGATGACTGTCTGATAGAGCGTCGTCGCGCCCGTGACGCTGAGCCCCGTGACGCGCCACTGTAACCACCCGTCGAGCCATCGCAACGGCGGCGCGACGAGGAGCACCACCAGGATCGCAAAGAAGGGCACGATCCACAGCGCCGAACGGATGTAGCTGGTCGCGCGGTAGACGCGATTCCATGTGACCTGGCTGCGCACGTAGTGGAGCGCACGCTGCCAGCGGAGTCGTGCGGCGTCGATCATCGAGTCCGGGGTGGGTGGAGGGGAAGCGTCCATGCGCGCGCACCTCATGATGCAACATTCGTGCGCCCCGGTTGCGACTCACTCCCCGCCTGTACTGGTGCGGCGGCGAGGCCGTGCCCCCGGAATTCCAGCAACCGGCTTCGAGATTCCGGGGGCATGAGTCCCCTCCCGGCAGCACGCGAGCCCACCGCATCCAAGGTAACTGCCGCCATTGCAGTCGCTTAGCTGCCGAGCTTGGGGCTTTACACAGATCTGGTATCTGTTCTGCAGTGCCGCAGCAGCATGGTGCGCCTGTCTCTCTCATTGCATGCGCCCACGTTTCAGGCCCGGGCCATCGAGGACGCACTCCGCACCTTGATGCGGGCGACGCGACTGGAGCCCGGTTGCCTCGGCTGCCAGGTCTGGACGATTCCGGAGGAAGAGGGTCAGGCCGGAACCGAAGTACATTGCGAGGAGCGTTGGGCCACGGAGCGAGCGATGAAGACCCGCGTGCGATCGGACGCGTTCACGAAGGTGCTCCAAATCCTGGAAGCCGCCGCCGAGCGCCCCTGCGTGGAGTTCGATTTCGTCTCCAGGCAGGAAGGCCTGGAGTACGTCGAGGCGGTGCGTCGTGATCGTGACTAGTGTAGGGACTGCTTTGAGGCAGCCCTTGACGGGCGCGGCGGTACTGGTCGGCTTTTCCTCATCACCCTTTGCCGCAAAGACCAGCGGGTGGGCATGAACGTCTCTCCCACTGATACGCGCGATCACACCTCGCCTGTCAACGGTGGCCCACTGACGCGGTGGGCGAGATGAGGGCCCCCCGGTTCGAGCAGGCGCGCCGTCGGTTGCGCCCGGATGAGAACCGAAGGGCCAAGCCGGGGAACCGTGAACCTACTATTTGCCAGCTCAGAAGGAGAACGCTCGTGAAGCGCCTAGTCATCTTCCTGGCCATCGCCGTCGTGGCCACGCCAGTGTGGGCACAGCAACCGGCGGCGGCGGACGAGCCGAAGCCCCGCCTGGACATCTACGGATTCGCGATGCTCGACTTCGGCTACAACTTCACGAGCATCAACCCGAACTGGTTCGACACCATGCGGGTCACGCGGCTTCCGAAGTTCGACGAGGAGTTCGGCAAGGACGGGACCGTGTTTGCCGGCGTGCGCCAGAGTCGGCTCGGCGTCAAGGGATTTACGCCAACGAAACTGGGGGAGCTGCAGACCACCTTCGAGTTCGAGCTCTTCGGCACCGGCGTTGACGAAGGCCAAACCACGTTCCGCTTGCGGCATGCCTACGGCGAACTGGGGCGATTCGGCGCGGGCCAGACCTGGAGCCCGTTCTCGGACACGGATGTGTTCCCGAATTCGGTGGAGTACTTTGGACCAACCGGGATTGCGTGGTTCCGCAACGTCCAGCTTCGCTATACGGCGATGAAAAAGGAGAACAGCAGCCTGGTGATCGCCCTCGAGCGTCCGGGCGCGAGCGGCGACCAGGGGATCTACGACGACCGTATCGAGCTGGACGGCATTCACGGCCGATTCCCCGCTCCCGACATCTCGGCGGCATACAGGGCTGGGGACAAGTGGGGATACGTGCGCGCCGCGGGCCTGCTGCGGTGGATCAGCTGGGATGACGTGCAGGACGACACCTTCGACCTTTCCGGCAACGCCACCGGCTGGGGCCTGAACCTGACGTCAGGGGTCAATGCCGGCGAGAACAACGTGATTCGCGTCGGCCTGGTGTTCGGCGAAGGGATTCAGAACGCCATGAACGATGCGCCCGTGGATATCGGCATCCAGAACAACTTCTCGAACCCGACT
>DATLLC010000366.1:0-12030 GCA_035538015.1 Vicinamibacterales bacterium
CTCCTGCGCGCCCAGGTCAGCCCGAGCCCAGATCGCCTTCATCTGGGCCATCGCCCGCACGATGCCCGTGCGCACGTAACCGACCCGGGGATGAGGCGGGACGTGGACCACCGATACGGGCGTAGCCCTCGACAACGTTAAGAGGCGACTGAGGTCAAGGCCGCCTGAGTCGACCGCCGGCGGCTCGCTGATCGCGGCGGCCGGTGACCGCCCCATAGTGCGCGCTGTTGAGCACGTGCACAACGAGCGTGCCATGGCGCTCAGCGAAAGCATCGCGTCACCAGAATGGGGCCGTCAGTTCACCGACGACGTCGGTGGTGTATAAGTGTGGCGTTCGACGATCCGTTTCAGGGTCGGCCAGACGCATGGAGTGACGATGGGCGGCATTCCGCTCCGGCGACGCTTGATGGTGCTCGCGGTCGCGGGCACGCTGCCGCTGGCGGTCGCGGCCGCCGTCGGACTGTTCGTGCTGAAGCAGCAGCAGGACGCGCAAACCCGGCAGGTGGGCGTCGAGCTCGCGCGCTCCATCGCCAATGGAGTGGACGCGGAAGTGCGCAGTATGGTGGCCGTGCTCGAGACCCTGGCCACGACACCTTCGCTCGACACCGGCGATCTCGAGGTGTTTCGGGCGCGCGCGCGCCGCGTGCTCCAGACGAGGCCTGAGTGGTCGGCGATCCGGCTCGCCGACCCCAGCGGCCGGACGCTGTCCGATTCCGCCGTCGACGCACCGGACGCCTTGCCGTCCCTGGTCGAGCGCGAAAGCTTCGACCGGTTGGTCCGAACGAGGGTGCCGGCCATCGGCCGCCTCACGCGGCACCCGCAGGGGGACTGGCTGTTCGCGGTGCGGGTCCCTGTCCTGAGGGAGGGCCATCTCCGATTCGTGCTCACCGCCTTTGCGACGCCGGACGCGATTCACCGCGCGTTGACGCGCCAGCCTTTGCCGCCCGACTGGGTTGTCTCGATCGTCGATGGGAATGGGCAGCGTGTGGCCCGGTCGCGGGCGCATGAAGAGAACATGGGAGGGCGGCTGTCGGAGAGCGTGCAGCGGGTCCTGGACAGTGGAGGGCCAGAAGGGTTCGGCATCGCGACCTCGCTCGAGGGCGACGAAATCTACACCCCGTACAGCCGCCTTCCGCTGAGCGGGTGGACGGCCGTGCTCGGCATCCCCACCCTGCTCGTACACGCGGCCGCGTACCGGTCGCTCGCCGTTGCCGCCGGCGGCCTGCTGCTGTCGATCGGCCTTGGTACGTTGGGAGCGTTGTGGGTGGCGCGGGGCATCAACCGGCCGATTCGCGAGCTGGGCGCGGCGGCGGAGTCCCTCGGCCGCGGGGAGGCGCCTCGTCTCGGGAACACTGCCATCCAGGAGATTCGGGCGGTCGGCGCGGCGCTCCAGGCCGCATCGGTGGAGATCACGAAGGGCGAGGCCGAACGCGACGAGCTGTTGAAGAAGGAGCGCCATGCCCGCGAGGCGGCCGAGGCCGCCGATCGTGCGAAGGAGGAATTCCTTGCGGTGCTGTCCCACGAGCTGCGCACGCCGCTCAACGCCGTCTACGGCTGGGCCCGGCTGCTGCAGGGCGGCCGGCTCGACGACGAGGCCGTGATCGGCCGGGCGACAGACGCGATTGTCCGCAACGCCGAAGTGCAGGTGCAACTGATCGACGACCTGCTCGACCTCTCGCGGATCACCAGCGGCAAGATGCGTCTGGAAGTGCGGCGCGTCGACCTGCCGGCGTTGTTGCACGCGGCGCTCGACGCCATCCGGCCCGCCGCGGCCGCCAAGTCCATCCGCATCCACACGGATTTCGAGCCGCAGGCAGGCCCCGTCACCGCCGATCCCGGCCGGGTCCAGCAGGTCGTCTGGAACCTCCTGATGAACGCGGTCAAGTTCACGCCGACTGGTGGCGAGATCCGCGTCGCGCTCCAGTTCGCGGCCACGCACGTGGACGTGGTCGTCAGCGATACGGGGCAGGGAATTGCAGCCGAGCTGCTGCCGCACGTCTTCGATCGATTCCGGCAGGCCGACAGCTCGAGTACGCGCGCGTATGGCGGCCTTGGACTCGGGCTGGCGCTCGTCAAGCACCTGGTGGAACTGCACGGCGGCACCGTCGTCGCCGAGAGTCCCGGACGAGACCGCGGCGCGACGTTCACGGTGAGGCTCCCCGTGCTCCGCGCGGCTGTGGTCCACGAAGCGATCTCGCCGACGCCGTCCGCCGCACCTGCCGCCGAGCTCCACGGCAGCGCCAGGCTGGACGGATGGCGGGTGCTCGTGGTCGACGACGAGCGCGACGCCCTGGCCCTGACCCAGGCCACACTCGAATCCGTCGGCGCCGACGTCCGCTGCTGTCTGTCCGCGGCGGCGGCGCTCGATCAGCTGAAGCGGTGGCGGCCCGACGTCCTCGTGTCGGACGTCGAGATGCCCGGCGAGGACGGGTACTCACTGATCGGCAAGGTACGGGCACTCGGCGCTGGCGACGGCGGCGAAACGCCAGCCGTGGCCCTGACCGCATACGGGCGGTTGCAGGATCGCCTTCGCGCGATCGATGCAGGGTTCACCGTGCACCTCGCCAAGCCGGTCGACCCGGCGGAGTTGACGGTGGTCGTCGCCAGCGTCGCGGAACAAGCGCGCGCCGTCCGGCTGGCGCACGACGCCTGATCCGGCACGCCGCCGGCACAGGAACAGGAGGCGCTCGTGCTGTCGAACATCCTGTCGCGCGATTGGTGGATGACGCTGTTGCGCGGGGTGGTCTGGATCTTGTTCGGGCTGACCATCTTCGCGATGCCCGGCATCTCGCTGGTCACGCTCACGCTGCTGTGGGGCGCGTTCGCGCTCGCCGATGGTCTCTCGACGCTGGTCAACGCGCTCCGCGGTCGCCGGGAGTCGAAGCACTGGTGGCTCCTGCTCATCACGGGGCTGGCCGGTATTCTGATCGGAGTCTTGACGTTCGTCAGCCCCGCATTGACCGCTCTCGGCCTGCTCTATTACATCGCCATCTGGGCCATTGCGATCGGGTTCGTCCAGGTCATCGCCGCGATTCAGCTCCGGAAGGAGATCACAGGCGAGCTCTGGCTCGGACTCGGCGGCGTCGCATCGATTGCCTTCGGGGTCCTTCTGGCGCTCAATCCCGGCGCCGGGGTCCTGACGGTCTTGTGGCTGATCGCCTTCTATGCGGTGGCGTTCGGCGTGACCCTCGTGCTGCTGGCCTTCAAGGTCCGCGCCTTCGGCCGACGGGTGGCGGACGCCAGGAAGTCTGGAGGTGCGGGAGGGAGTCGAACCCTCGGATAGCGGCTTTGCAGGCCGCCGCGTTTGCCACTTCGCCACCGCACCACGGGCCACCAGACAGAAGGCCGACTGTCACCCCTCATCTGGTCCGAGTCACCGTCACCGTCCACGCCGCGGTCGCGCGGGCCGGCGGGAAGCACACGGTCTCGTTGCACGCCTGATAGCGCAGCACGACCGGGACGCTGCGCATGCCCTCGCCGGTGTCGGCCGCCACCGACACGCGCACGCGGATGTCGAAGCGCGGCCCGAGCACGAGCAGTGGTTCGGGCCGGCCGGTCTGCGTGAACTCGGTTGGCGATGGGTATGCGATCGCCTCCACGCCGATGCCCGCGGGCGCCTCGACCGTCAGGACCGTGGGAATCAGCAGCGGGTCCTTCGGCTGATGCGCCTGGACGTGGACGTCGGGAGGCATCGACACGTTGAGGATGAGCTCGACGCCCGTGCCCGGGGCCACCGTCACCTCGGCGACGGCCGGCTGCAGCGATGCGCGCGGGCGTGTCGCCTGCGCGGCGGCCAGGGCCGTCGACGCCACGATCGCCGCGAGCACGGCGCCGGCGCGGTGCCGCCTGGTCATTGGCGCGACTCCTCGGCCAGCAGACGTTCCACCAGATCGGTGACCTCTCGTTCGGCCTTCGTGTAGAACGCGCCGCTGCCAGGGCTCGGGAAGCCCGCGTGCACGGCACGCACGCGCCCGTCGCGACCGAGGACGAAGGTGGTGGGGAAGGCATTCAGGTTCTCGGCCTGGGGCACCTTGTCGTTCAGCTCGTCCGGTTCGCCGGGCACCAGGACCGTGTGCTCGATCCCATAGGTGGCGTTGAACGCCTTCAGCCGGGAGAGCGTCGAGAGCTGGTCGGCTTCCTCGAACGAGAGCGTCACAATCTCCAGCCCGCTCGCCCGGTACCGCTTATACAAGGCGGCGAGGAAGGGCGCTTCGTCGTGGCAGTTCGGGCACCAGCTGCCGCTGATGTTGACGAGCACGACTTTGCCTCGGAAGCGCGCGTCGGTGTAGCTGACGATCTGGCCCTGCATGTCCGGGAAGCTGAACCGGAACGGCTCCGAGGGATCCTTCATCCGCGTGTGGAGCGCGGGATCCGTGGGCGCGCCGATGGCCGCCGCACGCGCTTCCGCCGCGCGCGCCGCGGTCAGCGGGGGCTGCCCATTCTGCGAGAGCGTCAGCGTTCCGTCCGTTTGCGGGACCACCTCGAGTCGCAGCGGCCGAGCACCGGAGAAGTGGCTCAACACGAACCGGTCGCCGCGCCACCCGCCGCTCAGCGTGCCGGTGTCGCCGTCGACGCGAAGGATCGTGGCCTCGACATCGGCCCCCTGCTGGCGGGCGATGAAGCGCCACGCGATCTCTCCCTTGTTGCTCTTGGCCTGGACCACCCATGTCCCTTCGATTCCCGGCGCCGTGCCCGGCGCGGCCGCCGGGCCGGTGCCGGCGCGAACGGCGCGGACCGGAAGAGGCTCACCACGCGCTCGTCGATAGACGCCGCTGAGCGCCCCGTCCTTCACGGTGAGCTCCAGGCTCGAAGCGTACTGCGCGAAGCGCAGGGTCAGGCTGCTGCCCTCCAACCGGGCTTCGGTCGAGGTGATTCGGCGGTCGCCGTTGAAGAAGGACCCCTCGAGGGTGCCCCTCGTCGCACTGATCTCGAACGGGAACGGCACGTCCACCCCGCTCGCCACGACAACGGCGTCCCAGCGTCCGGCAACGGTCTCACCCTGGGCCTGGAGGCCGATGGCGAGCGCCATCGCCACCGCCGCCATCATCCCTGCTCGCCGCCCTGCCGTCTGTGATGTTCTCATCGTCCTGCTCCCTGCATGGCGCGTCGCGCCGAAAAACGAAAAGGCCCGGAAAGCTGAAGAGCCTTCCGGGCCTGAACTGCGAATCCTGTTCGTGCGCGAGTGCGACTGCTTACGCGAGCACGATTCCTGAACACACAGCGCGGCTGTCGGAGGCTTGTTCTCCGCAGCAACAACACGCGCAGGTCAGGACCGCGAACACGATGCCACGGTTATCCTACGAGGCCCGAGGGGAAGTCAAGTACGGGGGTTCAAAGCACGAGGTTCAAAGCACGGCGGTTCGGGCACGCCCTCGACAACGCTGCCGGTCCCCCAGCACAATCCAAGGCTGACCATGCCACCGCCTGCCTGGATCGAACCGATGGCTGCGACGCTGACGGCGGAGCGCTTCACCGATCCGGCCTGGACGTTCGAACGCAAGCTCGACGGCATCCGAATGCTCGCCTTCAAGGACGGCTCGCGCGTTCAGCTCTTCTCCCGCAACCGCCTGCCGCTGGTCGAGGCATATCCTCCTGTCGCCGATGCGGTGGGGCGCCTGCCGATCGACGAGGGCATCCTCGACGGCGAGGCCACGGGCGCGTGGGGGCGCCAGGGCAGCGCCGACTATCACGTCTTCGATCTCCTGTGGCTGGACGGGCGCGACCTGCGCGCCCTCACCCTCGAGGACCGTCGGGCGTTCCTCGACGACATCCCGCTCCGCCTGCCGCTCGCGCGCGTCAGGCCGCTCGACGGGCCCGAGCCTTGGGTCCGCGCCTGCCGCGAGGGCTGGGAGGGCGTCATCGCCAAGCGCCTCGACTCGCCCTACGAGTCGCGCCGCTCGAAACACTGGCTGAAGATGAAGTGCGAGGCCACGCAGGAGCTGGTGGTCGGCGGGTTCACCGAGCCTCGCGGTCGCCGGGTCGGGCTGGGCGCGTTGCTGGTCGGCTACTTCGATGGCCACGACTTCGTGTTCGCGGGCAAGGTGGGGACCGGCTTCGATACGGCGCTGCTGCTGTCGCTGCGCGAGCGGCTGAACCCGCTCGGCATCGACCATCCGCCGTTCACGAAGGGGTCCGGGCTGCCGCGTACGGGCGCGCACTGGGTCCGGCCGAAAGTCGTCGTGCAGGTGGCCTTCACGGAGTGGACAGTGCATGGCAAGCTTCGCCACCCGCGCCTGCTCGGACTCCGGATCGACAAGGCCGCGCGCCAGGTGACGAGGGAGCGCGCGTGATCACGCACCCCGACAAGGTGCTGTTTCCCGACGATGGCATCACCAAGGGTGATGTGGCGGGCTACTACGCAACCGTCGCGCCGGCCATGGTGCCCCACCTGCGCCGCCGCCTGATCACCATGGAGCGCTTCCCGAACGGCATCGGCGAGAAGGGGTTCATCCAGAAAGACGTCAGCAAGGGCTTCCCGTCGTGGCTGAAGCGGTTCGAAGCGCCGAAGAAGGGCGGCACCGTCCACTATCCGCTGGCGAACGACCCGAAATCGCTGCAATGGCTGGCCAACCAGAACGCGATCACGCTGCACGTGTGGCCGTCGCGGGCGCCGCGAATCGAGCGGCCCGACTTGTGCGTGTTCGACCTCGACCCGTCGCGCGACGAGCCGGATGTCTTGCGCGACGCGATGCTGCTATTGCGCGACGTCCTCGAGGAGCTCGGGCACGCGAGCTGGGTGAAGACGTCGGGATCCAAGGGTTTCCACGTCGTCGTCCGCCCGCCGGCACGCGCCACGTTCGACGACTCGGCCGCGCTCGCGGATCGCGTCGCGGGCATCCTGGTGGAGCGCCGCCCGCGGGCGTTGACGCAGGCGTTCGCGAAGGCTGAACGCGACGGGCGCATCTACATCGACACGGGCCGCAACCGCGCCGGCGCCACGTTCGCCGCGCCCTACACTCTCCGCCCGAAGCCGGGCGCGCCCGTTTCCGCACCGTGTACGTGGAGCGAGATCGAACAGCGCGCCGTGCACCCGCAGAGCTTCACCCTGCGGACCATGGCCGAGCGCATTGCCCAGGTCGGCGACCTCTGGCAGGACCTGACCACGGCTCGGCCACGCCGGCCGAGGTAGACCTCGAGATCCGCCAGCTCAACGTGAGCGCCGTCCGCGAGCTCGCGCCGCAAGGTGAATCCGTAGGATTGATCTGGCGCGGATTCGGGGCTATGCTCTGGACGATTAGTTAGCGATAGCGAACCATCGTCTTTTGCCTGCAGGTCCCCTCATGCCCAGTCCGTGGACCTCGCGGCTCGCCCTGCTCGCCGGAGCGGTGGCGGCCAGCGGGGTATTGGTCGCCACCGCGCAACAGAAGCCAGAGCCATTGGCCCTCGGGCCCTTCCGCGAGCGTGGCGCGAGCGTGACGCCCGCGTTCGAAGGCTGGTACGAGAACGAGGACGGCAGCTTCAGCATGCTCGTGGGTTATTACAACCGCAACAGCAAGCAGCCTCTGGACATCCCGATTGGCGCGAATAACCGCATCGAGCCCGGCGATCCCGACCAGGGACAGCCGACCCATTTCGAAACCGGCCGGCAGTGGGGCGTCTTCGTTCTGAAGGTGCCGAAGGACTTCGGCAAGAAGACGATGACCTGGACGATCGTCGCCAACGGCGAACCCCAATCCATTCCGCTATCGCTGAACCCCGGGTATCCCATCACGCCCTACAAGGAACTCGGCATGGGCAACCAACCGCCGGCGCTTTCCTTCTCCCAAGGGGGCGCCAAGGTCACCGGACCGCCGGCGAAGGTAGCGGCCACCCTGACTGGCAAGGCCGGTCAGCCGGTGCCGATTCAAGTGTGGGTGGAGGATCCGAAGCCTGAGGGTGAATCCGAATCCGCCTCGCCCGCGCGCGGCAAGATGGCGGGCATCGCGACTGTGTCGTTCCACAAGTATCGGGGACCGGGCACGGTGACGTTCGACAAGGCGCGCATTCCCGCGTCGAAGCAGGGCGAGATGGTGGAGGCCAACGCGACGTTCGAGACCGCTGGCGACCATATGCTGCGGGTGCAGGCGAACGACGAGTCGGGCGAGGGTGGCGGCGGGTTCCAGTGCTGCTGGACGAATACATACGTCAAGGTCACGGTGCAGTGAGGTTGATGAGGGTCCCTATGACACACGGAACCATTCGACGAAGCGGGCAGTTCGCACTCGGCGTCTTCGCGCTGGGCGTCGCCCTTGCCTTGCCAGGTGTGGCCAGGGCGCAGGCGTCAGCCCCGACGTTCAGCAAGGACGTCGCGCCGATCTTTCAGGAGAAGTGCGAAGCGTGTCATCGGGCCGACTCGATCGCGCCGATGTCACTCGTGACCTATCAGGAGACGCGCCCGTGGGCGCGCGCCATCAAGGCGCGGGTCGCGGACCACACGATGCCCCCCTGGGACATCGACAAGACAGTCGGCGTCCAGAAGTTCAAGAACGATCGGTCGCTCAGCGACGCCGAAGTCGAGACCATCCTCCGCTGGGTGGACGCCGGCGCGCCGCAGGGCGACCCGAAGGCCATGCCCGCCGCCCGCGCCTGGCCCGAGGATCAGGGCTGGAACTTTGCCAAGCTGTTCGGGCAGAAGGAGCCCGACATGATCATCAAGTCGCACTCGTTCACGATGCCGGCGCAGTCGCAGGACGCGTGGGACAAGCGCATGACCCCGTCGGGCATCACCGAGCCGCGCTGGGTGCGCGCGATCGAGATCCGGCCGGTGACGGTCAAGGGTCGCAAGATTACGCATCACGCAATCGCGTACCTTCAGCAGGACGAGCCCGAGGCGCCACCCTCGAACGGCCTCCCGTCCTTCTTCATGGAGTGGGCGGTCGGCAAGCAGGGCGAGCTGATGCGCCCGGATACGGGCAAGCTGCTGCTGCCCGGCTCGAAGTTCGTCTGGGACATCCACTACTCGCAAGCCGGCGAGGAGATCACCAGCCAGGTCGAGATGGGCCTCTACTTCTATCCGAAGGGCGAGGAGCCGAAGTACCGGACGTCGCTCTCGCTGGTGCCGGCCGCGCTCGGGACGATGGACATCCGCCCGAACACCGTCTCGATGGCGGAGGGGTTCATGGTGCTGCGCGAGGGCGCACGCATCGAGAGCTACCAGCCGCACATGCACCTGCGCGGCAAGGCGATGATGGTCGAGGCCATCCTGCCGACGGGACAACGCCAGGTGATCAGCCTGGTCAGCAACTTCAACTTCAACTGGATGACCACCTACGTCTACGCCGACGACGCGGCGCCGTTGCTGCCGAAGGGTACGATGCTGAAGATCACGGCCTGGCACGACAACACGTCGGCGAAGAAGACCAACCCCGATCCCAACCAGTGGGTCGGGTGGGGCGATCGCACCGTGGACGAAATGGCCCACGCCTGGATCAACATCGTCTACATGAAAGACGAGGACTTCAAGGCGGAGCAGGAGAAGCGGCGCGCGTCGCAGACCGAGACCCAGGTACCGCAGCAATAGGTACACGCACCATCGCCAATCGACCGATGCTCCAGTCCACACGCACCGGCGCCGCCGAGCTCCTCGACGTCGTCAGCCTCGTGACCCAGGCGGTCTGGACCGACTTGCGTCGGTCCGGCGCCGCCATCGAGGCGACGCAGTGGACGACGCTGCGCCTGCTGGCGCCGGCGCCGTGCACCATGAGCGAGCTGGCCCGGCACAAGGCCGTCAGCCTGCCGACCGTGTCGCGGTCGGTCGACATGCTGGTGCGGCGAGGCTGGGTCGAGCGATGCGTCGACGATTCCGATCGCCGGCAGACGCTGGTGCGCCTCACAGTTGATGGCCGGCGGATACTGGCGGAGTGTCGGCGTCGCTTCGAGGATCTGCTCGCGGAAAAGCTGGACGCGCTCAGCGACCGGCAGCGTGCCGATCTCACTACCAGCCTTCTGGCGGTGCGCGACGCGTTGCGTGCGGCGACGTAAGGCGCCCGGCTTGGCTGCCGGCGCGACCAGCCAATCGAGGGAGGCTTCATGAGGACGACGTTGCTGCTGTTCGCCGCACTCGTCGCCGTGGCGCCCGAGGCGCGCGGCCAGGACGTGCTGAAGACCACGAACATCCAGCGCTATTACACGCCGGTTCGCCTCTTCCTCCAGGGTGCAGCCGAAGTGATGCCGGAGGACAAGTACCGGTTCAAGATCGCGCCGGAGCAGATGGACTTCGGGCAGTGGATCAATCACGCGACCGAGCGCAATTACCTGGACTGCTCGACGCTGCGTGCCGAGCCGAATCCGATGCCGAAGGCGAAGACGGATCAACTCACGGCGAAGGCCGAGATCGTCCGCGCCTTGAGGGAGTCGTTCGACTACTGCGACACCGCGTTCGCCAGCCTCGACGACCAGAAAATCCTCGCCTCCCCGCAGATGACCTACTCGTTCCTGCACACCACCGTGCACAATAACGAGATCTACGGCAACATCGTCGGTTACCTCCGCGCCAACCACATCACGCCGCCGTCGACCGAGATGATTCAGGAGATGGTCAAGGCGAAGAAGACGCCTGAGCAGATGTTGAAGGAGATGATGGAGCGTTACAACAAGAAGCCGCCGGTCGAATAGCCCGTCAGCGAATCCGGTACAGGCCGAGCAGCTGCCGGCGCACCTCCAGATCGCGGCCCTTTTCCTTCAGGCGGAGCCAGAGGCGGTCGATCACACGCGAGTCCACGTAGCCCGGTACCGTCGTGCCCCACTCCTGGTCGGCTCGAAACGTGTCCAGCGCGGCGATCGCTTCTTCGGTGTACACGGTCGCGCCTGGGCTCGTCATCGCAATCTCCTTCTCTCGGGGCCGGTAGTAGCCGAGCGCGTGGAGCATCAGCTTGAGCGCCAGCACGTCACGGCCGGCAAACTGTTCGAGCGTGCGGAAGCCGAGCGTCTCGCTGGCCGTGTCGTAGATGCGACGCAGCTCGCCAACGGGCTCCGGATGCTCGCACACGTTGATGTTCACGGTGATGCCGTCAGGCCGGCGTGACATGCCTGGCCGAGGATCGGCGACGAGCACAGCGGCCGATTGCGTCTCGCCATGACGGCCGTCCCCGCCGAGCACGTGGCCCGCATTCAGCGCCTCGATCAGGCGGTCCGCGAGCGCGCGGAGCGACCCCTCGGTCGCAGCGAACGCGTCGGCCACCGCGTCCACCACCTTCGGGCTCACCAGCGAGTTGCCCTGTACCGCGAAGGTCGGACCGTTGCGCATGTGAACCCAGTCGCCCTGTTTTTCCGCGCCGTATTGATTCTTCCCGGTCCACTGCGCCGAGCGGCCCTGGCGGTCGATGACGCCCACCTGGCGGTTCTCGCGCCCCTCGTCGGCCGCGACCACCTGGTCCAGCGCCTCCTGCGGTGAGAGGCCCTTCGCCAGTCGATCCAGCAGGTCGGTGCCGTATTCCACGCGCGTCCCACCTTGCGTGGCCACTGCGCCCACTCCGGCCCGCACCCAGGGGACGGCATTCCCCACGCACGGGTTCCGCGTGGTCACGATCACGCCGGTCTCGCCCGTGCTCGGATCGACCGCGACGATGGAGAAGGTGTGAAAGTCGATCTCGCGGCCGGCGCCCCAGGCCGCTGGCTCTTGCGCACCGGCGAGCGAGGCGAACGCGAGCGGTGCGAGCAATCCGATCGGGACGTGCCTTGCAGTCATGGATGGGGAGGCATGATACTTCGAGGCCGCGATCGTCCTGACCCCAATCAACCCGGGTGATGCGGCTGACGTCCAACGGTGCATGTTGAGGGACCTGGCCTTTGGCTTCCGGCTGATCCGTCGGGCGCCAGGAATGGCAGCGACGGCGGCGCTCACCCTCGCCCTGGGCATTGCCGCGACCACGGCCCTCGTGAGCGTCGTCTATGCGGTCCTCGTCAATCCGCTGCCGTTTCCGCAGTCGCGGCAGCTGGTGCAGATTTGGCGCAGCGAGCTGCCGGCGCTCACCTACGGGTCCGCCTCCTATGCCCGCTATCTCGACTGGAGAGTGGCTCAGCAGCCGTTCACCGACCTCGGGGCGTGGGCTC
>DATLLC010000367.1:0-17745 GCA_035538015.1 Vicinamibacterales bacterium
GATCGGCTCCCACCGAAAGCTCGAAGGCGCCGAGTTCGTGACCGATGTGGTCCTCGTCGATCAGGCGCCGATCGGACGCACGCCGCGGTCGAACCCGGTCACCTACCTCAAGGCGTTCGATCCGATCCGTGAGCTGTTGGCCTCGACCAAGGACGCCAAGGCGCGCGGCCTGACCGCGAGCCACTTCTCGTTCAACGTCCCCGGCGGCCGCTGCGAGGCGTGTCAGGGCGAGGGCGAGGTGCGGGTGGAGATGCAGTTCCTCGCCGACGTCTTCGTGCCCTGCGAGCAGTGCGAGGGCCGCCGGTTCAAGTCGCAGGTGCTCGAGGTCCGCTACCGCGGCAAGAACGTCACCGATGTGCTCGAGATGACGGTCCGCGAGGCGCTCGTGTTCTTCGCCAACACGCCGAAGGTGCTGCGCCGCCTGCAGGTGCTCGACGAGATCGGCCTCGGCTATCTGCGGCTGGGACAGCCCGCGACGACGCTCTCGGGTGGCGAGGCGCAGCGTATCAAGATCGCGGCGCACCTGGCGTCGCATGCCGGCGATCGGCTGCTCTACATCCTCGACGAGCCGACGACCGGACTGCACTTCGACGACATCGCGAAGCTGCTGGCCGCGTTCCGCAAGCTCCTGGAGGCCGGGCACACCCTGGCGGTCATCGAGCACAATCTCGACGTGATCAAGACGGCCGACTGGATCATCGACCTGGGCCCCGAGGGCGGTGAAGAAGGCGGCGAGGTGATCGCCATGGGGACGCCCGAGCAGGTGGCGTATGTGCCGGCCTCTCATACCGGCCGGTACCTCCAGCAGATCCTGCTATCGGGCAGGCTGCTTCAGACGGTGGAGCGATGACCGCCGGTCCGCGCCGGTTCGTCGCGGGCTCGCTCCTCGCCGTGTGCACGGCCACTCCGATCGCGCAGGCACCCGATGGCAATGCCATCCTTCGCGCTGCCGGTGTCGAGGTGCCGCGGGGTGGAGCGGAGGCCGCCTTCGACACGGGCCTCACCGGCCCGAGCCCGGTCCCCCCTGGTGCCTTTGTCACGCTGATTATCGGCATGGGCCCGGTCGGGCCGCGCGCCCGGGCCAGGAATGCCTACGCCTTTGGTGTGCTCGCCGGTCGCTCGGGCCGGAACGTGCCTCCCGGAGAGCTGGCCGGCGCCGGCATCACGTTGCTGCAGATGGTCGCGGACGAGGACCGCGCGACGCGAGTCGCGGGCACGCGAGTGGCGGGCCGGGTCTTTGCCACAGCCCTCGACGGCAAGCCGGCCGCTTCACGTCCGCAGGGCCTGGAGCCGACCGTGCTGCTGATGCTGAACACGCCGAATCCCCTCGAACAGGCCGCCGCCATGGAGGCTGTCGGCCTGCTCGGCGAGACGGCGGCGGTGCCGACGCTGACCGAGCTCTACCGGGCGTATCGCGAGCGCGACAACCGTCAGATGGCCGCGGGCGCGCTCGAGGCGCTCGTCCGCATTGGGGAGGCCCAGACCGAGCCTCTGGTGAAGAGCCTCGTCGGCGACGTGTGGGGCGAGAAAGAAGACGCGGCGGGGCTGGTGGTGGCGTTTGCGCGCCAGCGCTTCCTGAACGACGGCTCGCGGGCACGGCTGGAGGCGGCGAAGGACCACAAGACGCTGGGACCGGCCGCCCGGGCCTATCTAACCGAGCTCGGCCCACCAGCTGCGCCTTGATCCTGCCCCAGGACTTCTACGAGCGTCCGACGCTGGAGGTCGCGAGGGATCTCCTGGGCAAGGTGCTGATCCATCGTGCGCACGCCGGGGTCACCGCCGGCGCCATCGTCGAGGTCGAGGCCTACATCGGGGAGAGTGATCCCGCCTGTCACGCGTCGGTCGGCCCGACCGCGCGCAACGCGCCCCTCTACGGCGAGCCCGGTCACGCGTACGTCTACGTCAATTACGGACTGCACCATCTCGTGAACGCTGTGACCGAGCCGCAGGGAACGCCTGCGGCCGTGCTCATCCGCGCCCTACAGCCCATGGAGGGGCTGGAGCTGATGCAGGCGCGCCGCGGCCGCCTTCGCTGGCGCGCGGGCAAGGAGCGGGTGCCCGACGTCGCGCTCTGTCGAGGACCGGGCAATCTTTCCGCCGCGATGGGCATCGATGCCTCGCTCAATCAATGCCCGCTGTTCAGGCGGCCGCTGACCATCGAGGATCGAGGAGTCCGTGTGGGGCCGCTCGCCTGGGGACCGCGCATCGGTATCAGCAAGGGCATCGAGCAGCACTGGCGAGCCTGGGTGGCGGGACATCCGTCTGTTTCAGGCTCTAGACTCTAGGCTTCAGGCCTCAGGAAGAACTCTCCCACGTTGAAAGCGTGTCTGACGGCATGACAGGAAGGCCTACCTAGAGGGCCTAGAGCCTGAAGCCTATTCGTAGTGCAGCGCCTCGCTCGGGTTGAGCCGCGCGGCGCGCCGGCACGAAGCCGAACGTGATACCCACGAGCGCCGCGAACCCGAACGACACCGCCACCGACACTGGTGACACCACCGTCGTCCATCGCAGCGCGGCCTCGAGACCACGCGACGTCATCAGCCCGAGGACCACGCCGGCGGCGCCGCCCAGCAGGCTGAGCGCCATCGCCTCGATCAGGAATTGCGCCAGGACATCGGTTCGCCGCGCGCCGATCGCCCTCCGCAGGCCGATCTCCCGAGTCCGCTCGGTCACGGACACCAGCATGATGTTCATGATGCCGATGCCGCCGACGACGAGCGAAATCGCCGCGACGCTCGCGAGCAGGTAGGTCATCGTCGTGGTCGTGGAGGTGAGGACGCTCGCCATTTCCTCCGCCGAGCGGATGGTGAAGTCGTTGTCTTCGGACGGTTGCAGGCGGTGACGGCTCCGGAGCAGGACCGCGATGTCCTCCGAAACCGCCGAGGCGGAGCGAGTGCCGGTCAGCGCCACCGTGACATTCGACAGGTACGTGACCCCCATCAGGCGCTTCTGCGCCGTGGTGTAGGGCACCATCACCGTGTCGTCCATATCCTGGCCCATGGGCGACTGACCCTTGCGGGCCAGCACCGCGATGACCGAGAACGGCTGCCCGTTGATGCGGATGGTCGCGCCGAGCGGGTCGTGGCCGGCGCCGAAGAGCTGCTCGCGGACGACCTCGCCGATCACCGCGATTTTCTCGCTGCGAGCCACCGCCGCCTCGTCGAAGAAGGCGCCGCTCGAGATCGGCCAGTTGCGCATGGCCGGCAGGGCAGACCCGACGCCTTGCACCTGCGTCTGCCAGTTGGCCGTGGAGGAGAGCACCTGCGTTCGTGTGCTGATGCCCGGCGACACGGCGGAGACGCCGTTGATCTCCGTCAGGATGGCGCTCGCGTCCTCGGGGACGAGCGTGGTCACCGCTCCCTGGCCGGTACGGACGCCCCCGAAGTTCATGGAGCCGGCGCTCACGGTGACGATGTTGGTGCCGAGGCTCGAGACCTGCGACTCGATGGACGCGCGCGCCCCACCGCCGATCGCCATCATCACGATCACCGCGGCCACGCCGATGATGATCCCGAGTGAGGTCAGCGCGGAGCGCAGCAGGTTCCTGCCGATGGCCTCGAAGGCCGTGTGCACGGTGCTGGACGCCGTGGTCATGGCCGCCTCACCGTCCCCGCTGACCGCCGCCCACCGTCCGCCCGCGCGGGAAGGTGGGCATCAGCGGTGACCCACCAGCCGTCGCCTGGCTTGCCTGCGCGGCCTTGGCGGCCGTTCCGCCAATGGCCACCTCGGTGCCCTCGGTGAGGCCCTCTCCACTGACGGCGACCGTCACGTTGTCAGAAAGTCCGATATGCACGGCCACAGGGGAGAGGCCGCTGGCTGTTTGAAGCCACACCGTCGGGCCGCGGCTGCCCCTCGGGTCACCGCCTGTCGCTCTGTCGCCGGACGCGAGGCTCGCGTCCGAAGGCGTGAACCGCAAGGCCGCGGCCGGGACGAGCAGCGCGTCATCCGCCCGCGCCACCTCGATGTCGAGCGTGGCCGTCATTCCCGGCTTCAGCTGCTGCCTGGGGTTGGGCACGTCGATGACGGTGGTGTAGCTCACCACGTTCTGGATCACCGTCGGCTGCAACCGCACTTGCCGCACCGTTCCCGAGAACGTCTGACCCGGGTAGGCATCAACCGTGAACGCTACTGGCTGTCCCACCTTCACGCGCCCGACGTCGGATTCGTCCACGCGCGCGTCCAACTCCAACGTGTCGAGGTTGCGGGCGATGATGAAGAGCGTTGGCGCCTGCAGGCCCGCCGCCACCGTCTGGCCCACTTCCACGTTGCGGCTGAGGACGATGCCCGAGACCGGCGAAGCGATCACGGTATGCGAGAGGTTGACCCGTGCCTGTTGCAGCGCGGCCTCCGCCTGATCGAGCTGTGCTTGTGCTGCCGAAACGCTGACCTCTGCTACCTTCGCGTCCGAGCGCGCGGTGTCGACGTCCTGGGCGGCGAGCAGCTGCCGCTCGCCGAGCTGCTCGGCGCGCCTGAGCTTCAGCTGCGCGTCCTCGAGTTGAACCGCCGCCCGCTGGAGCTCGGCGCGCAGGCGAATCACGGTGGCTTCAGCTTGCGTGACCTGGGAGGTGAGGACGGCGGGATCGAGGGTGGCGATGGTCTGCCCGCGTGTCACCGGCTGGTTGAAGTCGGCGCCAAGCGTCGCGATCGTGCCACTCACCTGGGTGCCAACCTCGACCGTGTCAACGGGCTCGAGCGTCCCCGTTGCCGCCACCCGAGCAATGATGCTGCCGCGGTGGACCGTGGCCAACTTGAGTTGCGGCGCGTCCGCGCGGGCGTCGCCGCTCCAATAGTAGGCGCCGCCAACCAGGGCGAGCGTCAGGAGAATGATGGACCAGAGTAGGCGCTTCATGTGCATGTCCTACTCTGTGAGACGCGGACGCGGTGACGCGTCGATGGCGAAAGTGTGGCAGATCGATGGCAGCGGTAAAGCGGGTGTTATTTCCGCATGCTCACTTCGATCTGCTGGACCGGGAACCGAAGGCCGCGCTGATCGAAGGCCTTCTTGACGCGCCGCCGCAGCTCGCGACCGACCAGCCACTGGCTGAGCGGCAAGGTCTTGATGCGGAACTTCAGCGTTACCGCCGAGGCGCCGAAGTCGTCTACGCCGAGCATCTCGACCGGCTCGAGGATGTGGGGCGCGAACGCCGGGTCCTGCTGGAGCGCGGCCGCGGTCTGTTGCACACACTCGATCGCTGCGTCCACGTCGTCGCCGTAGTCGATGCCGAGGTCGATGACGTAGTAGGAGAAGTCTTTGCTGCGGTTGGCCAGCGTCCTGATCTCCCCGTTCGGGATGATGTGGACGGTGCCCTCGATGTCCCGCAGCACGATGGTGCGCAGGTTGATCTGCTCGACCGATCCGCCGATGCCGTTGACGAGGGCGACGTCGCCGACGCGCACCTGATCATCGAGGATCAGGAAGAAACCCGAGATCATGTCCTTGACGAGCGTCTGGGCACCAAAGCCGACGGCGAGCCCGAGGATGCCGGCCCCGGTCAGCACCGGGGTGATGTCCACATCGAGGGTGCGGAGCACCATCAGCAGCGCCGTGATTCCGATCACGGTGGAGAGGAACCGGCTGAACGTGAGGCCGATGGTCTCGGCCCGCTTCCGCCGCTCGACATCCGCCGGAGCAGAGCCCGCCGCGACCTCGCGCTGCGCGCGCACGATGAGGGCGCTCACCAGCCGGCTGGCCGTCAGCGCGACGATGACGATCACGCCGATCCGCAGGGTGGTGCGGGCCACCCACTGGCCCATCCGCTCGCCCTGCAATTCCATGGGGAGGTCCACGTCCACGAAGGCGAGGGCCGGGAACGTGAGCGCGATCATCGACACCACGAACGTCCCCAGCCGAACCAGGCGCACCGGCGCCTTGCGCAGCGGATAGGCGAGGTGCGTGTGTCCTTCGACCGATGCCACGAGACGTCTGACGAGGCCGCCCGCGATCAGGGCGATCGCGGCGGAGAGGACGGCGGCAAATGTCAGCGCCGTCAGGATCTCAATACTGTTATCGGGGAGCGCGGGTGTGCCGGGCGCCTGCATGAGGCCCGTCTACCGACCCCGGCGCACCTGGCGGGGCTGCTGGCGATCAACGGTCAGGCGCACCGTTGTCGCCCGTCCGTCGCGGACGAACTCGATGCGGATGGTGCTGCCAATCGGGCTGTCGGCGATGAGCCGTACGAATTGCGACGTGTTCACGACCGCCTGGCCGTTGACGCTCCTGATGATGTCTCCAGGGCGCAGGCCCTCCTCGTAGGCCACTGAGCTCCGGCTCATCTGGGTGATCACGACGCCGTCGGTGTTGGGAGCGTTGAGCTCTTCGGCCAGACGGGTCGTGAGTGGCGATACCTCGACAAAACCGATCGAGCCGCGCCGGACTTCGCCGTACTGCTTCAAGTCATCGACGATCCGCCGGGCGAGGTTGCTCGGCACGGCGAAGCCGATGCCTTGATAGCCTCCGCTCTGCGAGAAGATGGCGGTATTGATGCCGATCAGCTCGCCGCGCGCGTTGATCAGGGCGCCGCCCGAGTTGCCGGGGTTGATGGCGGCGTCGGTCTGGATGAAGTCCTCGTAGGTGGAAATGCCGACGCCGGCGCGGCCGAGCGCGCTGACCACGCCCAGGGTGACCGTCTGGTTGAGCGAAAAGGGGTTGCCAACGGCCATCACCCATTCGGCCACCTTCAGCTTCGAGGAGTCGCCCCACGGGATGACCGGTAGCCCGGTCGCGTCCACCTTCAGCAGCGCGAGGTCGGTCCACGAATCGACGCCGACGATCTTCGCCCGCAGCTCGCGCCGATCGCCGATTGCGACGGTCACCTCGGCGTTGCTCTGGCCGACGACGTGGTTGTTCGTGACGACGTAGCCGTCGGCCGACACGAGCACCCCAGAACCGAGGCTCGATTCGTAGCGGTTCCCGTAGCCGAACATGTCGCCGGCGTCGCCACCGAAGAAGTACTGGAAGAACGGGTCGTTGGCGAACGGGGAGGTCTGACGCCGCACGACCTGGATGGCCGAGATGTTGGTGACGGCGCGGACCGTCTGGGCGGCGACGACGGTGAAGTCAGGGCCGGCGGTCGTTGGCGCCGCGGGGCTCTGCCGTGCGGTCGCCGGCGTCGCTTGTTGGGTGGCTGGCAGAGCGACCACCTCGTCGCGATCGGCCATCCGCCCGGAAAGAACGAGCCCCGTGATGAGGCCGGTGGCTATCAGCAGGAACGAGAGCGAGAGCCGCTTGAACATGGGCGCTGACGATTCGGGTGCGGTCTACGAGACCTCCACCTGGCGGGGACCAGGCTCCGGCGTCTTCGGCACGGTAATCGTGAGCACGCCATCGTTGAGGTCGGCGGCGATGTGTTCCGCATCGGCCGACGGCGGCAGGGCGAACGAGCGTGCGAACTCGCCGTGGCCACGCTCCACCTGGTGGTAGTGCTCGCAGGCGATGCGCGCGTCGCGGCGGCCCTGCACGGTGAGCCGGCCATCGTGGACGCTGATGCGGATCTGCTCGCGCGTGAGCCCGGGCAGTTCCGCGGTGATGATGAACGCGGTCGCCGTCTCGCAGAGGTCCACCGCGGGTGCCCATCCGTGTGGGCCGGCGGCGGACAACCGCTCGATTCGGTGCTGGATGGCGATCAGATCTCGGAAGGGGTCCCAGCGCGCAAACGCCACAATACTGCATCGTAGCACGCGTCCGCGGGACCGTGGCCGGCCCGACCCGTGTCCGGTCCCATCATGCTGTCCGGCCCGGAGGGTCGGCCGCCGTGGTACAATTCCAGGGTTCTACACCCTGAGACGACCGACACATGGCCGACACGCTTCTCGCCACGCAGCTCCGGAAGGGCATGATCATCAAGCTCGACAACGAGCTCTACCGGATTCACGACCGGCAGCACGTCACCCCCGGCAACCTGCGCGGCTTCGTCCGCCTGAAGATGCGCAACCTGCGCAACCAGGCGATGTCAGAGCACAAGGCCCGCTCCGAGGACGTCATCGAGCGCGCCACCCTCGAAGAGAAGGAGATGCAGTACCTCTACGGCGACGGCGAGGGCTACCACTTCATGGACACCGACAGCTACGAGCAGATCCACCTCTCTGAAGAAGCGCTCGGAGAGGGCGTCGGCTTCCTGAAGCCCGAGATGCTCATCCGGGTCGAGTTCTACGGCGAGGAGCCGGTCGGGGTCGAGTTGCCGCTGACGGTCGATCTGAAGGTGGTGGAGACCGTTCCGGCCATCAAGGGCGCGACCGCCACCAACCAACTCAAGCCGGCGACGCTGGAGACCGGCGTGGTGGTCCAGGTTCCGCCCTTCATTGGCGAAGGCGACGTCATCCGCGTCAACACCGAGACCGGCGAGTACCTCGCGCGCGCCTGATCGCTTCTTCCGTCCCGTCGCGCGCGCGGTGCTCGGTCTCGCGGTATAAATCACGATATGGACGTCATCCGAACCCCGGCCACGGGGTGGATTGAAGTGATCGTGGGCAGCATGTTCAGCGGCAAGAGCGAAGAGCTCATCCGCCGCCTGCGCCGCGCCCAGATCGCGCGTCAGCGCGTACAGATCTTCAAGCCCGCAGTGGATACCCGCTATGCGGACGATCACATCGTCTCGCACGGCGAGCTGCGCATCCCGTCCGAACAGGCTGCCTCGGCAGCCGACCTGGTGGCCAAGGTCCGGCCCGACACCGAAGTCGTCGGCATCGACGAAGGCCAGTTCTTCGACGCCGAACTGCCGGCGGTGGCGACCACCCTGGCCGCCAGGGGGGTCCGTGTCATCGTCGCCGGCCTCGACCAGGACTATCTGGGGAAGCCCTTCGAGCCCATGCCGCAACTCCTGGCCATCGCGGAGTACATCACCAAGACGCGGGCCATCTGCATGGTGTGCGGAAACCCCGCCAACCACACCCAGCGGTTGGTCGGCAATCGCTCCCGGGTGCTGCTTGGTGCGCAGGGCACCTACGAGGCGCGATGCCGTCACTGTTTCGATCCCACCCTCGCGGAGGCCGAGGAGCAGCGCCAGAAGGGGCTGGCCGCCGAGGAAGCCGGAGCCGAGCCCCGATGACGGTGGAGCAACTGGCCCGGGCGCTCGAGCTGAGCCTGCTCGCCCTGGGCCTGCTGTTCCTGGTGGTCAACCTCCGCGTTGGCCGGGAGCTCTGGCAGTGGTGGCGCCGCCGCGCCGGGGCGCTCCTGGTGTGGCTGCCTCCCAAGCCGCCGTACTACGCCATCAACCTCGCCATCGGCGTGATGCTCGGCCTGCTGCTCTTCGTCACGGTGTTCCTCGTGCCCAGGCCGGCCGCGTCCGTGTTCGGCGAGCTGATGATGTTCGTGTACTACGGCTACCTGCTGCCGCTCTCGACGCGCATCACCAGGGGCCTGTATGCAGATGGGGTGTGGACCGACTCCGGCTTCATGACCTACGCCGAGATCGGAGGGCTGTCCTGGAAGAATGAGGCGGTGGCCACCCTCGTCCTTGCCTCGAGGCTGCGCGCGATTGCACGGACCCTGAGTGTTCCCGGCACGCGCCTCGGGGAGTTCCGGCGCGTGCTCCGGGAGAAGATTGGCGAGCATCCGGTCGAGTCCGAAGGGGGCCCCGGGCTGCACCTGGGCTCGCGGGACACCAGGGAGAGCGTGTAGACTGGAGGGCGCTCATGGCCAGCCCCCTGGCGATGAGCGGCACACCTGAGCCCCCCTCAGGAGTCGTTCTCCACAGCCGCGTTGGCGACGTTCCCGTTCAGACGTCCTCTGCAGTCCCGGTGTCTCGGGCCGATACGAGGAGGCAATGGCAGCACGTCCGACTTGGAAGGGCTACCTGAAGGTGAGCCTCGTGACCATCCCGGTACGGGTCTATCCCGCGACCGAGTCGAGCGCGACGGTGTCATTCAACCAGCTGCACTCGGAATGCCAGACCAAGATCCAGCAGAAGAAGTGGTGTCCCAAGTGCGAACGGGAGATCACCTCCGCCGAGGTCGTGAAGGGTTACGAGTTCGAGAAGGGGCGATGGGTTGTCGTCTCCGATGAGGACATCGCCAAGGTCAAGACCGAGTCCACGAAAGTCATCAACCTGATCCAGTTCGCCAACGCGGATGCGATCGATCCGATGTATGTGGACAAGGCGTATTACCTGGCGCCCGAGGGGCCGATGGCCGCCGATGCCTACGCCGTCATGCGGGATGGCATGCAGGGCAAGGCCGGCATTGGCAAGGTGGCCATCCACGGACGGGAATACCTGGTCGCGATCCGCCCGCACAAGCAGGGCATGGTGATGTACACCCTCCACCACGCGTCAGAGATACGGACCATCGACCAGATCGACGAGCTGCGCGAGGTCCGCGGCACGGTGAACCCGGCCGAGATGAAGCTGGCGCGGCAGGTCATCGAAAGCATCGAGGGCGATCTGGACCTGGCGGACTACACCGACGAGTACCAACAGGGCTTGCGCGCGATCATCGACGCGAAGGTGGCCGGCGAGGAGATCGTCGCGCCGCAGGAGACGGCTCCGCCAAAGGTCGTGGATCTCATGGAAGCGCTCCGTAAGAGCCTGGAGCAGGTGAGTGGCGGGAAGAAGAAGGCCGCGAAGGTGGCCGAGGGCCGTGGAGCGGCCAGGAAGCGGAAGGTATCGTGACTCGACGGACCGATTCGCGCCGGAAAGCCGTGTGGGGCGGTGCCCACCGGCTTTGCTGGAAGTAAAAAGCGAAAGGGACACGTGAAAGGCCGAAGCTCAGGCTTCGCTTTTCACGCTTCTCTTTCTAGTTGATCAAGCCCGCCAATAATCCAAGCCCGTTCGCCGTCGGGTCCCGCAGCCAGTCGGGCGGTGTCAGCCAGGTGAAGGCGAGGATGGCGATCACCCAGATGTCGTAGGGCAACGTCGCCCGTTCGTCACGCCAGAAGAAGAACCGCCAGAGGAGTCCGGCCGCACCGGTGGCCGGCGGCATCGGCCGCCGCTCGAGCTCGAGGTAGGTGTAGTAGATCCGGTTCGCGACCGTCACCACCGACAGCACGAGGATCACCCAGAGCACCCCCGCCATCCGATCCGTGAACGCGCCGATCATGAACAGGACGATGCGTTCCGGCCGCTCCATGAAGCCGACCTTGCACTTGGCGATCAACGACTCGGCACGCGCCCGCGCGTAGCTGGTCATGATCGAGAAGATGAGCGCGAGGGTGGAGACCAGGACGTAGTCCTTGCGGCCCAGGTCGGCGTAGAGCCAGATCAGGCCGGTGAAGAGCGCGAGATCCGAAAAACGGTCCAGGGTCGAGTCCCAGAACGCGCCGAACTGCGACTGCTTGCCGGTGATGTGCGCGACCTTGCCGTCGATGAAGTCGAAGATGTTGGCGACGATCATGATGACGCCGGCTGCCAGGAAGCGATCGCGAGCGAGCGCCCAGGCGGCGCCGACATTGATCAACACGCCGATGAGGGTGAGCACGTTCGGGTGAATCCCGAGTGCCACCGAGGTGTTGATGATGGCGCGCAGCGGGAACATACAGATCGCGCCGATCGCGCCCGTAACTGTCATTTGGTCCGCCCATAGCGTAGTCGAGGGGCTCGCCAATCTCAACCGCCAGTGGCGCGTCGGCGCGGATGGACGTACGATCGCGGTTAACGCCTGTCAGGTGGCGCCATGGCCATTCACGACCTCAAGGAACAGATTGCGCGGCTGCCCGAGCAGCCCGGCGTGTATCTGTACGCCAACGCCGCGGGTGAGACGATCTACGTGGGCAAGGCGCGGAGCCTGCGCGACCGCGTGCGCAGCTATCTCGGCGCCTCTGGTGCGAGCCCGAAGACCGACGCCCTGCTCGACGAGATCGCCGGCGTCGCCGTGATCGTCACCGATTCGGTGATGGAGGCGCTGGCGCTCGAGAACAACCTGATCAAGCACCGCTCGCCGCGCTACAACATCCTGCTGCGCGACGACAAGAACTACCCGTACCTCCAGCTCACCACCGGCGAGGCGTTCCCGCGCGTGCTGGTGGCGCGCGCTGTCGAACGCGACGGCCATTTCTACGCCGGGCCGTTCCTGCCCGCCAAGCTCGCGCGGCGGACGATGGGGCTCACCCACAAGCTGTTCGGCCTCAGATCGTGCAACGAGGTCATCACCGGGCAGCGCGGCCGCCCGTGCCTCGAGTACGACATCAAGCGCTGCCTCGCGCCATGCGTGGCCGCGCTCTGCTCGAGAGAACGGTACGGCCAGGCGGTGGAAGATACGCGGCTCTTCCTGGAAGGCCGGAATCAGGAGCTGGCCGACCTGCTGCACGCGCGCATGATGGAGGCGGCCGGCGGCGAGCGGTTCGAGGAGGCGGCGGCCCTGCGCGATGCCATGCGGACGGTGCAGACCATCCGCGAGCGGCAGCAGAAGATGGCCAGCCCCGAGTTCGGCGACCGGGATGTGTTCGGCGTCAAGGTCGGCCCGAGCGGCGCGATCGTCCAGGTGTTCCAGGTCCGCTCAGGGCGGGTCGTGGAGCGGATCGAGTTCGTCGCCGAGGCGGGTACCGACACCGGGGAGGAGAAGAACGTCATCGAGGCCGCGATCCAGCAGTTCTACAGCGCGCAGGCGCCCCCGCCGGACGTGCACGTGCCGGCGCTGCCCGAGGAGGCGGAGGCCATCGAGAGCTGGCTGAGCGGCCTGGCGGGGCGCAAGGTCCGGGTCAGCGTTCCGCAGCGCGGCGACAAACGGGGGCTGCTCGACCTGGTCCACCGCAACGCGGAGCTCGCGTACCGCACGCGCTTCGATGCCGAGGGCACGGCGCAATACGAGGCGCTGGAGCTGATTCAGGCGGCGCTCCGCCTGCCCGAGCTGCCCCGCCGGATCGAGTGCTTCGACATCTCAACGATCCAGGGGTCCGAGACCGTCGCGTCGATGGTGGTCTGTGAGGACGGGCGGATGAAGAAGGGGGAGTACCGCAAGTTCCGTGTCGGGAGCCGGGAACCGGGAACCGGGAGCCGGACTGATCCCGGGTCTGGACCGACGCCCGACTCTCGACGCCCGACTCCCGACAGGTTTCTGGACGACTTCGCGGCCATGGAGCAGGTCGTGCGGCGTCGATACACGCGGGTGCTCGAAGCGGGCGGCCCCTTCCCGGACCTCATCGTCATCGATGGCGGCAAAGGGCAGCTGAACGCGGCGTATGCCGCCCTCGAGAGCATCGGGCTGTCGAACCTCGTCGCGATCGGATTGGCCAAGAAGGAAGAGCTGGTCTTCACGCGCGATCAGGATCAGCCGCTGGCGCTCGACCCGCATGGGACCGGGCTGCGGCTGCTGCAGCGGATTCGTGACGAGGCCCACCGCTTCGCGGTGACCTTCCATCGCAAAGCCCGGGCGATGCGCGACCTGCGGTCGGAACTGGATGCGGTGCCCGGTGTTGGCCCTCGCCGGCGGAAGACGCTGCTGACGCGCTTCGGCAGCGTGGCCGGCGTCCGTCGCGCCACTCGAGAGGAACTGACCTCGGTCGTCGGCGCCAGGGCCGCCGACGCCATCGTCGCGCACTTCGCACGGACGTAGGGCGCGGTTGCGTCGAACGGGGACCCCGGATCAGAACCGCAGAACCTCAGAACCCCAGCGATGCTATATTCAGAAGTTCTTGGCTGGCCTCGATTTCACCGAGATCTTTCTGCTGATGACCGTGCTGATTGCATCGCTCTCGGTGCACGAGGCGGCGCACGCGTGGGCGGCCAGTCTACTAGGTGATCCGACCGCGCGTCTGCTCGGCCGGCTGTCGCTCAATCCCGCCGTGCACGTGGACCTGATCGGGACCGTGCTCTTCCCCTTGGTGGCGATTTCGACGGGGTTGCCGCTCATCGGCTGGGCCAAGCCCGTGCCGGTGGACTTCCGCCACCTGCGGCATCCGCGGCGCGACTTCGCTATGGTGGCCGCGGCAGGGCCCGCGAGCAACATGCTGCTCGCGATTCTGGGGGCTGCAGCGTTCGCGGTCACCGGCGGGCAGGACGCGTTCCTGTCGGGAAGTCTGCTTGCGGCAGTATTGCGGGCGTTTGTTTTGCTGAATGTGCTGCTGGCGGTCTTCAACATGGTGCCGGTGCCGCCCCTTGATGGTGGCAACGTGCTCATGGGGCTGCTGCCGGCCTCGGGCGCCGCGCTCGTCGATCGTGTGCGGCCCTTTGGTTTCCTCGTCTTGTACGCGCTGATGCTGTCGGGGATGCTCTCCGCCATTCTCGGCCCGGTGCAGCGCTTCGTTCGGGATTGGTTACTGTGACTGATCGGCAACGCGTGGTGTCGGGCATGCG
Organism: Vicinamibacterales bacterium; assembly: GCA_035538015.1. Classification (GTDB taxonomy): domain Bacteria; phylum Acidobacteriota; class Vicinamibacteria; order Vicinamibacterales; family UBA2999; genus VFZN01. The sequence goes on from DATLLC010000367.1 coordinate 14,223, forward strand.
CCCGACGGGGAAACTTCACCTGGGACATCTCGTTGGGGCCCTCCACAACTGGGTGGACCTCCAGGCCAGGTACGACTGCTTCTATTTCATCGCCGACTGGCACGCCCTCACGAGCCACTTCGCCGACACGGGCGACATTGTCAGCAACGCGATCGACAACGTCGCGGACTGGATCGGGGCCGGTCTCGACCCCGAAAAGAGCGTCTTCTTCGTGCAGTCGCTCGTGCCCGAGCACGCGGAACTGTATCTGCTGCTCCAGATGGTCACCCCCATTCCGTGGCTGGAGCGGGTGCCGACCTACAAGGAGCAGATCGAGCAGCTGACCGAGAAGGATCTGTCGAGCATCGGTTTTCTCGGCTACCCGTTGCTGCAGGCCGCTGATGTCGTGATCTACGGCGCCCACTGGGTGCCGGTCGGCGACGACCAGGTGCCACACCTCGAGCTCACGCGCGAAGTCGTGCGGCGCTTCAACAACTTCTACTTCCCGGTGCCCGAGGGCGCGCCGCCGCGCGGTCTGGTGGAACCGGAGGCGAAGCTCACGTCGACGTCGCGCCTCCCCGGCCTCGACAACCGGAAGATGAGCAAGAGCTACGAGAACACCATCGACCTGTCGGACGGTGCGGATGTCGTGCGGGCGAAAGTGCGGCAGATGTACACAGACCCAAAGCGCGTGCGTGCCGATATTCCCGGCACTGTTGAAGGCAACCCCGTTTTCACCTACCACGACGCGTTCAACCCGAACACCGCCGAAGTGGAAGACCTGAAATCGCGGTATCGTGCCGGTAAGGTCGGGGACGTGGAAGTGAAGACCAAGCTGGCCACCGCCATCAACGCCCTGCTCGAGCCAATCCGGGAGCGACGCGAGGCCGCCCTCGCACGACCCGGCTATATCCGCGACGTGCTGTTCGAGGGGTCGGCGCGGGCCCGGCGCTCGGCCGAACAGACGATGGAGCGGGTGCGCGACGCGGTGCGGCTGCGCTACTGAACGGACATGAGCGACGATCAGCTCCAGCCCGGTGCGGACGAGCCGTTCGAGTCGCAGCTCGACTCCATCAGGATCAAGCTGCAGGCCTTCGAGGGACCGCTCGATCTGCTGGTGCACCTCATCAGGAAGAACAAGGTGGATGTCTACGACATCCCGATCGCGCTCATCACCCGACAGTATCTCGATTACCTGGGCCTGATGCAGGAGCTCAACCTCGACGTGGCAAGTGAGTTCCTGGTGATGGCCGCCACCCTGATCCACATCAAGAGCCGGATGCTGCTGCCGCGGCCGGAAACGGCCGCCGGAGATTCGCTGGAGGAGGGCGATCCCCGCGATGCGCTTGTCCGGCGGCTCCTCGAGCACGAGAAGTTCAAGGCCGCCGCCGAGCTGCTGCACGAGCGTGAGACGCTGCGCGGCGCGCAATGGACGAGACCCGATGCGCCGGTGGAGGCAATTGCCGGCGACGACTACGAGCCCGAGCTGGAGGTCGATCTCTACAGCCTGCTCTCTGCGTTCAAGGCCGTGCTCGAGCGCGCCCGCGATCGCCCGCCGGTGCCTCTTCCCCCGGAGCAGATCTCGATCGAAGCGCGAATCGACCAGCTGCTCGAGCGCCTCTCGGAGAGCGATGCGTGCGGCTTCGAGGATCTGTTCCACGACGTGGCGACGCGAGCCGACATGATCGTGACCTTCCTCGCGCTCCTCGAGATGATTCGACTGAAGCTCGTCCGCGTCTTCCAGAGCGCGCAGTTGGGGGCCATCCGCATTTACAAGCGGGCGCGGCCAAAGGACGCGCCACACCCGATTCACGATCCGGAAGACGAATACCGGGCGCATCACCCGCCGGGCGGAGACGGCCAGCCCAGCGAGAAGGCTAAGACCGAATGAGCGACATGGAACAGGACGCCTCGGCCCTCGATGTGCCCGAGGAGATTCGTCCCCGGCTCGACCTCGAACAGCTCAAGGCGATCGTCGAGGCGTTGATCTACGCGTCGCCCGAGCCGCTGACGGCGAAGACCCTGTTCAAGCTGCTGTCGGACGAGCCGAGGGAGGACGTGGCCGCCGCCGTGGAGGCGGTCCGGCAGGATTATGCAGGGCGTCCAGGGCTGCACGTCGCCGAGGTCGCCGGAGGATATCAGATCACCACGCGGCCCGAGCTGCACGACTGGGTCCGGCGGCTGTTCAACGAGCGCACCTCGCAGAAGCTGTCGGTGGCTTCGCTCGAGACGCTGTCGGTGATCGCTTACAAACAACCGATCACGCAGGCTGAGATCGGGGAAATCCGCGGCGTCAACACCTCAGGCGTTCTCTCGACGCTGCTCGAGCGGCATCTGATCAAGATCGTGGGACGCAAGAACGTGATCGGGCGGCCGTTCCTCTATGGCACCACGAAGGAGTTCCTGATTCGGTTCGGCCTGAAGGACCTCGGCGACCTGCCGAAGATCGAGGACATGGCCCAGCAGCTCGGCTTCGAGCCCCCGACCGTCCTGATGGAGCGCAGCGTGCCCGACGAGATGCTGCCGCTCGAAGAAGAGGCCGAGGAGGACAACCCCGACAGCAACCCAGACAACGACGTAGACAAGGCAGACAGCTGACGGGCAATTACCGTCATCTGCCCGATCTGCGCACTCACGTCTGACGCACCCGGCGCGAGGGGAGCCTGTCAGGGGCTCGACGCGTGCCGGGATTCTTGGATGACACCTTCGCCCCGCGCTTCAGCGTCGTCACTTCAGCAGCCGTGAGCTCCCGCCACTCCCCTGGCCGCAGCTGGCCGAGCGTGATGCTGCCCATTCGCACGCGGGTCAGTGCCCGCACGGGGTGGCCCACGGCCAGGCACATCTTGCGCACCTGCCGGTTCCGCCCCTCGCGCAGCGAAAGCGTGAGTTTCGTCGTGAGGCCGCCCGACTTCACGGTGGCGCCGCGCCGCACCTCCGCCGGCGTCGTGCGGCGGCCGTCGATGAAGACACCGCGGCGCAGCTTCTCGAGTGCCACGTCGTCGGGGGCTCCGGCGACGATGGCCTCGTAGACGCGCTCGACTTGGTGCCGCGGATGCGTCAGCTGCTCGGCGAGCGCGCCGTCGGTGGTGAGGAGGAGGAGCCCCTCGCTATCGTAGTCGAGCCGACCCACGGGATAGATGTAGCCGACGTCGCGGCCGAGCAGGTCGATCACGGTCGGGCGGCCTTCCGGATCCTTCCGCGTCGTAACGTAGCCCCGCGGCTTGTAGAGCGCGAGATAGCGTTGAGCAACGTCGGTCCGGATGCGGCGGCCATCCACGCGAATGTCATCGGCGGCCGGGTCTGCCTTCGAGCCGAGCTCACGGACGACCGAGCCGTTGACCGTGACGCGACCCTCGAGGATGAGTTGCTCCGAGGCTCGGCGTGACGCCACTCCGGCGGAGGAGAGAATCTTCTGCAGCCGGACGTCCGACGCGCTCGCCATCGCCTCTATTCTGCCTCCCTGATCCCTGATCCCTGATCCCTGATCCCTGATCCCTGATCCCTGATCCCTGATCCCTGATCCCTGATCCCTGATCCCTGATCC
>DATLLC010000368.1:0-19880 GCA_035538015.1 Vicinamibacterales bacterium
ACATGGCATCGGCACGAAGCCGCTCAAGCCAGTGGCGCAACGCTGCGGTGGAGCGGCAGTCATCCTCGTTGTAAGCCACTACCGCCTTGCGGATCTCGTGGCTGATGGCTTCTGGCATCTGCGCCTCGAGCGCCAGCTCCACGGCGAGCAGCGGCTGCGCGACGTTGGACAACGCCACCCCTCGTGTGAAGGAGTAGTACTGCTCGAGCTGCTTGATCGAATAGCTCTCCACGCCGCAGCGCACGGCCTGCTGTGCCACGGGGTGCAGGTCCACGAAGCGCTCGGCGCGCAGCAGCTGATCCAGCGCTTCGGCCCGCGTCACGTGCCGGCCGACCAGCTTCTTGAACGCGGTGGGTTCGTGTTGATTGAAGTGATAGACGTGCATGCCGGCGTCGGACTGCCACGCCGACAGGATCAGGTCCATCACCGCCTCGAACGCGTGTCTCTCCTCCCGATCGTCCACCGCCCACCAGGCAGCGTAGCGATCGCGCGTGAACACACCGAAAAGGAACTCCCGCCCGCCTTCCCGGGCGAACCGGGCGCCCTCGAGATCCAGGAACACGTCGCCCGGTGACGGCTCCGGCAGGCGCGCCAGTCCCATCCCTCGCGCCACCGGCAGGCGCTCGAAGACGGGCTGCCGCGACAGCCGCTGCTGGTGTTGGACCCGCGCCTGGTCGCCGAGGCGGTCGTAGGTCTCGCGTGCGCCGCGGGAGGGCGTGAAGGTCACCGGCACCGCCATCGCCGCGGCTGCTGCGAGCGTGGAGTAGCCCTGGAGCGCCAGCTCCTGCCGATGGACGCGCCCAGCGTTTGCGATGAAGGACAAATGGTCGTCCTGCCGGCGCCGCCGCAGGCACTGCGCCTCCCACGCGCAGACCGCACAGGGCTCTACCGGCTCCGGGTAATGCTCGCTTCGCAGCCGCTCGTGCCCGCCCGCAACCGCGGTCTCGAGCGACCTGCGGACCATGCGGTAATACGCCATGTAGTCCGCCGTGCGAAACGTGTGAACCGGCCGGACGACATCGGGCGTGACGATGTGGAAGTGCGCGGGGAGCTGATCCTGCAGGTGGGCGAGGAGTTCGGAGTAGGCGCAGAGCTGAAGGATGGCGGTTCCCCGCGTTTCGCGCGCGAGCTTCGTGTCCTGCGCCTCGTAGGACCACGCGCCGAGCCGGCTGGCCGTCCCGACACGCATCAAAACGTCCGCGTATCCCGCCATCGTCCCGTGCGCGAGTCTCGCCTGGACGATGACCTCCGTGCCAGCTCGCATCGCCGCCAGCGTGCGATCCGCCTGTTGCGCGAGCGCGCCCACGGTGGCTGGACCCTCGTCGCGCGCAATCGTGACGACCTGAAGTCCTCGCGCGCGAAGCGACTCGACATAGCCCGCTTCGTGCTTGGCGCCTTTCCTTCTCAGGATCGCCGCGTACGGGTCTTCGTCGGCCGGCCGGTACAGCGCCCCGTGCGCGACGGCCAGCTCGAGTCCGGTGCGATGGCGGCAGCCGACAAACGTCGACAGATCGGTTGGCGCTAACTGTAGCTGGTCACCAGAGAGGCGCATGCGCCTTCAGGGTACTAGAGGAGGCGCCCATCGACGACTGGTTGAGATCGTCCATGGGCGCCATCGTTGTCTACGCGTTGGCCTTCGGGTCGGCTTTGATGCCGAGCCGGGTCAGCAGCGTCGTCAGCTTCACGAGGGTGGGCACCGCGGCGCTGACGCCGACCGCCATCGACAGCGTGGCATCGAAGGCCTCTCGCTGCGTGGCTACGAGGAAGGTCACGGCAATCACCGACGCCACCGCCAGCGGGACTCGCAGGCGGTCCCAGAGGCTTGGCTCGGCCAGTTGCTCCAGCGCCGCGACCTCGAGGCGACGCTCGACCTCCAGGACGAAGCGGGCGAAGCTCTGGTTCATCAAGCGCAGCTCCGGATCCTTCCGCAAGAGCCCTCGCGAGAGCAGGCGTCGCACGACGCGGCGCGACGCAGCGCTGGCCAGGCCGTGCCTGGCGACGTGCTCGAGCACGACACGCTCGTCGGTGTCGCAGGCATCCCAGATCCGCTGATAGAACGGGACGGCGCGCTCCTCGAACTCCTCGAGAATCTGATCGCGCGTCAGCGACCCGTCCTGGAACGCCTGGGTCTCGCGCAGGGCCGTGTGAATCCGATCCAGCACAGGGTGGGACCGGCCCTCGCTGGCGATCAGCTCTTGCCGCCAGTTGTGCTCGCGACCCAGGTTGTGCCAACGCTTGACGAGCTCGGTGTAGACCCCGACCGCCGCTTTCTGCAGGTCCCCCCACCACTTCTGGAGGTCCCTCCACCGCGAGCTCAGGAGGTCCCGCCACCATGAAGCCGGCGTCGATGGCTTGACCTGCTCGGCATCCTTCTTGTCACATGCGCGCTGGTCGACCACTGTGAGCCGGGCGATGAGCTTCGGCCCGCGTTCCGAGTCGGCATCCCATTTCGACGCGGCGCGAGCCCGCTCCGTGAGCGCCGCGGCGTCGGTCCTGGAGACCAGAATCACGGTCTGGTCGGCCTCGCCCATCAGCTCCTCGATCAGGCCCAGCTTGCGACGCAGCAGGCCGACATCCTCGGGTCGTTCGTCGATGTCCGGAATTGCGACACGTTGAATGGGCGCGACCTCGTTGACAGCGGCGCGAGCCCGGCGCCACGCCGAGGCCGTGTTGGATGACGTGGCGATAGGCGTGAGCCGCAGGACGAAGGCGTCGGCCAGGCGGTCGGCCCTCTCCGCGGGGTTGTCGCAGACGAGTAGCACGTGCTGTCCGACCGTCGTCTCGACTTTGTGATTCGGGCGGGCCGGCTCAACGACGTCGGCCAGCGCCACCCGCCGCAGCAGGTAGGACACGATGCCGAAAGCGACCACGGCCACGCCCGGCAACAGCGCCAGCGCGATCAAGGTCACCCAGACGGCGGCCGGTTCACCCTGAAGGGCGCGAACGCCGACGAACGCCGGGAGAGGCGACGCCACCGTCATCTGGTAGGCCGGCTGGCGCGCCTGCACGGTGACCTCAAGGCGGCTGGGGTCGGGCCGTGCGCTGCTCCAGCTGCCATCGCCGGATTCGTGGTGCATCAGCTCGCGAAGGGCGATCGAGGCCGAGGTGTAGTACGGCAGGAGCTCTTCGAGCTTCGCGTGAATGATGTCCCAGACCCGCGTGGTTTCCGCTTCCTTGTGCGACGACTCCGCGCACGTCGGGGAGCTGCCGTAGAAGACCTTGTCATAGCGGACCAGTGTCGAGCCGGAGGGAGTCTGAAACCCGCCCTCCGAGCACGGCTGCTTCCGGTCCACTTCCTGCGCGAGTGCGATCTGCCGCTGCTTGAGGTGGGCTTCGATGTGCAGGTCGTACGAGAGAGCGAAAAAGGCGGCGGCCGGCACCATCGAGCTGACCACCAGCAGCAAGGTACCGGCGAGTCGATAGTCGCGACACAACTCGGACCAGGCTCTCACCTCGCCGACACCGGGCGGCCGCGTCGCCAGCAGCAGGTACGTGACGAGCCAGACGACGATTGGCACCGCCATGCCGACGATGGCCGTCGTGATCACCTCGGAACGGGCAGCGACGATCGACCACAGGATGAGGCCGGCCACACACACCATCGCGATCGGGCCGTACCACGGACGCCGCAGGGGATCCGGCCAGAGCCACGATCCGCCGCGCCACAGCACCAGCAGCATGGCCGCAAGCCAGCCGGCCATGTACAGGGCCTGCATCGACAGCGCCGTGGCCGTCCATTCCAGGACGAGCGGACGGGTCTGCTGTTTGTCGTGCAGCGTGACGATGGACCATCCGGGGATGACGGTCGGTTTCACGTAGGCGCGGTAGGGGCGGCCCCAATACGACGTGTTCAGCGAGCCCTCGCCGCGTGAAATCAGCAGCGATTGCAGGCGGGCGTTCCGGTCGGTCTCGAGCAGCAGGTTCTCGTGCACGTTCCGCTGCGTGTCCGAATGGAACTGCACCTTTCCGTCCTGGTCCACGATCGCGAACTCGAAGCCCGGCGGCAATACGGGGTCGATCACCGATCGCATCGGGATCGCCAGGGTCGCAACCGGCAGCGGCTCAATCCCGGTCGCACGGGCCAGCACCACCTGCGGCTTGCCGCTGATCCACGACCAGTGCGACTCGAGGAAGCAGCCGTCGGGGCACGTGTTCACTCGCCACAACCCAAGTCCGGTGACAGACTGCTTGAAGTACTCACGCTCCACGATCAGCACCTGCCGCTGGTTGGCGGCGGTCGGAGCGGCCTTGACACGCTGGAAGCCGTCGGGATCGACCAGGGAGAACCCCGTGTAGTCCTCGTAGCCGTCTTTGATCGGCGGCAGCTGCCGCCGATCGGTCCATTTATCCGTGATCTCAAAGCACGGGTTCCCCTGCTTGCGGTTGGTGCGCGCCTCCGCGACGGCGGTGGCCGAAACACAGGGTTTGCCGCGGAGAGCGTCGGTCATCGCCCGCGACTGTTTGGCGGCGCGCGTCACTTCGCCCTCGAACTGCCGGTGAATTTCAAGCGCCAGCCCCTGGAGCTGCACTGCTACGTCGGCACTGAGACGCGCGTACGCCCCAATCGTGAGGAGCAGGATGGTGGCCAGCGACAACCCGAAGAGGCTCGAGGTGCCGAGGCTGATCACATCGCGACGCGTGATGCGCTGCTGCGCGCCCATGAGCGCACACTTCAGGAACGGCCAGCCGACCAGCGCCGCCATCACCAGGGCCACCCCGGCGAGCACCAACACGGGCGAGATTGCCAGCGACGCCACGCGCATCGCCTCGGTGTCGGCGAGACCGATGACCATGAACCCGGTCGCCGGTGACCGGCCCACCGGCGCATCCAGGGCATCGCTGCGGCAGCACGGCTGCGCGAACATCCGGTACTCGACGCCAGCGATGCGGACCCGCTCCTCGAAGATCGTGTCCGCCAGCCCGGTCAGGTCCACGTGTTCCTTCCCGGCCGGCACCGGCAGGATCGCGGAGACCGACATCGCCTGCATCTCGGCGGCTCGACGGCCGGCGGCGTAGACGACCTGTCCATTCGGTGTCGCGAGCACCATCGTGTCAAAGGCTCCCATACCGAGCTTCGCCCGGAAGACGCCGGCCAGGGCCGCATCGACCGGCAGCCGCATCGTCAAGACGGTCTGGCCGCCCGGAGGAGGGACCCAGCTGACCAGCAGCGACGAGCGCTCGCTCCCGACCGCCCACTGGTAATCCTTCAGCTCAGGTGCGCTGGGCGGCGTGGTGCTACCCTTCGGCGAGACGATGACGGCGTGCGCCAGGTCGTTTTCAGCGCCTGCGGCGCGCATCTGGGCCGTGGCTCTATCCAACCACTGCCACGGTTCGGCGGCCTGGACCCTCGGGTCGCCAACCGTGTCACGAAAGATGCGTGCCCGGTTCTCGATCAGGTTCGAGACTTGGCTCGCGAGGTCCGCCAGCAGCCGAAAGTTGCGGCTCTGGAGATAGCGCTCGCGGTCCTGGACGTTGCTCCAGTACGCAACGCCCAGGATGCCGAGGGCGACCATTCCGAGGACCACGCCCGTCACGGGCAAGCTCTTGAACCGGTCCCCGATTACCTTCATGGCAGATTTCTCCGAGGGCAGAGTGCCGCCTTCACGTGGGGGTAGTGACCTAGACGGCTGGAGCGTATCAAGTTCTGCCGAGCATGCAAGCTCAGCCTTTGGGTTCGTTCTGGCAGAAATAACGCTGGGCGAGGCGTCGCCGAACAGCGCGGGGCGGATCGCCAGTCAGCCATGGCCGTTGTGGCGACGAAGGCGCTCCAGCGCTCTCCACCGGTCGCTACTACCGGGGACAGGGCCACTGGGCATCCCGTCGGACTGCTAGCCGTGGTCACCTTGTAATACAGGAATGGGCCCGCGTTCGTCTTGACCAGATTCTTCCTGAGCTCCATGTGATTGGGGGCTTGCCGTCGAGCAGCTCGCCCAGGTGGACCACGAACCGCGGAAGAACGGCTTGCTGGGATCCTTGACCAGGTCCTCCACGCGCTGCAGCATCGCCCGGTCGGCCCGCATGTTAGGCGCGAGCGTTGAAGACGTGCAAGACCTGCTGCCCCCTGGAGCCCGGGCGACTTTGTCCTACGGCGCCCCGAAGAACCAGTTGCCCGGTGCGTGCGGATCATCGCTGAAGTAGAACTCCTCGATCAGCGCCCGCACCTCGTCGCGCGTCAGGCGGCCGTCGCCATCGAGATCCAGACGCGGGAACCAACTCGCCGGCGTGCCGGGGACTCCAGTCGCCTTGGCAAACTGCTCGTACTCCGCCAGGTGGACGATGCCGTCGCCGTCCTCGTCGAAGAGATCGAACACGAGGCCGGCCATCGCCCCGAGCGTCTTCTCGTAGTGCGCCACGTCGGCCAGGACCTCCTCATGCCAGGCCAGGTACGCCTCCAGCGTCACCCGCGCGCGGAGGGCGCCGCCGGCGCGGCGCTGGAGCGGGGCCCACAACGCCTCGTAGTGCGCGGCCAAGCTCTCGTACGCGGCCGATCCCGGCTCGTAGCCGCGCGCCCCCGCCAGCGCGTCGGCCACGCGCAGCAGGTCGCTCCGCTCGAGGACACCGTCGCCGTTGGTGTCGTAGATGCGGAACTGGTGCGCGAGCTTGCCGCGGCGGAACGCACTTACCATGCCGCCATCCGAGGGGTGAGGGACAGCATGGCGCTCGTTCTATCACTCAGGGGCGAGGTTGCCAAGAGGGGCTGCACACTACTTGCAACAGCTCGCGTCATCGGGCTCTTCTTCCAGGACCACGATCGCGAATCTGTGCAGGCTTTCGACAGCGCGCGGTGAAACCGCAGCCCTGGAGCTCGCTGCGGTGGGGCAACCTCGGGGATGCCTGTCGCTTCGTCCCGGCAATGCGGACGGCAGACGGCGGACGGCAGACGGCGGACGGCAGACGGCAGACGGCAGACGGGGAGACCGCCAATCGGACGTCAGATCAGGAGATAAATCGAACGATAGATCACGAGATCAACAAATCCTCCGATCGATCACCACATCACCACATCAAGCGCTCAAGAGATTTGGGATCCGTCAAACTCCAACCCCTCTCCTGTCGGCCTCCAGCAGCGCCCTGACCTTATCCTGTCCATCCACTTGCAGCACCAGCTGCTTGAGCAGCCCGTCGTGCAGGTCGTACACGATCCCGTGGAGCATCGGCCGCCGGCCGCGCCGCCAGGCGCTCTGCACGATCGGCGTGCGCGACAGGTTGTAGACCTGCCGGAGGACGTTCAGCTCCACCACCCGACTGAAGCGCTGGGCCTCGGTTGGGTAGGCCTCGAGCTCCGACTGATGGCGACGCACCTGGTCGCGGATGCCCGCCAGCCAGTGGTCGACGAGGCCGTAGGAGTCGTCGCCCATCGCCGCCTTCACGCCGCCGCACTGATAGTGGCCGCACACGATGACGTGTTCGACGTCCAGGACCTCCACCGCGTACTGGAGGACCGAGAGGACGTTCAGATCTCCCGTCAGCACCTGGTTGGCGATGTTCCGGTGGACGAACATTTCACCGGGTAACGCGCCTGTCAACGTCTCGAGCGGTACGCGGCTGTCGGCGCAGCCGATGAAGAGGAAGTGCGGTTCCTGCTTGCCCGCACGCTTGGTGAAGAAGTCCGGATCGTCGCGTGTCACCTGCTCGACCAGGGCGCGGTTGTTGTCGAAAAGTCGTCGGAGGTTGTCCATGATCGGCTAGTGGCTGGGGCTGACCGGCGGCAGCGAAATGCCGACGATCCGGAAGTCGACCTGCCGCAATCGCGCGGTCTGGCGGAAGTCGCTGATGAACTCGAGGACGTCGTGATCGATGTGCCGGCAGGCGGTGCCGTCGATCTCGACGCGGCTGCCGGCGGGCAGCGCGTCGAGCGTCCTGGCCAGCGACGCCTTCTGCAGGAACGACACCTGCTCGTGGAGCTTCAACCGGGTGAGCACACTCCCTTTCGGGCTGACTACGGTGAAGCCGAGCGAGCGGAGCTGGTCGAGCAGGATGAACACGAAGCCGACGCTCAGCCCGATGGCGATGCCCACCAGCAGGTCGGACAGGAGGATGGCGACAACCGTCACGACGAACGGCAGCCACTGCGTACGCCCCTGCCGCCACGCGTGGGTGAGCAGCCGCGGATGCGTGAGCTTGAAGCCGGTGTAGATGAGGATGGCCGCCAGCGTCGCCAGTGGAATCAGGTTGAGGAGCGTCGGAATGGTGACCGCGGCGATCAGCAGCAGGATGCCGTGTAGAACGGCCGACATCTTGGTCTGCGCGCCTGCGTCCACGTTGGCGGCGCTGCGAACGATGACGCCCGTGAGCGGCAGGCCGCCGATGAGCCCCGAGATGACGTTGCCCGCCCCCTGCGCGGCCAGCTCGCGATCCGTCGGGGCCTCGCGCTTGAACGGGTCCATCCGATCCGTCGCCTCGAGGCTGAGCAGTGTCTCCAGGCTGGCAATGATGCCCAGCGTGACCGCGATCCGCCAGGTGTCCACGCGCAGCACGGCGGTCCAGTCCGGCGTGGCAAAGAGGCTCGCGATCTCCCCGAAGGAGTGCAGCACGGGCAACCCCACCAGGTGCTCCGGACCCAGTTGCAGGGCCGGGTGGAGCCGCGGCAGCACCCACTGCCCGACGATCCCGGCCAGCACCACCGCCAAGGGGCCGGGCATCAGCTTGCTCTTCTTCAGGGAACTCTTGTCCCACACCACCAGCATCACGAACGCGAGCGCGCTGAGGATCACCGCCGCGGGCTCGATGCTGGCGAAGGCATGCCCGAGGGCGCTGAAGGTGTTCTCACCGGTGGCCTGGATGAAGGTCTCGTCGCCGACGTAGTCCGCGTCATAACCGACCGCGTGTGGGATCTGCTTCAGGATGAGGATCAGGCCGATGGCGGCGAGCATGCCGCGAATGACGGAGGACGGAAAGTAATAGCCGATGATTCCGGCGCGGAGGCCCGCCAGCGCCAGTTGGACGCCGCCGGCCAGGACGACCGCGGCCAGAAAGGCCCGATACGACCCCAGCGTCGCGATGCCGGACAGGACGATCGCGGTGAGGCCCGCGGCCGGCCCGCTCACCATGAGCTGCGATCCGCTGAGCGTCCCGACGACGATGCCGCCGACGATGCCGGAGATGATGCCGGCAAAGAGGGGCGCGCCGGACGCCAGGGCGATGCCCAGACAGAGCGGCACAGCGACCAGGAAGACAACGATCGCGGCGGGCACGTCGGCGCGCCAGACGCCAAGGCTGGGCGCCACCACGGCTTCGACCCGCGACTCGACGGTTTTGGAGGGATGGGTCAGTCGCTGAAGAACAGATTCGGCCCAGGTCATGGCAAGAGACAATTATCGTGAAGCGAAGCGAGGAGCGCCAGAGTGTTGTGGCAGATTCGGGAATCTTTTGATTTTCCTGATCTGGATTTTGGCGCATCGACCGAATTCGCCCTGGATTTCATGCAGCTGAGGCGCACACCGTTCGCGGGCCCCAACCGGGGCGTCCGCCTGAACACTGCCGGTTGCTCCGTGTCGGCCTGCTCCTGCCTGCGGACCTGAGACGGTCGCCAGCTCGGCCGATAGCCAGCAGCAGCCGGGCGGATCCAGGGCCAGGACGGGAAGTTTCGGGGCTACCGCTGAGCGCGGTCTGTGCTATATATTTCCGCGATCCGGATACTTCCGCGATCCGGCCCGTGAGGCCTTCGGTGAACGACAAAGGAGCGTCCGAGATGACCTCGATGTGGAAGCCCGTCGCGATTTCCGCCCTGGCCTGCACGTTCCTCTGGGCCGCACCTGCCTTGGCCGCCCCCGACGAGAAGTCGCCGGCAACCCCGACGTTCACCAAGGACGTCGCCAGGATCTTCCAGAACAAATGCGAGTCGTGCCACCGGCCGGACTCGATTGCCCCGATGTCGCTCGTCACCTACGAGGAATCGCGGCCGTGGGCGCGGTCGATCAAGAACCGGGTGGCGGTTCGCCAGATGCCGCCCTGGCACATCGACAGCACCATCGGCATCCAGGAGTTCAAGAACGACCGCTCGCTCAGCGACGAGGAGATCAAGACCATCGTCCGCTGGGTGGACGCTGGCGCGCCCAAGGGCGACCCGAACGACATGCCGCCGCCGGTGCAATGGCCGAGCGAGCAGGGGTGGAACTTCGCGAAGCAGTTCGGGAAGACGGAGCCGGACCTGATCATCAAGTCGGAGCCGTGGACCCAGAAGGCCGGTGCCAACGACGCGTGGTGGAAGCCAGTGGTCGAAACGGGCCTCACCGAAGCGCGCTGGGTGCGCGCCATCGAGATCCGCCCGAGCACGGTGAAGGGCCGGAAGATCACGCATCACGCCATCGCGCGCCTGCAGCAGCAGGAGAACGACGATCTCGCCGCCAACGCTCCCGATGCCAACGGCAATCCGCTGCCAGGCACCTTCATGGAATGGGCAGTCGGCAAGCAGGGTGAGATGATGCGTCCCAACAGCGGCAAGCTGATGCTGCCGGGCTCGAAGATCGTCTGGGACATCCACTACTCGAACGGCGGTGAGGACATCACCGATCAGGTCGAACTCGGGATCTACTTCTATCCGAAGGGCGAGGAGCCGAAGTACCGTCAGGTGTTGCACCTGATGGGCGCCACCAACGCGGGCGGCGTGGACATTCCGCCAAACACCGTCAAGGCCACCGAGGGCTACTTCGTCATGCGCGAGAACGGGCGCGTCGAGAGCTTCCAGCCCCACATGCACCTGCGCGGCAAGGCGATGGCCATGGAAGCGCTGTTGCCCAACGGCACGACCCACGTGCTGAGCCACGTGGCGGATTTCAACTTCAACTGGCACAACACCTACGTCTACGCCGACAATGCCGCGCCGCTGCTGCCCAAGGGCACCATCCTCAAGATCACGGGGTGGCACGACAACACCGCCGCCAACAAATCGAACCCGGATCCGAACGTGTGGGTCGGCTACGGCGACCGCACGGTGGACGAGATGGCGCACGCGTGGGTCAACGTGACCTACATGAACGACGAGGACTATCGCGCCGAAGTGAAGGCGCGCCGCGAGACGATGGCCCCGACGCCGACGTCGGCCGAGCGACAGCCGCGCTGATCGGCACACGCTCCGAGTGTCTCCAGGGCGCCCCTTCCCGTCGAGGCTGGAAGGCGGCGCCCTTCTCATGTCTGTCAGAGAGGTGTTATGCGCGTGAACCGCATTGCCGTCGCGACCGCGATCGTGGCCCTCGCCGGCGCGGTCGCTTCGAGCCAGCAAGCCCCGACCGCGCCGCAAGGCATCCTGATGGAGCCGATCGGCCAGTCCGGCGAGGCCATCTTCCCCGCCTTCGAGGGTTGGGGGCCGACCAAGGATGGCGGCCGTGTCTTGCTGCTCGGCTACTACAATCGGAACAAGTCACAAGAGCTCGACATCCCGATCGGTCCCGACAACAACATCGGGCCGGGCGGGCCGGACTTCGGGCAGCCCACACATTTCCATACCGGTCGGCAATACGGCGTATTCGCCATTCCGATCGCGAAGGACTTCGGCGACAAGAAGCTGACATGGACCCTGCGGGCGTTCGGGCAGACCTCCGTCGTGTCGTTCTGGGCGAACCCGCCATACTGGATCGACTTTTACAAGAACCTGGCCAATGGGAATGAACCGCCGCGCCTCAAGTTCTCGCCCACCGGGCCGGAGCTGATGGGACCACCGATCCAGCGGTTCGCGCAGACGCTGTCTGCGACGGCGGGTCAGCCGCTGACCCTGACCGCGTGGGTGGCCGATCAACCCCCTGCAAAGGGGGAATCGACTCCTGGAGGAGGTGGGGGCGCGGGCCGCACCGCGGCGCCTCCCCCTACCGACGACGAACCGTTGCCGGCCATCATCGGCGGCCGCGTCCTGCCTGGCGGCCTGGCCGCACCACCAGGGGGCGGCGGCGCCGCAGGCCGAAGCTCGGAGCGGCGCGGGGACTACCGGGTGCTCTGGCGGAAATTCCGCGGGCCGGGCGAGGTCGAGATCGCCGACGAGGTGCTACCGCTGGTCAACGACGGTGACCCGACGAAGTTCGTCGAGGCGAGGACGACCGCCACCTTCAGCGCGCCCGGCGAATACTGGCTGCGCGCCGTCGTCAACGACAGTTCGGGCGACGGAGGGGGAGGGGATCAGTGTTGCTGGACGACCGTTCATATCCTTGTCAACGTGAAGTGATGGGGTATGGCGAATCTGGTGATCTCTTGATGTGTTGATCTGGTGATCGATCTACGGATGTCGTGATCTTTTGATCTGATCTGGTGATCTATCTGATGATTGGACGGCTTGATTGGTTGATTGATGATTCGCGGCGCCATTATTTCAGCAGCGTCTCGACCGCGGCGGGCCAGGTCATCTTGGCGGCCTGCATTGCTCCTGCCTCCCCCATCCGGATGGCGCGCGTGCGGTCCGACATGACCTCGCGGAGGGCAACCGCAAGCGCTTCTGGCGTGGGGTCGGTGACGTAGCCCGACACGCCGTCTTCCACCAGCTCCGCCGGACCGCCGCTGTCGTTCACGGTCACGACCGGTTTCGCGCACGCGAAGGCTTCGACCGTCACGAAGCCGTAGTCCTCGTTCCATGGCACGAAGGCCACGGCGCGGCACCGGGCCAGGTGGCCCACCATCTCCGCGTCGGTGAGTCGGCCAACGAAGTCCACGCGATCCTGCAGCCCGAGCTGGGCGCGAAGCTTCAACAAGCTCTGGAGCTCGGCGCCCTCGCCGGCAATCACACAGCGGATGCCGGTGGCGACCGGCTCGGCCAGCGCGCGCAGCAGCAGGTCGAAGCGCTTGAGCGGCGCCAGCCGTGAGACGCCGAACACATAGGGCTCGTAGCTCTCGCACCGGTACTCGCGCGCGGGTGGTGGCGGGTAGAGCACGTTCGATTGGATGCGGCCCCACTTCTGGAGCCGGGCCTGCACGGTCGCGGAGATGACGAAGCGCCGCTCGAGGCGGTTGAGGAAGTAGGCGTCGGCCCGGTGAATCAGGGCGCGGCGCGTCCGCTCCTTCAGCCGCCCCTTCCACGACAGGTGCGCCTGGAAGCGGTCCCAGAGGTCGTAGTACTCGCGCATCGTATGGTTCAGCCACAGCACGTGGTGCGGATGCTGAACGGCGTAAGCCGGAAACCTCAGGCTGATCACCTTGTCGATCGGCTTCTCCTCGTGCGCAAGGCCCACGTCGGTGCACCAGGCCGCGAGGTAGGCGGCCCCCTGCTGGCCGAAACGGTTCTGGGGCGTGACGATGAGTCCTGCTGAATGGCCCGATTCGCGCAGTGCTCGCACGAGCTCGCGCGCCATCACAAGGTGGCCGCCTTCCGCGAACGGGGGACTCGAAGTGACTACGGCTACGGTTGCCACGGTTGGGTGGTTCCGAGTGTGGGGGCAAGCCCGCCGGCTGCATCGACCTTCGAGGTCGGCCGTTTCAGTGGCAGACGAACACGCCTCCGCGCGCCACTCGGCCTGTTTGAGCGGGCCGAAGGCAGGCGAGTTGCCCAAGTGCCTGAGGGGCGCAAAGGCGTGTTCGACCGGCCGACCGAGAGGTCGAGCAGCCGGCGGGCTTGCCCCCACACTCGCCGCAGGGCCCGTCCGACCTGGCGCCGTCGCCCACCGGCGGTGGAGTTCGCGGGCGATCGGGGCTGCGTGTCGCCCCTAGTCATAGATCGGCACCAGCCTCACGAACACCCCCAGGAACCTGTTGTCGCGCGCGCCGTTCTCGAACAACGGAATGAACCCAGTCGCGCTCTCGATCGACAGGCTGTAGACGAAGTTCGTCGGGAACCGCGGGTCGGGCCGATAGGGCAGACCGCGCGGCATCTCGAGGACGAACGTCTGTTGCGTGCTCGGCGCCATATCGACGACGCGCGTCTCGGCATCGCTCTGCACCACCACCCGATTCGGGCGCGGCCCCGTCTCGAGGTGCACCTCCATACGCGGCATGCGAAGAGGCCGGCTGACCTCGCCCTCGGCGGTCTGCTCGGTGACGATCGGCGCGCGCAGCAGGAGGTCGGCTCGCGACTCGCCGCGCACCCAGAACGACTCGCCCTCGCGCCCGTAAGCGTTGTCGTCCAGGAAGTACGCCGACACCGGCGGAGTGCCGCCCAGCGGTTGCCGCGACCGGGACGGACTGACGTTCACCGGCAAGTCGTTCACGAGCGTCAGCTCGGGCGGCAGCAGGCGGAAGAGCCCGGACTTGGTGTGCTCGCCCGGATGGAAGGAGGCATAGAAGGGGTTCGACAGGATCTGCGCGGTGAACAGGCCCGAGACGGCCATGGCGATCAACCCAGGCACCGCCGTCTGCAACGGCGGTGTGAGGAACAGGAACACGGGGTAGACGCCAAGGAAATAGCGGTTGCCCACCGGCCCGCCGCCGCCCGAGTAGGTGAACGGCATGTACAGCAGCAGGGCCACCGCGGAACCGAGGCCCGCCCCGAGCGTCAGCCATTGCCATACCGCACGATCGCGCGTCGCCGCGAGAAACAGCAGCATCGCCATCACGCCGGGGAAGTAATAGGCCGCGAAGCCGGTGTGTCGGCCGAAGAAGAAATAGCCCAGGTTGCGGCGAAACACATCGACGAACGCATCGCGGCCGGTCAGCACTTCGACCGGGATACGATTCGTCGTCCGATCGTCGCCCACGGCATCGAACTGGTTGCGCTCGGTCTGGAACGGGAATCCGCCCATGGCGCTGTAGAAGGTCCGCCGATCTCCGCCCTGGTAGTTCCACTCCCCCGTGACCGCGATGTTCACGCCGAACAGCAGCAGCACGATCAGCGTGAAAAACCCGCCGATGCGCAGCGTGCGCTGCCATTGCCCCCGCAGTACCGCCGAGGCGAGCAACGGCGCGATCAGCAGGACATGCGTCGGCTTCGAGAAGGTCGCGATCCCGATGAAGATGGCGGCAATGGCGTCGGATCGGTTGCCGAGGAACCAGCGCACGCGCGTTGCCGCCGACAGCGGCACGGCGTTGGCGCCGACGACGTCCTTGTAGCACCAGAAGAAATAGCCGAACGCCACCATCGCGGCGTTGAAGAAGTCTGGGGTCATCCAGACCATGTAGACCGGCGCGACGCACACGAAGACGTACGCGAACGCGAAGACCATCGCGGCAATCGGGTGACTGCGGGCTACGAGAAACGCGTACGCCGCCAGGAAAACGAGCGTCACCAGCACCGCATGGAACACGAGGAACCCGTTGGTGCCGAACAGATACACGAACGGCGCGGCGAACAGCGGGAAGATGTACGATTTGCCGTAATAGAGGCGCGTGGCGTCGGGGTCGTCCCTGGTGCTCACCTGAACGAACGGGAAGCCGCCGCCGATCGAGACGTCGACGTCGCGCCCGCGCTTGAGGAAGATGCCCTCGGGCCCGCTCGGGAACTCGCGCCACACCCGCACCAGATCGTCGCGGCGGTACTCGAAGTCGAAGTCCTCGGCCAGGCTGTGCGCAAGGCTGTAGTAGGTAGCGCCGTCGCTGAAGAAGCCATAGGACACCTTGGTGAAGTCGACCGTCACGGCCCACGTGAGGAGCACAATCGCGATGGCGAGCGTGGCCGAGGCGCCCAGCCGCCAGGCCAGGCTCGTCCCCTCCAATCGTGTCGCCACCGGCTGGTCGATCGTCATTGTCTGGTGTCCGGCGCTGTCAGCTCGAGAGAAAGCTCAGGTCCGCCTGCAAGACGGAACGGCGCTTCGAGGCGCGCGACGTCTCGTGCAGGAGGAGGTAGAGCCGCTCCATCTTACGAACGAACGCCTGGATGTCATAGCGCGTCCCGGTTTCCAGGGCACCGGCAGACAGCTTCGCCGCCAACTCCGGCTGCTCGATCAACGTGCTCACCGCGGCGGCGATCCGTGCTGAATCACGTTTGGGCACGACCAGCGCGTCCCGCCGGTCGATCAGCACGTCCATCAGACCATCCGCGTCGGTCGCGACAATGGGCTTGCCCATGGCGAGGGCCTCGAAGACGGTCAGGGGCGTGCCTTCCCAGAGAGATGGAAACACCAGCACATCCAGCGCGGACAGCACCGCCGCGACGTCGCGCTGGAAGCCGAGGAAGACCAGACGGTCGCCCAGGCCGAGTGCGCGGGCCTGTTCCTCCAGCGCCCCTTGCAGTTCGCCCTCGCCGGCGATGAAGACGCGGGCACGAGGGTGGCGGGCGATGATCTCAGGAACGGCGCCGATCAAGAACTCGTTGCCCTTCGCCGGCATCAGGCGCGTGACGGTGCCGACCGCAATGGTGTCGGCGGCAATGCCGAGCGCCCCGCGCGCGCCCGCGATCTCCTGCCGGCTCCTGGCCCGCGCGAACTCGTCGAGCGGTGCACCGAGAAACACCGTCCTGGTCCGCTCGGCCGGCATCAGCCGCGCACGGATCGTGAATTCCGCAGTGGACTCGGACACTGCGATCGCCAGATCGGTGTGCGGCGCGAGCAGCCGATCTGCAGCCTTCTGGAACCACGGCGTATCGCCGTGGTTGGCGTGCTCGTGGAGGATGGATGGGATGGCCATTCTCCACGCGCACAGTCGCCCGAACGTCGTGGCGCCGTAGCCATGCATGTGAACGACGTCCGCCCGCTTGGCCCGCAGCACCTTCAGCAGCGCCGTGAACGTGGCCAGATCGAACTTGTGCCGGGCCAGGTAGGTGACATCGATTCCGAACTGTTCCAGCGTGTCTTCGGATAGATCCTTCCTGCGCAGGCTGATCAGCGAGACATCGAAACGCGCCTTGTCGAAGCGCGGAATCATCCATGCGAACATCCGCTTCACGCCGTGCATGCGCGACCCTTCCCAACCGAGGTGGTCGCAGACCTGGACGATGTTCAGCCTACGCATGGTCTTCTCACAGCAGGTTCTCTCTGCGGTACCACTCCGCCGTGCGGTGGATCCCTTCCTCCAGATCCACCTTCGGCGCGAAGCCGAGCTCCGTCCTCGCGCGGGTGGTGTCGAAGGCGCGGCTCTTCGTGTAGAAGTCCACGCGGCGGCGGTAGAGCGGCGGCTCGATGCGAAGCGGCACGCAGATCATCTCGCAGAGCAGGCCCGCGGTCCAGAAGGGCCACACCGGCCAGTGGAAGCGCGGGGGACGGACGCCCAGTTCCTTCGCCACCAGCGCGACCAGCTCCTCGAGGGTCGTGTAGCGCGGGCCGGCGAGGATGTAGGTGCGCCCCTTCGCGGCGGGCGCCGTGCCGCACAGACCGAAGCCCTCGACCAGATCGTCGATGTATGTAAGGTGGTAGAAGGCCTGGCCCGAACCCAGCATCGGGAAGTTCCCGCGGGCGAGGCCGCGGAACATTCTGAGGAAGCGCGTGTCGCCCGGGCCATAGATGCCGATGGGCCGCGCGACGACGACGTCGAAGCCGGTGTCAAGGCCGAACTGGCGGGCCAGCTGCTCGGCTTCGAGCTTCGTATCCTGATAGATATCGCCGGGATTGAACGGCGCGTCCTCGCTGGCCGGCGGGTGGGCGATGTGCCCGTGCACGCCGCCGGTGCTGCAGTGGACCAGTCGTCGCACCCCGCCCAGGCGGGCGGCGTCCAGGAGGTTACGCGTGCCGTCCACGTTGATTGCGCGATACGCCGAGTCCGGCTGCCCGGCTTCGCGATAGGTGGCCGCGATGTGGTACACGACGTCCACGCCATCGGCAGCACGAGTCACCGAGTCGCGGTCCGCCAGGTCGCCTTCGACCGGCTGCACGCCTGCGGACGCGAGCGGCGAGCGATCGAACCGGGCGCGGCTCTTCGGGCGCACCAAGGCCCGCACCGTCTCGCCTCGCCTGGCCAGCGTGGCCGCCAGGTGCCCACCGGTGAAGCCGGTGGCCCCCGTCACCAATACGGTCACCGCCCGGCCACGGGAATCGACGTGGACGCCTGTCCAGGCGCGCCAGAGGCCAGCCGCGCGTAGGCCTGTGCCGTCCGCCGCAGATACGACTCGCGGCTGTACTTTTCCTCGGCCACGGCCTGGGCCCGGGCCGCGAGCGCCGCGCGAGCCGGCGGATCGTCGAGCAGCGCCGCGAGCGCTTCCGCAAAGGCCTCGGATTCCGGCGCCACCAGCACAGCGATGTCCGGCGTGAGCACCTGCGTGTGCGTCAGCAGATCCGTGGCGAGGATGGGCCGGCCCGACCGCAGGTACGAGTAGATCTTCAGCGGCGTGTTCGTGCCGCGGATTCTTGGCGACACCAGCACGTCGCACGCCTGAACGAAGCTCGGGATCTCGCGCGCCGGTTGCTGGCCCGTGAATACCATCACGTCCGCGGCGCCCAACTCGCGCGCCCGTCCCCGTGCCTTGTCCACCTGCTGCGGCTCGCCCCCCACGACCAGTACTCGGGCGCGGGGGCGGCTGCGGGCCAGGATGGCCGCCGCCTCGACCAGCAGGTCCACGCCCTGATACGCCTCGAACGTGCCGGTATAGAGCGCCAGCGGCGCGTCGGCGGGAATGCCCCACGCCGTACGAATGTCTGCCGCCGGGCGCGACGGTGCCTCGTCGACATCGCCGCCCATGACGTTCTCGATGAGCAGGGAGCGGCTGCCCGCGCCCATTGCCGTGACCGTGTCCTGCAGTTCCTGGCAGATGGTGATCACGGACTGCGATCCGTGCACCATCCGGCCCTCGGCCCAGCCAAACACGCGGTGTAGCAGGCCCGACTTGCTGTACTTGAAGTTGCTCAACTGCTGCGGCAGGCTCGAGTGCATGTCGTAGAGGTGCGGAATGCCCAGCCAG
Organism: Vicinamibacterales bacterium; assembly: GCA_035538015.1. Lineage (GTDB taxonomy): Bacteria > Acidobacteriota > Vicinamibacteria > Vicinamibacterales > UBA2999 > VFZN01. The sequence continues at coordinate 18,677 of DATLLC010000368.1, forward strand.
CGCGCCAGCCACACCCCGACCAGCCCCATCTCTTCATGCGAATGGATGGCATCGTAGCGCTCGCGCATCACCCGGCCGGCAATGGTCACCAGCATCAGGCCGTCGAGGACGGCCTTGGTGAGCGACGGGCCAATCCGCACTTTGGTGACGAGCGGCGGCCGCCACCCGCGATAGATGCGCAGGTTGGGGATGTCGACGTTGCGGCCGATCGGATAAGTGACCAGATCCACCTGATGCCCGAGCTCGGACAGCGCCTTGAGTCGGTGGTACTCGCTGAAGGGGGTGCCGCGGGGCTCGAAAAACGGCTCCGGCGCCAGCATCAGGATGCGCACGAGCCATTATAATGACCGGGCCTCCCTCCTCGATGGCAGGCTCGCGAACCGCCGTAAAGTTCCGGGCACCACCTGCCGATAGCCCGCTGTAAGGAGAAGTCTCGATGTATCGCGCGACAGCCATGGCCCTCGTGGCCCTCATGGGCAGCCTGGGTATGGCGATCACGGGTTGTGAACACGCCAAGAGCGCCAATCCGCTCAGCCCCTCGGTCGCCGGGCCGATCCCTGACGTGAGCATCACGGCGCCACAGCCACTGGAGCCCTCGCCCAACGCCGAGATCGTCCAGGGCGGCGAGCCGGTCACGCTCCTGATCCAGAACCCCACCACCAGTGGTGAGCGACCCCTCTGGCTGTCCATCGAGCTGGCGTCGGACGCCGAATTTCGGCAGGTGCTGCACCAGGCCGACCGCGTGGCCCCTGGCGAGGGGCGGACCAGCTATCGCATTCCCGCGCTCCTCGGCGCGGGCTACACCTATCACTGGCGCGTGCGGGCCCAGGACGGCGCCAACACCGGACCGTGGTCAGCGGTCGCCAGCTTCCGCGTGGTCGAGCCGGTGGTCATCGAGCCACCCACGCCGCTCGAACCGATCGGCAACATCAGCACCATCACGCCCGTGTTCAAGATCCGGAACGGCCGCATCGGCGGCGCGTCGAACGTCGCATATCGCATCGAGGTCGGCTCCGCTCCGGACCCTGGCGCGATTGTGGCCATTCTCTCCGCAGCGCCAGACCCGAGCGGCATTACCTCGATTGCCGTCGGCAACGTGCCGTACGCGACCACTTACTACTGGCGCACCTACGCGACCGATGGCGTCACCACCAGCAGTTTCTCCGGCGTCGTGTCGTTCCGGACGCCGAACGCACCAGCCGGC
>DATLLC010000369.1:0-16634 GCA_035538015.1 Vicinamibacterales bacterium
AGGGCACAAGTTGACCATCGTCATCAGCCACAGGCCCAGCACCATCGCCTCCTGTCAGGACGGGCTCGTCCTCGACGGAGGACGCGTGGTGGAGTCAGGTCCACTCGCGGAGCTGTCGTTCTTCGAGCAGATGTCGAAGGCAAAGGCTTTGCCAAGCTGAGCTTGTACCGGGGCCAGAAAAGAATTGGGCCGCGCCTTCCTCGACGGACGGCGCGGCCCGCGGATCTGACGACGTGTGCCTCAGGGCAGGGACATGCGCCAGGCGCTGCGCCCGTGCGTGGCCGCGTAGATCAACCGCTCCGACGGAACGATCGTGAGTCCGGCCACCTCCACCATCGGCAGCCCGGCGCCAGCTCTGAGCCAGGCGGTCGTGCCGGCCGCCTGCACGAGGACACCGAAATCGGTCGCCGCGTAGAGGTCGCCGGTGACGTCGTCGCGCACGAGATCGGTCACGGGAAGATCCCCGAGCGGACCAGTCCCGCCGTCGAGGTTCGTCCAGGTCGCCGTTCCCGCCGTCGGGTTGTAGCGAACCTCGAACACGTGCCCCGGCTGGGCCGGCGTCGTGGCGTTGTAGCCGCTGTACGAGATCCAGGCGTGATTGCCGTCATCGGGATCGACATAGATGCTCGAGACGAAGCGACCGGGGGCGTTGGCGGCGAGCGAGTCCAGCCTCGTGAAGACGACGCTGGCGGCCGCCGCATCGGCATTGCTCGAGATGAACACGCGACCCACGCTGGTAGCCGCCCACAGAGAGCCGGTGTCGCCGGCCGAACGCTCGATGGCGGCCACCACTCCGCCGGCGCGCGTCGTGCCATAGCCGGTGCCGCCCAGGTCGGTGTTGCCGGCGGGTCCGATGCGCACGAAGTCGCCGCAGGTCGGCTCGGCGGCCGACGTCGTGAACTCGGGACATCTCGCTTCCAGATCGGCCTGGTCGCCACCCCAGTTCTGCGTGCGCCAGACGCTGAACGAGCCTTGGAAGATGGAGCCGGGGCGCTGTGGGTTCGGGTCGGCCGTGACCGGCGGATAGAAGGCCGCGCCCTCCGGGCTCGACAGGATCGGCCCGCCGATGACGACCCACGCCCGCGGATCGCCGCGGCGGAAGTTCGCGTCGTTGGCCTGACCGGTGAACGTGTTGAACAGGCGCCGGCCGGTGCCATCGCTGCTGAATCCGGATTGACCGCCGTCGCCGTAAATCGTCTCGTCCCAGTTCTCCGAGGAACCGTTGTTGATCCAGGTGCCGTTGTCCTGAGTGCCGCCGATCAGGTTCTTGGGATCGCCGGGATCGACCCGGACGCTCTGGAACTGCAGCGTGGAGAGGCCCCTGTTGAGGCTGTAGAGGCGTTCCGGCACTCGCGACAGCAAGCGTTTGCAGGCCACGAGCGATGGGGCGCTCAAGCCACGCGCGTCACACTGCGCCGAGACGTCCCGGAAGCGTCCGTTCGAGCGCACGATGCCGCCATCCGACCCGGAGAAGAACGTGAACGGGTCGCCCGGGTGCGTCACGAGCGCGTGGTGGTCGGGGTGCAAGTTGATGGCCGAACTCGGCGTGGCGCCTTCGACCGTCATGTCGGTGAACGTGTTGCCGCCATCGGTCGACATGACGACCCCACGCCCGTTGGAGCGGCCGTAGGTTTCGCCGTACTGATGCGACCCACCCAGGTACACGATGTCGGGGAAGCCGGCGGGCGTCACGATGTAGCTGTCATACCAGCACTGGCCCGTGCAGAAGTTGTAACTGCCATAGCGCGGGTCGGTCGGATCGCTGCTGGTGAGGCTCGTCCAGCCGGGGTTTGTGGTGCCGGAGGTGAGCGTCGATGCCGGCGTGTTGTTCACGTTGTCGGCGCGGAAGACCGCGCTCGGCGGCGTTCCCTGCGCGCCGTCGCCGATGTAGATCCGCGTCGCGTTGTCCTTGATCGTGACGTCGAACTCGGTGCGGCTGGTATTGAGCCCGGGCGCCGTGGGGTAGAAGATGCGCTCGAAGGCGCCCCCATTGGTTGAGCGCCACAACCCCTGCTGGTACGCCGAGGCATAGATTGTATTCGGGTTGAGCGGGTCCAGCTTGATCCGGCGGACGCCGCGAAGGCTGGCGTTTCCATCCCAGATCGCCACCCACGTCGCGCCGCCGTCGGTGCTCTCGTAGAGGCCGAACACGGGCTGGCTGACCGCGCCGCCGGTCACCGAACTCACGCCGCGCACCGCGCGCGCCGTCGCCACGTAGATGTTGTTGCCGTCGGTCGGATCGATGGCGATCGACCCGATGGCGCGGGCGTTCGCGAACGACGCCGTTGCCGGCACCAGGTTCCATGATTCGCCGCCATCGGTCGACTTGTAGAGGCCCACGCCGGACTCGGAGTCGCCGGATGCATTGGCCTCACCCGTCCCCGCGTAGAGGGTGTTGCCGGTCCGGTCGGTCGGGTCCAGCAGCAGGGAGCCGATGGCGTTGGTCCCGAGCTCCTCGGACACGAACCGCCAGTTCTGGGCGCCGGCGAGCGCCTTGTCGGTGATCCAGATGCCGCCGCCTGCCGCTCCCACCCAGACGCGACAGTTCGATGCGGTGCAGGTTGGCGCAATCGCCAGCGCGGTGATGCGGCCAGACGTCACGTATGTCGCGCTCGGCCCGCCGCCGTAGAAGCTGAGCGTCCCCGGCATCGTCGACGTGCTGGGGCCGTACAACGACCATGCGCCCGCAGCATTGCCGACGCCGCGAGCGGCGGCGGCGTCAAACGCCGCGCGCGCCGCGATCGTGGCTGCAAACGGCACGTCAGTCCCCGGAAAGGCGCGGTTGGCGTACTTCTCTTCTTCGGCGGCCAGGGGGCCGCCCTCGTTGGCGCCGACAGCGGCGACGCGACTGTCGCGATCCTTTTCATACGTGGCATCGGGATCGGCGTTGAACTTTTCCATCTTCACGAACGTCGCGGGCCCGCGCGACACCGTAGCGACGAGTGACGCACACGCCACCGCGAGTACGCTCGAGACGAGCAGGGCTTTAGGATGCTGCACGTGGAATCCTCCAGGCTGACGCGAACGGTTTAGGACCGGCAACGCATTCTTGGACAACCGCCGCCGTCGGTCAAGGTATTCCGTGCTCGCCATTCCCGCAGAGCGCGGTGGGGTCGTATTCATGCTCCGGATGTCGACGACGCGATGTCGACATCGGGCGGAATGCTCGAGTGCGGACTTCCAGCACATCTGTAGGCATGGCCGCAATGCCAACGGGCCTCCGCAGAGTACGGCCATCGTCCCCTCCTGATCTCGTCAATCGCCGAAACCGTCGTGTCGCTCGGGCGTGGGGTGCCGGTACGGTGAGTGCACCACCCTTGGTAGGTCAATCCCGACCGCACGAAGGATGGGTGCCGTGAGAACGATCAGGATGGCTGTTGTGGCAGCGTTGGTGGCGAGCACCTTGAGCTTGCAGCCAGCGACCGCGTTGGCGCAAGAGCATCGCAAGCGCGACCGCCATGAGGATCGGCGCGACGACAACGATCGCCGCCATGACGATCGGTCGGTACCCTATGACCGGCGGAACGACGATGACCGCCGCATCGACGTTCGGCGCGGCTACGACGCCGCCCGGTACTATCGCAGCGGTCGCGGGTACCAGCCGTATCGGCTCGGCCGCAACGACCGCATCTACCGCGGCTACGACAATCGCTATTACTGCCCGCGCGACGACGGGACCACGGGTCTCATCGTCGGCGCCATGGCCGGTGGCGTGCTCGGCCACGTGATCGCGCCCGGCGGCTACAAGACCCTCGGGACCATCCTCGGCGCCGGTGGTGGCGCGCTCATCGGGCGGGCGATCGACGACGGGGTGGAGTGCCGCTGACCGCAAGGACCGTGCTCGCCTTTCTTCGTCGATGAGGTCTGAGCCATTTCTCGCCCGGCGATCACATTAGCCAGGGGAGGCTGATGTGAAACGGACGAAGCGACTCGGTTTGCTGCTGGCGCTCGCGTGCACCCCCGCGAGGGGCGAGGCTCAAGCCTTGTGGGACTCAACCGCCCTCGCCGCACTGTTTGCCGGCCACCGACCGGCGGTGCAGAGTGGCGGTTACCGGGAAGACTGGTTTCAGGCCGCCCAGGGCGGCGTCATCGTCGGCCGGCACGTGCTGGGGCATCTCAAGGTCGAGCTCGAGGCGACCGCGACCAGTGGTGATTCGCAGTTCGTGTCTCGACCGATCACCCTGCCGGGCCAGCCCTACCCGTACTGGCTGACGTCGACCGAAACGACGTCAGTCCGTTCGGTTGGGGCTGTGGCGGCATGGCAGTTTCGCGATAACGAGTGGGTACACCCGTTCGTGCTTGCCGGCGTGACCGCCGACTTCGAGCGGACAGTCGCCTACACGCCCGAGCAGTTCCTCAACGGCGACCCCCGCGCTGGAGCGCTCCGGCAACGTCTCTCGGACGGCAGGACGGAGGAGACCACGGCCGTGCGGGCAGGCGCGGTGATCGGCGGAGGCGCGAAGTTGTACTTCAGGGAGCACGCCTTCGTCCGATCGGACGTTCGGCTGGCCGTCGGGCGAGATCAGCAGAACGTGGCATTCAGGGCCGGCGTCGGCCTCGATTTCTGAGGTCCGGTCATGCGCGCCCTAACCTCGTTCATGGTGATTCTGGCGCTCGCCCTGACGCCGTCGATGGGCCTGGGCCAGCAGTCTTTGTCCGCTGAGGACGAGGCTGCGGCCTTCAAGAAACTCGCGTCGGCAATCCCGCCGGGCACACGAGTCAAGATCCGGACGAAAGACGGCCGGCGCATGACCGCCACCCTGATGGCCGCCGACGAGCACCGAATCGTCGTCAAGCGCGATGCGCGTGTGCCTGAACCGGCTGTCGGGATCGCCTTCGCGGAACTGGCTCGCCTCGAGCGTGCTCAGAAGGGCGGATTCAGCGTCGGCAAGGCGCTCGGCATCGGGCTGGCGGCGGGTGCCGGCGCCATCCTGACGCTGTTTGCGATCGCGCTCACGATTGACGACTGATCGCGGAGCCGCCGGGAACGGCGCGTCTCGCGAGGTCGGGTATGCTCGAACAGCCCAAGGCGGGCCGAGGAGGTCTGATGGGGGTTCGGCAGGCTCGATGGCGTACGGGACTGATGCTCGCGCTGGTCGCCGCGGGCGCAGTTGGTGTCACCGAGTCCCGATCTGGACAGCCGGCGGCGGCACTCGCGGGGTGCCCACCTTCCAGGTCGATGCGAGCTGGCCGAGGCTGCCTGCCGACTGGACGTGGGGACAGGTGATTGGCATCTTCGCCGACGCGAGCGGCCACGTGTGGACCTCCAGCCGGAGCCGTATTTCGGAATGGTCATCGGACGGGACCCTGCTCCAGTCGTGGGATGCGCGGGGCCCAAACGGCAACTGGAGCACGATTCACGGCTTGTTCGTGGACCACAACGGCTTCGTCTGGACCAACGCGCGTGAAAGCCACCTGACCGTGAAGTTCACGAAGGCTGGGCAGGTGATCATGGTGATTGGCAAGTACAACGAGACCGGTGGCAGCAACGACACGGCGTTGATGGGCCGTCCCTCGGAGATCTGGGTCGACCCGGCGGACAACGAGGTGTTCGTCGCCGACGGCTATGGCAACCGCCGGGTCATCGTCTTCGACGGCGCCAGTGGCAAGTACCTTCGCCACTGGGGCGCGTACGGTAAGCGGCCCGAGGATCCACCCGCGTCCGGCGGATCGAACGGGGCCGGCGCCTCACCACGATCCACCGACGCGGTCCCCGCCGCCCCGCCGTCGCAACTGCGCGTCCCTCACGGGATCGCCGGCTCGCGCGACGGCCTCATCTACGTCGCGGATCGCGCGAACAATCGCATCCAGGTATTTCGGCAGGACGGCGGGTTCGTACGCGAGAAGATCCTGCGAGCGCACTGCGGCGGCGAAGAGCAGGCCACGTGGACGCCGAAGCGGCCGTGCGACCCCGAGGCCGCGTTTTCGATTGCGTTCTCGCCCGACGCTCCCCAGACGTTCATTTACGTGGCCGATGGTGGGACGCACGTCATCACCATCCTGCGGCGGAACGACCTCGACGTCGTGGGCGAATTCGCTGGGCCTGGCGTGGCACCCGGTCAGCTCGGCCGCCCCCACAACCTCACCGTGGATCCCTCGGGGAACCTCTTCGTGGCCGAGGCCGCAGGGCCCGAGGTAAAGGACCCACGCTCGGGGGCATTGGTGGCCGCGGGGCACCGGGCGCAGAAGTTCCGCCTCACCGGGACACGGTAGTGCGCGAGGCGGCCCTCCACTGATGCGCGTCGATCTCATGCGGCTGGCACGCGGCGTGGGGTTTGGCGCCCTGGCCGCGCTCTTCGCGTTGCTCATCGGCCTCAGCAGCCTGGCCAACACGGCTGAAATGAAGCTGTACGACTGGCGGACCCGCCAGTCCGCCGCCAGCCGCCACGCGTCGCCGAGCGCCGACATCGTGCTCGTCAACATCGACGATGACAGCATCAAGCGGATGGAACCGCTGGTGGGCCGCTGGCCGTGGCCCCGCCTGGCGCACGCCACGCTCATCGATTATCTCGCGGCGGGCGGCGCCAGGGCCGTGCTCTACGACGTGCTGTTCGCCGAGGCCGATCGGTCGACGTTCAAGGTGGGCGAGACCGAGTGGACGGGCGAGGAGTCGGACCAGGCACTGGTGGACGCCACCGAGCGTGCCGGCAATGTCGTGCACGTGGCCGAGGCGGCCAGCGCGGAGTTGGTGGATCCGACCCGTCGCGTGGACGCGCCACTCCAGGACGTGCCTGGCCTCAATCTTCCGTTCGCGGTCGATCGATGCGTCGAGCGGCGGCCCGAGATTACACCGCCGTTCCCCGCCCTGGCGCGGGCCGCGCGCGCCATCGGGCACTCGCTGGTGGTGTACGACCCGGACGGTCCCCTGCGACGCGTCGTGCCGTTTGTGCGGGTGAGCAGGCTGGGACCCGGTGCCGGAGAAAGGGGAACCGGCAGCCGGCAACCGGGAACCGGGAACCGGCAACCGGCAGGCGGCAACCGGCAACCGGCAGGCGGCAAGCGGCAGCCGGCAGACGCCGAAACGGACTACGTCGTGCCGTCACTACCTCTCGCGGCGATGATGCTGGCCAATGGGATTTCGCCCGACGGGGTTGGCGTCGGCGAGGGTGTGTTGAGGATCGGGACCCTGCGCGTACCGCTGGTGACCCAGCTGGTGCCGGACTACTACGGTCCGGCCTCGGCCGCCTGCCGCGCGCTGCTGTCGTGGCGCGGTCCTACTCGCCGCCGTGACGGCGCGCCGACGTTCCCCTACTACAGCTTCTACAACCTCTTTTACTCGCAGCAGCAGGTGCTCGAGCAGGTCGAGCCCGAGGTGGCTCCCGATACGTTCCGTGGCAAGGTCGTGGTCGTCGGAGTTGCCGCTGAAGGGCTGCGGGACGTCTTCGTCACGCCCTTTGCCGAGGGCCGCATGCCCGGTGCGGAGATTCACGCCAATACGATCGACGCCTGGAGAGTTGGCCGGTCGCTGGCGCCACTGGCACCCGGCCGCGCCGCGCTCGTGACCGTCGGTCTTGCCGTCGCCGTCGGTGCGGCCGGCACGCTCTCCTCGGCGTGGATCACCGGCGGCGCCGCGATCGTGCTCGCCCTCGGCTACCTCTGGTTCAACCTTCGCTCCTTCACTCAGGGCTCGTGGTGGCCGCTCGCCGTCCCGCTGATGGCGATGCTGATCGCCTTCGTCGCCGATCTCGCCTGGCAGTACTTCGTCGAGGGGCGCGAGAAGCGGAAAGTGAAGCAGCTGTTCTCTCGCTACGTGGCGCGCGACGTCTACGACCAGCTGCTGAGCGACCCGACCCGCGCCAAGCTGGGCGGCACCCGCCGCCACATGACCGTGCTCTTCTCCGACATGCGCGGCTTCACGGCCCTCAGCGAGAAGGGCCGGCCCGAGGATATCGTCTCGCAGCTGAACGACTACTTCACGCGGATGGTGAAAGTGCTCTTCGAGCACCGCGGCACGCTCGACAAGTTCGTCGGCGACATGGTGATGGCGCTCTTCGGCGCGCCGCTCGACGACGAGGAGCACGCGGAGCATGCGGTGCGGACCGCGCTCGCCATGGTGCGGGCGCTCGACGTGCTCAACGCCGAGTGGGAGTCGTTCGGTCTGCCCCGTCTCGACGTCGGCATCGGCATCAACACCGGCGAGATGGTGGCCGGGAACATCGGCTCGGACACGATCATGAGTTACACGGTGATCGGCGATGCGGTGAACCTGGGCGCTCGTCTCGAGTCGTTGAACAAGGAATACGGGACTCGGATCATCATCAGCGAGTCCACTCGGGCCCTCCTCAAAGGGCAGTATGATATTCGTCCACTGGGCTCGGTGACGGTAAAGGGCAAGAGTCAGCCGGTAGCCATCTTCGAGGTTCGACCATAATCATGCGTACGACGTTCGCGGCCGGAATCTTGCTCCTGGTGCTCGGCGGTCTGCCGCTGGCCGCCAGCGGGCATCTCGGGCAGATTGGTGGGCTCTCTGGCGCATTGAAGAAGGCCAGCGACGTGCACGACCTGCAAGTCACCGACGCCGAGGAGCTGGAGCTGGGCGCGACGGTCAGCGAGAAGATTCGCACGCGCTACGGGGTGGTCCAGGACGCGAGCGTGCACCGATACGTGGCTCTGGTCGGGACCGCGCTGGCGCAGGCGAGCAGCCGCCCGGCCTTGCCCTGGACCTTCGTCGTGCTGGACACGGACGGCGTCAACGCGTTCGCGGCGCCTGGCGGGTACGTGCACATCACGCGCGGCGCGCTGGCGCTCCTCCAGAGCGAGTCCGAGCTCGCCGGCGTCCTCGCTCACGAAATCGTTCACGTGACCGAGAAACACACGATCCAGTCGATCCAGAAGAGCAAGGCCGTGCAGATGGGGGCGTCTGAGACGCTGTCCGGCAACTCCGCCCTCCTCGAGAAGGCCGTCACCGCCACCTACGACAACATCGTCGAGAGAGGCTTCGGCCGCGAAGAAGAGAACGAGTCCGACGAGAAGGGCATCGCCCTCGCCAATCGGATCGGCTACGCGCCGGCCGGGCTCAGCAGCTTCCTCACGACGCTCAAGGACCGCAACAAGGACTCCAAGGAGAAGCGGGGCCTGTTTGCTTCCCACCCGGAGATGGATGCTCGAATCGAGAACATCAAGAAGGAGATCGCGTCGAGGAAGATGGCCTCGACGGCCACCCTGGCGGATCGCTACAAGAAGTTCATCGCCTATACGCCGAAGCCGATGACCGAGATTGCCACCGTGACGCCCGGGTCGGCCGGCCTCACCGGTGACAGCGCGAAGGCGGAGCCCAAGAAAGAGGAGCCGAAGAAGAAGAGCAGTGGGTTCGGCCTGAGCAAGATGCTCCCGACCGGCGGTAGCGGAGGGGAGAAGCAGCAGGCCCAGGTGACCGGGTCGGGCTCGGCGCGCGGCGTGGATCCGGAGAAGGACTCGCGCGGCGGCAGCAACCCGAAGCCGGTGCCGGTAAAGCTGGCCGCGGCCGATATCGCTGCCTTCAAGAAGGACGGCGGCCTCAAGTAGGCGCTCACCCCGCGTGGATGTCTCCACACTGATCCTCGCCGGCGCGGCGGCCCTGGTCGTCACGCTCGCGCTGATGGCGGCCGTCCGCAGCCGCTTCGTCCGCGGCCGGCTGGTGTTCAGCGCGTGGCTGCTCCTGGCGTTCCTCGGTCTCGAGGTGGCGGTCGGACAGGGTCTGGGTGACGGAGCGCTGGTTTCCGCGCTGGCCCGGCTCGTCCTGGTCCTCTCGCTGGTCAACCTGATCGTCGCGCTGCTGGTCAATCCCTGGCGCGATCACCGGCCATCGGATCGCTTCCCAGCCATCGTCCAGGACGTGGTCGTCATCGGCCTCTTCTTCGCGATCGCCACGGTGCTGTTGCGCGAGCAGCTCCTGGCAACCTCCGCGGTGGGGGCGGTGGTCGTGGGCTTCGCGCTCCAGGACACACTGGGCAACTTCTTCGCCGGGCTCGCCATCCAGATCGAAAAGCCCTTCCGCGTCGGCCACTGGATTCGGGTCGGGGAGCGCGAGGGGCAGGTGCAGGAGGTGACCTGGCGGGCCACCAAGCTCCTGACCAAGGATGGGCAGTTTCTCATCCTGCCCAACAGCTTCATCTCGAGGGAACCCATCCTCAATTATTCGGAGCCCTCGGTTCCTACTCGCATCGAGATCGACGTGGGTACGAGTTACCTGACGCCTCCCAACGAGGTCCGCGAGGCCGTTCGTCGCGCGCTGGACAACGCACCGCTGGTGATGCGAAGCCTCCCACCAGCGGTCCATCTCCACGCCTTCGGCGCGTCATCGCTCGACTTCAAAGTCCGCTTCTGGATCGAGGACTACGCCAGCGAGCTCGAGGCCCGCGATCAGGTGCGAACCCTCCTCTGGTACGAATTCCGGCGCGCGAACATCGAGATTCCGTGGCCGATCCAGATCGAGTACTCGCGCGACGAGCAGCCAATGCGCACGCCCGCGCACGTCGAGATGGCAGCGGCGCAACTGGCGGGCATCGACCTGTTCTCTCCCCTGCCCGTCGAGGCGCGCCGGGTGCTGGCCCGCGACGCCGCGGACCACCTGTTCGCCGCAGGCGAAGCGATCGTCCGGCAAGCCGACGAGGGCAGCTCGATGTTCGTCGTGCTGCGCGGCGCGGTGAACGTCGTTCTGGAGCCATCGGGCCAGCAGGTCGCCGCGATCACCGCGGGTGGGTTCTTCGGCGAGATGTCGATGTTGACCGGCGATCCCCGGACCGCCACCGTGCGGGCGGCGACCGACGTGCAGGTGCTGGAGATTGCGGCCGCGGAGATGCGGCGCTTGGCGCAGGCACATCCCGGGCTGCTCGAACACATCAGCGGCGTCATCACGACGCGTCGCGCCGGACTGAGGCAGGCGGAAGCCACGGCCGCAGCGGTCGCCGGTCAGGCGCAGACGCCGCAATCGCTGCTGGAGCGGATCAAGGCCTATCTCGCTCTTTGAGCGCGCCGCGCTTCCGCGAGGCCGAGCGTCGATTGAATCAGCGACCCGGCGAACGGCCGGGACACCATGGCGTTTATTCGACCCAGAGCAGCGCGCGGTCGCGGCCCTCGCGGCTGATGTCCATGATGATGCCTGGACCGTAGCGCTCGATCTCCGCCGCCGTCAGCGTGATCTTCAGCTCGTCCAGGCCACTCGCATAGGTGCCGAACCTGATCGGCCCTTCCTTGAGACGCAGAAACCAGAACGGAATTTCGAAGCGGGCGAGCTGCTCGTCATGCGCATCCCAGGCCAGGACATGAAGGGTGGTCAGGGAGGTCCGGGGCGCATCGGTGGGAGGCGGGCTGCTGCGAGGAGCCGAGGTTCCGTGCACCTCGAGCAGCGGCGCCTTCGTGCCGTATTGCTGGCGCACGGCCTCGAAGGCGGCCTCGGCGCCGGTGTTCGACGCGGCCTCGATGCTGAGGTGGTCCCGGAACCATGCCACGCTCACCACGACGGCGCAGATGCCGACGAAGACCACGAACACGGCGACGCCGAAGACGACGGGTCCCCACCGCCGAGCCTTCATGGTTCCTCCGTGTCTCCCACTACAGGAAGGGACGAGCCAGTCAGAGGGTGAGTTCCGCGCCGCTGCCCTGCTCGACGGCCCGGCTGAGGACGAGGTCCGCGGCAACCACGTCCTCGACGGCCATGCCGAGCGACTTGAAGATTGTGACCTCGCCCGCGCCGGTACGACCGGGTGTCCGGCCGAGGACGACCTGGCCGACCTCGCCGGCGATGTGCGAATCCGTGAACCGGCCCTCCCTGACGCCGAGGACCACGTCGCCGGCCTCCACGAGCGCGGCCGCCCGTGAATCCACGAACAGCCGCGCCCGTGCGACCAGATCCGGATCCATCTCGCGCTGGTCGGGCCGGCAGGCGCCGACCGACACGACGTGTGCGCCATCGCCCACCCAGGCACTCCGCAGCACCGGCGTCGGCGAGGAGGTCGCGAGCACGATGAGATCGGCGCCGCGCACCGCGTCCTCCGCCGTTGGTGTCGCGCGAAGCTGCGCCGGTGTCCGCCCGGTCATCTCTGACACGAAGCGCTCGCGGCTGGCCTGCCGGGGCGACCAGACGCGGACGTCCCGGAGGGTGCGCACTTCGGCAAGCGCCTCGAGATGACTGCGCGCCTGCACCCCGGAACCAAGGATCGCCAGCGCCGCGGCCTCGGCGCGCGCGAGATGACGGGCCGACACCGCCGACACGGCAGCGGTCCGCGCCTCGGTGATGTAGCGGCCGTCGATGATGGCCTCGAGCGCGCCCGTGTCCGCATCCAGCAGGACGATGGTGGCCAGGTGGGACGGGAGTCCCCGCGCCTCGTTGCCGTTGAACACGGTGACGAGCTTCGCGCCCAACCGGGACGGCTCGGGCATGTAGGCCGGCATCACCCCGAAAAACGACTTGCTGGGCCCGACCGTGAGGACGGTGCGCACGGGCTGGACCACGTCCCCGGCCGAAAAGCGCGCGAGCGCGTTTTCCATGGCCTCAATGAGGTCGCCCATCGGGAGCAGGGACTTGACCTGCGCTTCGTTCAGGAGCCGGAAGTGTTGTGACATTGGCAGGGATCAGGGATCAGGGATCAGGGATCAGGGATCAGGGATCAGGGATCAGGGATCAGGGGTCAGGGGTCAGGGCTGTGGCCAGGCCGGCCGCGACCGCGATTGTGTTGGCATGAATGGTGACGATTGCCTCGATGTCGAGTGCGTAGCCCCCACTCATCGAGATGGCTACTGGCAGATCGAGGGCGCGGCACCGGCCCAGGACCAGCTCGTCGCGCGTCCGGAGGCCCTCGATGGTGAGCCTCAGGCGACCCAGCCGATCGCCTTCGTACGGATCCGCGCCGGCGAGATAGAAGACGAAGTCCGGTGCATGGTGCTCGAGGACGGCGTGCACGTGCTCGGCGAGCAGTGACAGATACTCGGCATCCCCGGTGCCATCGTCGAGGTGCACGTCGAGGTCGCTCACTTCCTTCCTGAAGGGGAAGTTTTGCGCGCCATGCATCGAGAAGGTGAACACCGACGGCTCGTCCCTGAAGATGGCGGCCGTGCCGTTGCCCTGGTGCACGTCGCAATCCACGATCGCGATGCGCGAGATGCCGTGATCGCGCTGCAGCACGCGAGCGCCCACGGCGACATCGTTGAAGACGCAGTAGCCTTCGCCCCGATCGGCAAAGGCGTGATGCGTGCCGCCCGCGAGATTCACCCCCAGGCCATCGGCAAGTGCGGCTCGAGCGGCGGCAATCGTCGCGCCCACCGATCGGCGCGACCGCTCGACCATCCCTGGCGACCAGGGGAAGCCAATCCGCCGCTGCACGTCGGACGGCAGCGTGCCCGCGGCCACTGCCTCCACGTAGTCGGCCGTGTGCACCAGCCTGAGGTCGTCCCAACTGGCTGGCGGCGCCTCCGTCAGCCGCTCGGGCGGCACGATGCCCTCCGCAATCACGCGCTCGCGCAGGCGTGCGTACTTTGCCATCGGGAACTTGTGCCCCTCGGGCAACGGCAGGACGAAGTGGTCGGAGTAGAACGCCCGCACAGTGGCAAGCGTAACATCGGCAGACGGAGACCGGCAGACGGCAACCGGGAACCGGCAACCGGCAGACGTGAACCGGCCTGGTATCCGCGAAATCTGCGGGGTCTCGCTTGGCGCAATCCAGGATAATCCGCGTAATGATCCACACGATCCGGACGATCGACGCACACGCCGGTGGTGAGCCCCTTCGCCTGGTCGTGGACGGTGTCCCCGCGCCAGAAGGCGCGACGATGCTGGAGAAACGTGCCTGGGCGATGAAGCGGCTCGACCACTTTCGTCGTGCCCTGATGCTGGAACCGCGCGGCCACGCCGACATGTACGGGGCGCTCCTCACCGAGCCGGTCACCGACGATGGGCATGCGGGGATCCTGTTCATGCACAACGAAGGCTGGAGCACGATGTGCGGGCACGGCATCGTCGCGGTCACGACCATGGCGATCGACCGGCGCCTCATCACGGCCAGCTCCGACGAGATTCGCTACGACACGCCGGCTGGCCGGGTGGTCGCCCACGCGCACCTCACGAACGACGCGCACGGCCGGCGCGTGCACTCGGTGAGCTTCGTCAACGTGCCGTCGTTCGTGTTCGAGGCCGGGCTACCCGTGACCGCCGGCGGGCGCACGCTTCGGGTCGACATCGCCTTCGGCGGCGCCTTCTACGCCATCGTCGATGCCGAGTCCGCGGGTCTCGCGATTCTCCCGGCCCGGCTGGCGGAGCTGCGGACGCTGGGGATGGCAATTGCCCGTGAAGTCGAGCGGACTCGCCGCGTGGTGCACCCGATCGACGAAGGCCTCAACGGCATCTACGGAACGATTTTCACCGGCCCTCCCCAGGGCGAAGCGGATCTGCGCAACGTGACGGTGTTTGCCGATGCCGAGGTCGATCGGTCGCCATGCGGCACCGGTACGGCCGCGGTGATGGCCGTCCTCGCGGAGATGGGGGTGCTCATGGACGATGCGCCCTTCGTACACGAATCGATTGTCGGCACCACGTTCACTGGCCGCGTAGTGGGCCGAAAGCAAGTCGGCGAGCGAGAGGCGATCGTGCCGTCGATTGAAGGCAGCGCCTGGGTGACAGGCGAGCACGCGTTTCACATCGACGGCGACGATCCGCTCAAGGCGGGGTTTCGAATCTAGGGCGGAGGCTCGAGGGGTTGAGGTCCTGAGGTCCTGAGGTCTTGGGACTTGAGGTCTTGGGGTCTTGAGGACTGAGGTCTTGGGGACCTGCAGTCCCGGGTCTGGGAGAACCTCAGAACCGGCCATTGCGTACAGTTCTTGCATTCTGTCCTCCGGCGGGAACCGCGTCGATCCATACGACGGTGCGTCAAGGCGGGAGACGGGAGCGAGAGGACATGCGCAGCGGAGTGAACAACCGGGTTCGGTTCGCAGGTGCGGTGATTTGCACCGGGCTCGCGGTTGCCGCGCTCGTCGCGCAATCCTTCGCCGAACGCAACGGGCCGCTGCCGGGGCCGCTGCCGCTGCTGCCCGCGGACAACTGGTGGAACCAGGACATCTCGCTGGCCCCGGTGGACCCGCGGTCCGCGGACTTCATCAACTTCATCGGGCCCGCCGACGGCATGCGCCCGGACTTTGGCGGTACCGAATCGCCGGGCAGCCAGAACATCTACGGAATGCCATACGTCGTCGTGACCTCGGACCAGCCGAAGGTGGCAGTCGAGTTCGACTACGCCGACGAGAGCGATGGTGTGAATCACCAGACCGGCCAGAGCTATCCGTTCTATCCCATTCCGGAACAGGCGATCACAGAACCGTACTGGATTGAGGGTGGTCCGCCCGGGAATGCCAACGTCGGCGGTGACCGGCACATGCTGATCGTGGACCGCGACAACCGGCACCTCTACGAGCTCTTTGCGCTGCGGTGGACGGGCTCGCGGTGGGAAGCGGGCTCGGGCGCGTTCTTCGACCTGAACACCAACGGGCGGCGGCCGGAGGGCTGGACCTCTGCGGATGCGGCGGGGCTGGCCATTCTGCCCGGCCTCGTCCGGTACGACGAGGCTTTCGGGCCCGACGAGATCCGCCACGCCTTTCGCGTGACCGTGCACGGCGTGAACAGCTACGTGTGGCCGGCGTCGCATCGTGCCGACACCAACAGCGCGGGGCCGCCACTCGGCGCACGACTGCGTCTGAAGCCGGGAACCAACATCAGCGGATATCCGGCCTACCTCCAGAAGATCTTTCGAGCGATGAAGACTCACGGCCTGATCGTCGCCGACACGGGATCGGACCTGTACGTGACCGGCGCGTTCGATACGCGTTGGGACAACAACCAGCTGAATCCAGCGTTTGGCGCGATCAAGGCCAGCGACTTCGAAGTGATCGAGTTGGGATGGCGCGGCCACACCGGGGCCTGCACGGCGCCCGGCACACCCGGCCCGCTCGTCGGCAGCGCTACCGGCCTCAATGCGTCCTTCGGCTGGTCGGCGCCCACCACGGGCGGAGCGCTCGCCGATTACCTGCTCGAAGCGGGACGATCGCCAGGCGCCTCGGACGTGGCCAGCGTCACGCTGCCCGCGTCGGCCACGAGCTTTGCCGCTCCCGGCGCGCCCGGGATTTACTACGTGCGCGTGCGCAGTCGAAATGCCTGCGGCAGTGCGGTGTCGAACGAGGTAACCGTGACGCTGAGCCCGACCTGCCTGCTGCCCCCCGCACCGGGCCAACCGAACGCGGTCGTGACCGGGTCCGCGGTGGCGGTGTCCTGGACGCCGGCCACCGGCGCGACCGGCCACACGTTCGAGGCCGGGCGGCTGCCGGGACAGGCCAACCTGCTGAACATGGCCGTGTCGAGCCCGTCAATTGGCGCACAGGCGCCGCCGGGCGTCTATTTCGTCCGGGCCCGCGGACAGAACGCGTGCGGGACCGGCGCTGCCTCACCCGACGCGATGATCGCAGTCGGGTGCACGGCTCCGGGAGCGGCGTCGCTGCTGAGCGCGTCGATGATCAGCAATCAGGTCACTCTCCTGTGGAGCGCCGCCCCAGCCGCCACCGACTACATCGTCGAGGCCGGGACGTCGAGCGGGGCCGGCAACGTGGCCTCGATTCCCCAGGCGGGCACGTCACTGGTCGCGGAAGCACCCGCCGGAACGTACTACGTCCGCGTA
>DATLLC010000370.1:0-3459 GCA_035538015.1 Vicinamibacterales bacterium
GGCGATGCCGTCCAACTCGAGTACTTCGTGTGGACGGACGAGGGAGGCCTCGAGACCCGGCAGGCGACACTGACGCTGCAGGGCGTGCTGCCGATGATGCGCGTCGGCGGCGACCGCACTTTGACGCCCGATTATCCGGGCATCACCGACGCGCCCGACCTCGGCGCGTGGGACCCGCCTTTTCCCGTCAACCTGTCGCTGGTGCGGCCGAAGGACGAAGCCTACTGGGATCAGTGGCGGGCCGCGCCCAAGGCGTTCGTGCCGCTCGAGATTGGTCAGAAACTGTGGGGCTCGCGCTTTGGCAACGTCTCCTCCATCCGCTTCGCCGTCCGCGATGCCGAAACCGTGGCCGCCGCTGTCCGCGAAGAGATGAGCCGACAGATCGTCGTCCGGCCGGTGAGGGAGGAGGCGCTCGCCGCGGCCGCCGGCACGACGGATTTCGGTGAGTACTTCTTGTATTTCAGCTTCTTCCTCGTGGTGTCCGCCCTGTTGATCGCGTATCTGTTCTTCGCACTCGGCGTGGAACAGCGCGCGCGCGAAGTGGGGCTGTTGACCTCCGTCGGCTACCCGGCATCACGCGTCCGGCGCCAGTTCCTGGCTGAAGGCTCCGTGGTCATGCTCGTCGGGGTCGCGGTCGGTGTGGCCGGCGCCGTTGGGTACGGCGCGGTCATCATGCACGGACTCGGCACCTGGTGGGTGGACGCGGTCGGCACGACGAACCTGCGCCTGCACCTCGACCCGCTGGCGTTGGCCGGCGGCGCCACCGGTGCCGCCGTGGCGGCACTGGCAGCGATCTGGATGGCCACGGGCGCACTGGCCCGCCGATCGCCTCGCGCGCTGATCGCGGGCGGCGCCGATACGTCGTCGACACACCGCGGCTCCTGGTCCCTCTCACTCTTCCCGGGCCTGACGATGCTGATCGTGGCCAGCGGCCTGGTGGTGGCGGCGCAGGCTGGGGCGCTCGGCCGTACCGTCGCTTTCTTCGGCGCCGGCGGATCGTTGCTGCTCGGAGGACTGCTGCTGCTCGGCGCATGGGTACGACGGCGAGCCGCCGGGACGTCGAGCTCGCGCATGACGAGCGTCTGGGCACTCGGACACACGCACGTGGCGTGGCGTCCGACGAGGACGGTTCTGACGGTGTCGCTCATCGCCTTCGCCACATTCGTCCTGGTGAGCGTAGTCGCGTTCCGGCGCGATTCCGCGGGCACGTCGCTGGCCCGTGGCAGCGGAACCGGCGGGTTCGTGCTGATGGCCGAAGCGGCAGTACCGCTCATGCACGACCCGAACACACCTGCGGGCCTGGCCTCGTTGGGCCTCGATGCTGGCACGCTTGGTGACGCACGCGTCACGCGCCTGAGACTCCGCCCGGGGGACGAAGCGAGCTGCCTCACGCTCTACCAGCCACGCAACCCGCGCATCGTCGGAGTCAATCCCGTCGATCTGGAAGGCCGCTTCACGTTCGCGAATGCCGGTGCCAGTCCGGCGGGCGTCTCGCCGTGGACGCTGCTGGACCAGGCACAACCCGACGGCGCGGTGCCGGCGATCGTCGATCAGACGACGCTCACCTACGTGCTGCACCTGGGAGTCGGCGACGCGTTCTCGTTTGCGCCGGATGGTGTCAACAGCGTCACGCTCCGAATCGTGGCGTCTTTGGCTGACAGCGTGCTGCAATCCGAGCTGATCATCGGCGAGCGTGCGTTCGTCAGGCTGTTCCCGCGGCACGAGGGCTATCGCGTGTGGCTGATCGAGACGCCTGAGACGCGTGCGACCGAGCTGGCGACGACCATCGAAGATCGGCTCGCGGATTCCGGCGTGGACGTGGTGGACACGCGTGCGCGGCTGGCCTCCTATCATCGGGTGGAGAACACCTACCTGGCGACGTTCCAGGCGCTTGGTGCGCTCGGGCTGTTGCTGGGCACGCTCGGCGTTGGCGCCGTGCTGGCTCGGAACGTGCTCGAACGGCAGCGCGAGTGGGGGCTGCTGCGAGCGGTCGGGTACGAGCCCGGCCACTTGCGGCGACTCGTGATCTCGGAGAGCGCGGTGCTGGTGCTGGGTGGGTTGGCGATCGGCACTCTCTCGGCAGCGGTCGCGGTCGCGCCTGCGCTGGTCGAGCGGTCCCAATCCCTGCCGCTTCGTGAGCTGGCACTCGTCCTGGTCGCCGTGAGCGGGGTGGGCCTGGCGGCGTCGCTCGCCGCGCTGCGACTCGCGACGGGCATACCTGCGGTGAGCGCGCTCAAGAACGAATAGCGCAAATCAGATCGGGGTGTGGCTGGCAGGCTGGAGGTCCGACGGATGCGGCGGATGCGGGAGTGGCCAATCGAAACGACAGGCGAGAGGATGACGGGAGTGCAGACGCACTCGACGACCAGATCGGCCATGACGATGCGCCTGTTGCCGCTGGTCGCCACGATCCTGATGGCGGCCGGCATCAGTGTGGCGGCCGAGCAATCGTCCTGGCCGCAGTGGCGGGGGCCGACGCGGGACGGCGTGGCCACCATCGACGTGCCCGCCACATGGCCCCGGGTGTTGACGCGGACGTGGGATGCGGTCGTCGGTGTGGGGCACTCGTCCCCCGTGATCGCCGGCTCGCGCATCGTCGTTCACACGCGGCAGGGCGCGCGCGAGGTGATTGCCGCCTACGACCTGACCAGTGGCGCGCGGCTCTGGCAGGAGGCTTACGACGCGCCGTACCAGGTGAATCCCGCCGCTCAGCAGCACGGTCCCGGGCCCAAATCCACTCCGGCGATCGCTGGCGGTCGAGTCTTCGCGCTCGGTATCGGCGGCGTCCTGTCGGTCCTCGATCTCGCGACTGGCAAAGTGCTGTGGCGAACGCCGGCGGCGACCACGCTGCCCCTGTACGGCACGGCGACCTCGCCGCTCGTGGACGGCGAGCGCGTGATTGCCTTCATCGGCGGGCACGATCGCGGCGCGCTCACGGCGTTCGATGCCGTCACGGGCGCGGTGCGCTGGCGGTGGACGGGTGATGGCCCGGCGTACTCGTCACCGATCATCGCGGAGCTGGGAGGCACGCGGCAGGTGATCACGCAGTCGCAGAACCGCCTCGTCGGCGTTGCGGCTGCCGACGGACGGCTGCTGTGGGAGGCGCCGCTCCGCACCAACTTCGACCAGAACTCAGTGACACCTCTCGTGGTGAACGGGCTCGTCATCTCGTCAGGCCTCGAAAGCCCGACAATCGCCTACCGCATCAGCCGTGGCGCGTCCGGCTGGCAGGCACAGGAAGCCTGGCGCAACGAACAAGTCTCCATGTACATGAGCTCGCCGGCGACGAGCGGCCAGGCGCTCTTCGGACTCTCCCATCGCAACCGCGGGCAGTTCGTCGCACTGGACGTTTCGACTGGCAAGACGCTGTGGGCCACCCGGGGGCGCGAGGCCGACAACGCCTCGTTCATTCGCACTGGCGAGTGGCTGCTGATCGCGACCACCAACAGCGAGCTGATC
>DATLLC010000371.1:0-2586 GCA_035538015.1 Vicinamibacterales bacterium
GGATCTTCGCGCGTTCGGGTGATGGGATCCTCGGCGTGATCGCGGCGGCGGCGTGATGCCACGCCGGCTGCGGCG
The DNA here is from genome assembly GCA_035538015.1 of Vicinamibacterales bacterium. Lineage (GTDB taxonomy): Bacteria > Acidobacteriota > Vicinamibacteria > Vicinamibacterales > UBA2999 > VFZN01. The sequence goes on from DATLLC010000371.1 coordinate 76, forward strand.
CCGTCCAGGGCGAGCTCGCTGCGCTCGGCGCCTGCGGCGCCCCTTGACCGCGCCTCGCGGCGTGGCGGACAGCGGTCACGGCGAGGGTCGGGACGAGCCCGACCTCGCCGATCGGGCAGTCGAGAAGAGCGAGCACGCCTCCCGATCCATCGTGGGGTGTGCAAGCTCACTACCGGATCGGAAGGGTGCTCACCCGCATCCTGACCGAGCAGCTGTACTCTGCCAAGGGGTGGCGCGTGGTGAACGCGCGGCGCGACGATGACCGTCTCGTCATCGACCTCGAGCCCGCCCGAGCGACTGCGATCTGTTCGGGGTGTGGCGAGACCAAGCACCGCCTCCACGACATCAAGCCGGCCCGGGAATGGCGACACCTCGACACCTGGGGCCTGCGCACGTGGGTGCGCTCGGCGGTCCGCCGCGTCCGGTGCCGGCACTGTGGCGTGCGGGTCGAGCAGGTCCTGTGGGCACGAACCCGGTCGCGGTTCACGCACGACTTCGAGGCCGACGTGCTGGCCCGGGCACGCGACTCGTCCATCCTCGGCATCTGCCGCCAGCTCGGCCTGCATTGGACCTCGGTGATGCGGCTCATCGAGCGGTGGGTCGACGAGCAGGCCGAGCGGCAGTTCCGGCTGCCGCTTCGCCGCATCGGCGTCGACGAGGTGAGCTATGGCCGCGGCCAGCAGAAGTACCTGACCATCGTGTGGAACCACGACCGCTCGCGCGTCGTCTGGATCGGCCGGGGCCGCGACCGCGACACCCTCGACGCCTTCTTCGCCAAGCTCGGCCCGCGCCGGGCGCATCGCCTGGCGGCCGCCACGATGGACATGGCGAAGGGCTACATCGCCGCGGTCACCGCGCACGCCCCGCAGGCGACGATCGTGTTCGACCGCTTCCACATCGAGCGCCACCTCACCTGGGCCGTCGACGAAGTCCGCAAGAGCGAGTTCTGGCGGCGACGCGGTCGCTACCGCAAGGCCGTGCGCGGCAAGCGTTGGCTGCTCCTCCGCAAGCACCGCCGCGTTCACTGGCGGCGTCGCGGCGACCTCGCGCTGCTGCTGATGCTCAACCGACGGCTGTTCCGCGCCTACGTCGCCAAGGAGCAGTTCGAGCACGCCTGGACCTACACGACCGCGAAGGCCATGCGCACGTTCATCGTCCGCTGGCGCCGGCTGCTCAATTGGTCACGGCTCAAGCCGCTCATCAAGTTCTGGGAGATGCTGATGCGCCACATCGACGGCGTCACCGCCTGGGCCCCGCTGCGCCTGACCAACGCGGCGCTCGAGGGCAACAACAGCCGGGTCCGCGGCCTGAGCCAGCGTGCCCGCGGCTACCGCAACCCCGACAACCTCATGCTGGTGCTCTATCATGCCTCGTGGCGGTAGCCCGACGAGCCGTCACCCGGATGCGCGAAGAGCGCGAAATCAGGAAAACCGTCACTGTTCTTGTCGGCCAGCAACCATTCGGTGATCGTGTCGACGTGCCAAGTCCAGTCGTGGTCGTAGTCCTGTGCGCTGTCAGGCTGCTCGTTGCAGCCTGATGCGCCACAGATCCACTGCACGGTCCGATACGATTCCGTGCGCGGCCAGGAGCGTGAACGCTCAAGGGGAACGCGGGTCGGCCATTCCGCGTCTGAGAAGGCGTTGCTGTGATCGATCGGCCTCATGCCGTGCGAAAGCAAGTAGGTTCGAATCGACTTGATCGATACTTGGCGCTCGCGCCACTCGACGTCTCCGCTCGCGCCTTCATGATTCACCCATACTCGCCAGTGATTGTCGTCCACACCGCCCTTCGCATCGATGACGTCGATGCGCCCGTCGCCATTCCAATCCAGAAATTGTGACCACGTCTCCTTGGTGATCATAGCCTCGCGTGCCCATCGGTAGTGGCGGGTGGTTTCCGGCGAGAAGCTAAGGACCGTCTCGACGTGCAACTCGGCTGGCTCCGTCCACATCGTCGGTGTCGATGAGAACTGTGGGCCGTTGGCCGTGAGCTTGTTCTTATGGAGGAACCATGTGGCCCCCTTCTTGTAGACAAGGTCAGGTAGACCGTCGCCCGTGAAGTCTCGGATCAGGTGTCGAAGCGCGTGCGTCTCACGCCTCGCATCGACGTCGACGTCGAGCGCACGAAAGTCGTGCAACGTCTCGACCGAGGTCGCTGTCGTCGACAGCTCTTCCGTGAAGGCAGTTCCGCTCTGGAAGGGACGGGTCACGGGACGCGAGCGCCCGAACGTGACCGGTGACTCGGGATTCAGTTCGGACGTCAGAGATCCGTACCGATAGGTCGCGACGGGGCGCGTGAGCTCATCGACAGCGCCCTCCTCTCCAGCCACATCCACTGACGACAGCCGCGGCTTACCGGAGTCCGGATCTGCCGCGTACGAGAAGCGGTACTCGCGGATCCGCTTCGGTTGGACGGTAGGTTCAAGATTGTCGCGAGCCTTGACGGAGATCTTCGTAAGGACTCGTCCTCTGCGGAATCGGAGCTCATCGTCGCGGGTCGAATCGAACCAGT
>DATLLC010000372.1:0-4368 GCA_035538015.1 Vicinamibacterales bacterium
CGCGATCCTCGCGCTGCGAATGAACGATGGGTCCGACATGCCGCACCGGCCGTACACCCTGCTCCCAGGCCCCGGCGTCTACCAGCCCACGCCGAATCCGGAGTTTCCGCTCGTGGTCACGCCGTCGTTCGCGGGGCTGGCGTACATGACGCCGTTCGTGCTCCGTCACCACGAGCAGTTCGGGGTCGAGCCCGGGGAGATCTTCGACCTGGCGGGCGCTGCTTATACGCAGGAGTACAACGAAGTGAAACAGCTCGGCGATGCCAGCATCCGTGGGGCGCACCCCGAATCCGAGGAGAGCGACATCGCACGCTTCTGGCCGGGTGGCGCCTCGAACTGGAACCTGACCACCCGCCTGATCGTCGAGGGTCGCGGCCTCGACCGCTGGGAGCATGCACGGCTGTTCGCGCTGCTCAACATTGTCCAGGCCGACGCGGTCATCGCCAACATGACCTGGAAGTTCACCTACACGTTCTGGCGGCCGGTCACCGCCATCCGATGGTCAGACGATGGCAATCCCGACACGGGAAGCGATCCGACGTGGCGGCCGTTCCTGACGACCCCGCCCTATCCGGACTACCCCTGTGGCCTTCCGACCGAGGCCGGCGCGTCCGCCGAAATGCTGCGCCAGTTCTTCGGCACCGACCAGGTCCCGTTCGTGCGATCGTTTCTCGCGCCGGCGGTTCCCTTGCCCGCCCCCCTGCCGTCCCTGCCTCCCAAGCTGATCACCCGCGGCTTCGAGACTCTCTCGCAGGCGGTCGCCGAGGCGCAGAGTGCGCGCGTCTATGCCGGCATTCACTTCCGCGAAGGGTGCAGGGCCGGCGCCCGGCAAGGCACCCAGATCGCCCGCTTCGTAGCCCAGCATTCGCTCAGGGCGAACAAGCGCAAGTAACGATTCCGTGATCAGCGGGCGAGCGCATGGGGCGCCACCGGCGTGGTGCGCCCCATGTCGTCGTTCCCGAGGCCGTCCGTTTCGGGCCTGATGGCTTGGGTGTTCGAGTCGCGTTGACGCCACGTTGATCCACGGCGTATCGTTCATCGAGCCTCGACTCGTTCAGCGAACCTCGACATCCATGCCGGCGCCGCCCTCGCGCTTTGGCCCCTACGAAATCATCGGCCCGCTCGGCGCCGGCGGCATGGGACAGGTGTTTCGCGCCCGCGACACGCGGCTCCAGCGGACAGTAGCTGTCAAGATCCTCCACGAGGCCGGGGCGCTCAACCCCATCCGTCAGCAGCGCTTCGCGCGAGAGGCGATTGCGGCCAGCGCGCTCAATCATCCGAACATCATCTCGGTGTACGACGTCGGCGTCGAGGGCGACACGCCGTATCTCGTGTCGGAACTGATCGAGGGCACTTCGCTCCGCAACGAGATGTTGCGCGGCCGGTTGCCGCTAAAGCGCGTCCTCGAGGTCACCCAGCAGATCGCCGACGGCTTGGCCGCGGCCCACGAGGCCGGCATCGTGCACCGCGATCTGAAGCCCGACAACGTCATGATCACGGACGACGATCGCGTCAAGATCGTCGATTTCGGCCTCGCCAAGGCCGATGGCAGCGACGAGACGGTGCTCGCGGCGCATACCAAGACCCAGACCGCAGAGGGAGTGATTCTGGGCACCGTGCCCTACATGAGTCCGGAGCAGGCCCGCGGCGGCAAGGCCGACTTCCGATCCGATCAATTCGCCCTCGGCGTGATGCTTTACGAGATGGCGACGGCCATGCACCCGTTCCAGCGCGAAACCTCGGTGCAGACGCTGTCGGCGATCATCGCGGAGGAGCCGCCCGACCCGGCGCAGGCCACGCCGCCCGTGCCGCTGGCCGTGCGCCTGCTGCTCCGGCGGCTGCTGGCCAAGAACCCGCGCGAGCGTTTCGCGCATACCGCGGATCTGGCCGCCGAACTGCGCACGACTCGCGAGTTGCTGAGCGAGAGCCCATCGAGTGCGGTGACGTCGGTCGTCGGCCCGCGTCCGACGTGGCCGCTCCGCCTCGCCGGGGCGGCTGCCATCGCCGCGGTCGCGCTTATCGCCGGCCGGGCGATCGCACCACCCGAAGCTCGCGCCAGTTTCGAGCGGTTCACTCCATTCGCCACCGATGCCGGCTATCAGGGGGTGCCGGCGTGGTCGCCGGATGGCAAGACCATCGCTTACGAAGCCGAGATCGACGGCGTCGTGCAAATCTTCACGCGCGCGCTGGGCTCGCCGATGCGCACGCAGATCACACGGTCGGGCTTCGACTGCTTCAGCCCGTTCTGGTCGAATGACGGGCGACACATCTACTATCACTCGCTGGCCGGCGACACCGATGCGTTGTGGCGGGTCAGTCCGGCCGGAGGGGCCCCCGACGTCGTCATCGAAGGCGCCACGAGCGCGCACATCTCGCCCGATGGCCGCACCGCGGCGTTCCTGCGGCAGGAGCCGCTGGTGACGCTAATGACGCTGTGGACCATGTCCCTACCGGACGGCACACCTCAGCGCTATGCCCGGGGTGTCCTCCAGAACGAATCCTTCTCGGGCGGATACCTGCGCTTCTCGCCGGATGGTAGGAAAGTGATGGCGTGGCTCGGGCCGACACTGCTGAACGTCGCCAGTTTCTGGGAGATCCCCCTGCCGAGCGGCGAGCCGCGGAGTCTGCTGCCGAGCATGAGTGGACCCAGTAACGTACCGCCCGTCTTCGCCTGGCTTCCGGACAACCGCCACCTCGTGCTGACACGCTCCGACGGCCCGACTCCCGGCACCCACCTCTGGCTCGCCGACACGCGCACCGACCGCGTCACGCCGTTGACAGCCACGGCGCTCAACGAAAACGCACCGAGCACGTCGCCCGATGGCCGCACGATCGCCTTTGATTCACAGGCGACCGATTTCGACCTCGTCGAGGTCCCGCTCGACGGCTCGCCCTTCCGCCCGTTCCTGAGCAGCACGCGCAACGAGTACGACCCCGCAGCCTCTCCTGTAAACACACAGTTCGCCTACGTCACAGACCGCGGCGGCAACCTGCAGATCTGGCTCCAGAACGAGGAGGGGTACCTGCAGCAGCCGCTCGTCACCGACGCAGATTTCGAGGGGCGGACATCACTCGCGGTGGGGGCATTGGCCTTCTCCCCGGACGGCAGGCGGCTGGCGTTTCAGCGCGCGGAGGGAGCCACCGGGCAGGACAGTCGCGGTGGATTCCGTCTTTGGATCACCTCGACGTCTGGTGGCACACCCGTGCCGCTGGGCGGGGATGTGACCTACCAGGACTCGCCAACCTGGTCGCCCGATGCCGAGTGGATCGCCTACATCTCGGGGCGGCTGGACGGCGGGAGCTTCGATCTGGCCAAGGCACGAGTCGGAGACGGAGCCAAGGCGGTCATCCTGGCGAAGGACATCCCGCCCTTCCTGGCGCGCCCGCAGTGGTCGCCCGACGGGCGCTCCCTCCTCTGCGAGACCGCGGACGGCCTGGCTGTCTTCGCGGCGGACGGTTCGGGCTCGCGCGTCCTGGCGGGTCCCGGATGGCTCGCCTCCACCTGGGACCTCGACAGCCGCCGCATCTACGGCCTGCGTCCGACCGAGGATCAGCACCACATCATGTTCGTGGTGCTCGACGCGCAGACCAAGGCCGTGCGCGTGCTCAATGCCAATCTGGGCACGATTCCCCAGGCTTTGCAGCCAATCCGGGGGTTCAGCCGGATGCGCAATGGGAACTTTCTGACCTCGATCGCCCGCGTCCGCTCTGACATCTTTCTGATGGAGGGGTTTCGTCTGCCGCCCGCGTTCTGGGAGCGGCTCTCGCCCTTCACCCTCGCCCGGAGGTGAAGAAAACCTGAGAATTTCACCTGAATCGCCGCCGCGTCGTCCGTCGTATAGTCTGACCACACCCGGGAGGCACTGAGATGCGCACGATCGCCCTCGTCGTCGTCCTCGTCCTCGGCGTTTCCACCCTCTACCCGGCAGCGCTGGCCTGCGGAGACAAGTTCCTGATGGTCGGCCGCGGCGCCAAGTTCCAGCGCGCCTACGCGTCCGTCTACCCCGGCAAGATCCTGATCTACGCCCGTCCGTCCACCGACGCCAAGGCCGCGATCCGCGATCCGCAGTTGCACAAGGCGCTGCGCCAGGCCGGCCACGCCGTGTCGGTGATCGAGGACTGGGCGCTGCTGGAGGCCGCACTCAGGACGGCGCCGAGCGATGTCGTGCTCGTCGACGTGGCAGAGGCCGCGAAGCTGAACGCCACTCTCGCGACCTCACCCACGCACCCCGATGCGCTGTTCGTGGCGTTCCCGCCGGCGCAGGCGCCGAGTGACGTCATTTGCCGGCTCAAGTCGTCCGACAAGGCGATCCGCTACCTCGATGAAGTGGAGAACGTGATGAAGGCGCGCAGCAAACGCGCGAAGGC
>DATLLC010000373.1:0-4602 GCA_035538015.1 Vicinamibacterales bacterium
AGCGGCGCCACGCTGCCGCCTGCCGCCACTTCTCCAGCGACATTGGGATCCGTGAAGAGCAGCCACGTCCCCACTGCGAAGACGGGCGCGAGGGCCGCCGACACCAGCCCGGCCGTCGTTATGGCCGTCAGAAACCAGGGACGTTTCGGGTGCTGCGCGGGGCGATCCATGGCAGGCTCCGTCTTGATTAGAGCGAAGCACGTGCCAAAAGGTTGGGATCCTCGCAACTGATTCTGCAAGCAGCGGATAACCCGTCACTCGCTCGGAGGCGACGGTGGCGGACTGTCCGCTCGTGGGACGACGCTCGTTCGGCGACACACGCTCCGCCGGTTCTGGCCGTCGACTCCCGCAGACAGGTTCGCGTGATAGGCTGGCGCCCTCCTTCTCATAGCCAACGCGGCGCCCTCGGCGCTCCACCCGCAGACGTTGCTCGCGTATGGAATGAACGACGTCCCATCGGGCCGGGTTTGCCTGGTTCGAGGGGATTTGAAGACCACGGCGGAGGGCAAGGCAGAAGGCACACGCACAAAGGGGGCGAGTATGGCGGACGAGATGCAGGATGCTCAGGGCAACGACCTTTCGCGGCGTGATTTCGTGAGCCTCTCGGTGGCAGCGGGCCTGGCCGCGGCCGCCGGCGCGGTCCCAAGTGCTCAGGCCAACGTCGCGGAGACCGACGTTCAGGTGAAGACCCCCGACGGCACCTGTGACGCGGCACTCATTCACCCGGCTAGCGGTCGCCACGCCGCCGTGATCGTCTGGCCCGACGCGTTCGGGTTGCGCCCGGCGATGCGCGACATCGGCAAGCGCCTGGCCGCTGACGGCTACGTCGTCCTCGTCCCGAACCCGTACTACCGGGTGACCAAGGCTCCGGGCGTCCAGATGGAGGGCTTCAGCTTCCAGAACGCCGACAACATGGCGGTGCTGCGCAAGCTGATGGGTGGTATCGGTGCGGCGGGCGCGGCCGAGCGCGACTCGGCGGCGTTTGTCGCGTTCCTCGATCAGCAGAAGCAGGTGGACACCTCGAAGAAAATCGGCGTGCAGGGTTACTGCATGGGCGGGCCGCTCACGTTCCGCACCGCCGCGGCCGTGCCCGATCGCATCGGCGCCGGAGCGTCGTTCCACGGCGGCGGCCTGGTGACCGAGGCCCCCGACAGCCCGCATACGATGATCCCGAAGATGAAGGCGCGCCTCTACGTCGCGGTCGCCTCGAACGACGATGCGCGGCAGCCGGACGCGAAGGACGTGTTGAAGAAGGCGTTCGCGGACGCCAAGGTCTCCGGCGAGATCGAGGTCTATAAGGGTCTGCACGGCTGGTGCGTGCCCGACATGCCAGCGGAGGCGGGCAAGCCGATCTACGACAAGCCAGACGCGGAGAAGGCCTGGGCGAAGCTGCTCGCGCTGTACAAGAGCGCGCTCGGGTAGGGGGGCGCAGGACAAACTGACGAGTTTAGGTTCGGTAATGAGGCGTGGGGGGATTGGCCACGTGTGCCTCCACGTCGAACCAGACTCATGTAGTTTTGAACTCCGCTTCCGTCCCGGTCGAGTAGAAAACGCATTGTCTTAGGACAGGCGCCCGCGCCATGGCTTGAGACCCGGGGTTCCGTCCCGTTCTGAGGACGCGATCCCTGGTCCGCTTCTTGCCTTGTTCAGGGCAGGAGGCCAGTCATGCGGAGCATCACTGCAGCGTTGGTTCTGATCGGGGCCATGGCCGCGCCGGTTGGGGCGCAGGGACGGGGTGGGCCTCAGGGCCGCATTCCGCCAGGGCAGATGCCGCCGGCCGGATCGTGCCGCGTGTGGTACGACGGCGTGCCGCCTGGACAGCAGCCTCCCCCCATGAGCTGCCGCGACGCCGAGCGCATCGCATCACGAAGCCGGGACGCACGCGTCATCTATGGCGACCAGAGCCGTTACGGCGACAACCGGCGCGACGATCGCGATCGGTATGACAACCGCTACCCCGGTCGGTACGAGCCGCGCTACCCGTACGGCAACGCGCGCTCCGGCCTGATGACCGTGCCGTATCAGAACGGGTATCGCGACGGGCTGGAGAAAGGTCGGGAGGACGCACGCGATCGCGATTCGTTCGATCCGGTCCGCCACAGCCGCTACCGCAGCGCCGATCACGGCTACGAGCGGCGCTACGGATCGAAGGACGAGTACCGGCTGATCTACCGTGACGGCTTCGAGGCGGGCTATCGCGAAGCCTACGGCAACAACCGGACAGATCGGCGCTACGGCAGCGGAGGGATCCTCAGGCCGTACTAACGGTGAGTCAAAGGTCCGAGCGGCAAGCGAGCCGGGATGGCGGGGTATCGCCGCGTCCCGGCCCGTGTTGTTGAACGCTGAGCGTGTCGCTCTTCAGCGCGCGCTGCTGTTCGCGCGCGCTTCGGCAAGTTCCGGTCGTCCTGGCGTATCGGCCTTCGCCGCAATCTCTCTCAACTCGGCGTAGTACTTGGCGGCGCGCGGATCGTTCAGCATCTTGGCCGTCTTGGCCGCGCCGTAAACACCGCGGAACCGGCGGGGTTCCTGTTTCGCGGACGCCTCGAACGCCGCCAGCGCTTCGGGGAGCTTCTTCGCCTCGAGCAGCATTTCCGCGTAGAGCTCGCGGGCGGGGGCGATCGGTCCGGGCGAGACGGCAGACTTCTCGGTCTTGTCCTGCATCGCCGCGGCCTCTTGCATCTCGGCCAGCGCCGCGTCCTTGCTGCCCTCGGCGAACTTGATCCAGGCCGAGACCGCGCGCCTCTGGATATCGATCTGCTCGGCGTCGAAGGTCTGGTTGGCGGCGATCATGGCCTTCAGGGCGGTGTCCAGCTTGTCCACCTCGGCGCGAGCTTTTGCGAGATCGCCCCCGCCCCGGGCGTAGCCGAGCCCGCGCGCGAAGAAGGTCATGGCCTGGACGTTCGGGGCCGCTCCCGGAATCTCGGTGAGCATCGTTGCCTCGGTCCACTGGCCTCGCTCCAGCGCGTAGCGCGCGGGCATGGCGGTCAAGGCGTACGAACCCACGCCGCCGCCTGGCGCCGCGGGCAGGTTGCCCTGTCCCAGCGAAGTCGAGGGGACGCTCTTCGCGAGCGCGTTCGCGGCCTCGATCACCTTCTTCGCCTCGTTATCGCGGCCGCTCTGCAGGTACGCGTAGGTCAGGTAGTCGTCGGCGTGCAGCTCGTCGCCGAGCGACTTGGTCTTGCGCGCGGCGGCGGCCGAGGCGATGTTGGTTTCGATCGACTCGTCCCAGTAGCCGAGGCGGGTGAACGTGTGCGACGGCATGTGGAGCGCGTGCGGCGCGTCAGGGGCGATCTTGGCGTAGGCGCGCGCCGCCTCGATGGCGCGCGGAGCCAGCGGCGGGACGTCGTAGGCGTGGATGATGTAGTGCGCCAGGCCGGGATGGTCCGGCATCTTGGCGAACAGCGGATCGAGCAGGTTCGCGGCCTTCAGCAGGTTCGCGTAGGTCTTGTCGGAAGGCAGCTGCGTCCCCGACAGCGACATCGCGTAGAAGATGGTCGCGTCGACGTCCTCGGGATACTTGCCGGCGAGCGTCTCCATCGCCTTCTCGTAGGCCACCTTGCGCGTGCGCGCGTCCTTTTCGGGTGCGCCGTTGTAGAACGCGGCGACGGCTTCCAGGTAGTCACCTTCGCGCGGGGAGCCGGTGCCCATCTGGCGGCCCTTCTCGATAGCGGCGAGTGCGGCGGTGATGCCCGGCGGCTGCGGACCGGTGGCAAGGACGTTCCCCCACATGGCGAGCGCCACACCCCATTGCGAGATGCCGCATTTCGGGTCCTTCGCCGCCACGTCGTTGAAGGTGCGAATCGCCTCGTCGAACCAGAAGGAGTGCAGCAGCGCGACCCCGCGGTTCACCTGCGGCTTGACCGCATCAGCGCAGGTGTTCGGAAAGGTGACGCTGCCGAGCCGATCGGCCGGCGCGCCGTGGCCGGCGTGGTCCTGGGCGAGAGCGGCGCCGCTCGTCGCAAGGGTGAGGCTACAGACGCCGAGCAGTACCGTTAGTTTCGTTCGCATCGCCAGGATCCTCCGATTGACTCATTGCGCGATCTCTCGATTGCCCAGCATTTGCCCGCTGGCGAGGCGGCGCGTGGCGGTCATGGCGCCAACCTTCAACGCCCACGTGGGCCCGGTCGGCCGCATTTGGCCGCCAGTTCGCACGGCGCGCGATCTGCATTGACCTGCCATCGCGCGCCTGATAGATGTATATGCATCTATCATCCCATGTCAAGACCTCATCAGACTCCATCTTCGCGCGCATCGAAAGCCTCTCCTGATGTCGGCGACCTTCTGCCTCTGCCGTGCGCATGCGCGAACATCCGGCAGTTGTCGCGCCTGGTGACCCGGCTCTACGACGCCGAGCTCCGCGATTCCGACCTCGAGGTGACGCAGTTCGGCGTGCTGAGCGCTCTCGACAGGCTCGGCGAGTCCACGCACGGCCAAATCGCGCGTGGGTTCGGCATGGACAGTACGACGATGACGCGGGTGGTGGCAGTGCTCGAGCGGCGCGGCTGGGTGGCGCGACGGGAGGGGGCCGACCGGCGCCATCGGCACTATCAGATCACGGCCGAGGGGCACCAGCAGCTGGATGCGGCACGCGCGGGGTGGCGG
>DATLLC010000374.1:0-15039 GCA_035538015.1 Vicinamibacterales bacterium
TCGAACCCACACGTTCCTTTCGGAACTCGGGATTTTAAGTCCCGTGCGTCTGCCAGTTTCGCCACCCCGGCGCGAAGTGCGCTGCCCGGTCTACCCGCCTGCCGGCGGCCGGTTTCCGCTTGCCATGGCCGGGCTGCACGCGTTTCGATCCTACTCCGTTCATCAGCGCTGCTATACTCCGCCCTCCCCCAGGGAGGTAGACGATGAAGCGCAGCTTGGCGATCCTGGCAGTCCTGTTCGGCGTGGCCGTTCCTTCGGTTTCGGCGCAGTCCCTCGGAACCTTTCGCTGGCAGCTGCAGCCCTACGGCAGCGTCCTGCAGATCAGCGTGACCCAACAGGGCGGCATCTACCTGCTCGATGGGATCGAGCTGCAGTGCGGCGGCAATGCGAGCCTGCCCGTCAACGGCGTCGCCGTGCCGCAGGACAACGGCAGCGTGATCCTCGGCCTGACCACGATCAACGAGCAGGGGCGCGGTCTCCATACGCGGGCCACCATCAACACACAGAACTTCAACGGCTTCTGGAGCGACAACGCCGGCAACAGCAACCAGACGTTTCTGTTCAATCCCGGCGTCACCTGCCCGGGCGGGCCTCGCACCGGCCCGAACTCGCCGGACGAGGGCCCTGACAGCATCGCCGCCTTGCAGGCCCAGGTCGCGGCCCTCACCGCGCGCCTGGCCGCGCTCGCGGCCGCCAAGCAATAGGCCGGCGCCTAACGCTACACCGCCTTCGTCTTCCAGCCACCACGCCGGAAGACGAAGGCGCTCAGTACAGCCAGCGTCGAGAACGCCACCGTCATCGCGACGTAGACGCCGCGCGGACCCCATCCGAGACCGATCGCCAGCCACCACGCCAGCGGAATCTGCCAGACCCAGAAGCACGCGAAGTTGATCCACGTCGGCGTCCAGGTGTCCCCAGCGCCGTTGAACGCCTGTGTCAGGACCAGTCCGTACGCGAAGAGCAGAAACCCGGTGCTGACAATGCGCAAGCAATCGATCGCGTGACCGCCCACCACGAGGTCGCTGGTGAAGGCTCCGACGATGCGAGGCGCACCCAGCAGGAACACCACTCCGAGCACCCCCAGGAACACAGCGTTGTACCACCCGGCGGTCCACACCGAGGCCTCCGCCCGCTCGGGCTTGCCTGCGCCGAGCGACTGCCCCACCATCGTCGCGGCCGCGTTGCTCAGGCCCCAGGCCGGAAGGATCGCGAACAGCAGGATGCGAATGCCGATCGTGTAGCCCGCCAGCGCGTCGCTGCCGAACGTCGAGATGACGCGCACCAGCCCGATGTAGCTGGAAGTGTCGATCAAGACCTGGAGAAAGCCGGCGCCGCCCAACCGGCACACCGTCCACATGACGACCGGTACCACCCGCAGGTGTCGCAGCCCGAGCGCCACGCGGCTCCGGCCGCTCAGCAGCACCCAAAGCTGAACGGCAACGGCGGTGCCGCGACCGATGTTGGTGGCCACGGCCGCCCCGGTGACACCCATCTCCGGAAAGGGACCCCACCCGAAGATCAGGCAGGGATCCAGCACGATGTTGATGCCGTTGGCGACCACGAGCATCCGCATCGCCAGCGCCGCGTCACCCGCGCCTCGAAATACCGCGTTGGTGAGGAACAGCAGCGTAACGGTGGCGTTCCCACCCAGCATCACCACCGCATAGCCGACCGACGATTCCAACATCGACGGCGTCGCGCCCATCGCCGTCAGCAGCGACCTCGCAAAGACGGCACCCGCCACCCCGACGGCCAGCGACACGCCAAGCCCCAGTGCGATCGCCTGCGCCGCGGCCTCGGCCGCGCCCTCCGCGTCCTTCTCGCCAATCCGGCGCGCGACGACGGCCGTGGCCCCAATCCCGAGACCCATCGCCACGGTATAGACGATGGTGAGGATCGACTCGGTGAGGCCGACCGTGGCCACCGCATCCGCGCCGAGCCGCGAAACGAAGAACACGTCCACGACGGCAAAGATCGACTCCATGCCCATCTCGATCACCATGGGGACGGCGAGCAGGAGGATGGTCTGGCCGACGTGACCCTGGGTGAGATCGCGGGTGGAGCCCCGCAGCGCTTCGCGAAAGAGATGCCAGACTCGGCGCATGATCGGTCCTGTCGAAACGAGGGTTCCCTGGACACACACAGACGGCACGTCGACGCCGGGCCGTGTGGCCTGCGGGGGACTCTCGACGCTGTCAGGGATGGCTGCGGACGACGGTCAGGAAGCGCCGATGCCGCGACGGTCGAAGTCCCCGGCGGCGACAGGCGCCAGGGGGATGCGCGAAGCTACGATTCGGATGTGCTTCATGGGCGCAGACCGTTCGTGCGGTCTCAGTCTACAGAGAGCGGTTGAAGCGGTCAAACGTGAGCACGTCAGCTGCCCTTCCCGGCTGCCGGCTCCCGGCTGCCGACTCCCGGTTGTCGTCTGCCGGTTGCCATCTGCCGGTGCCCGGTTGCCGTTTCGCGGTTCTCGGTTGCCGTCTGCCGGCTCCCGGTTGCCGTTTCCCGGTTGCGCTATCCTGTCGCCGAATGAGCGACGCTTCGCCCCTCGCCGCACCGGACCCGGCGGCAGGACCAGAACTGACCACCAAGCAGGCTCGCAAGCTCGAGCGTCTGGTGGAGACCCGGACGCTGGAACCGTGGGAGCGCTACCGCGCGCTCGTCGACGTGCTGGACAGCTACACCGACGTGCTCGAGCAGGCCGATCGCAAGACGCGCTTCGCGTTGATCATCATGGGCCTGCTGAACGCGGTCAACTTCCTGCTGGTCGCGAGGACGGACGTGTTCGGCGTGGCTGTCGCGTCGGTCGGGCCGCCGCTCGCCATCTACGCCGCCCTGTACGCGTTCCTTTCCCTCTTCTTCTTCAGTCAGGCGATCGAGGCGCTGCGCCCGCGCAGCGCGCGGTACTTCAGGGATTCCGGGATGCCCGGTGACGCACCCACCGTGGCCCGGCGTCTTCGCTCGATGGCGCATGTGGCGATCGAACAGCCCGATGAGTACTACGACTTCTGGCGGGAGGCGAACATCGATCAACTGTGCCGCGAACTGGCGTACACCGCGCAGTCGATGGCGGCGATCAACATGGACAAATATCGCGCGCTCGAGCGCGTCTACCGAGGGCTGGTGGCCCTCACCGGTCTCACCGCGCTGCTGCTGACCGCACTCGCTTATCTCGGCTTCACCCGTTGAGCCTGCCGGTGCGCGAAGCCTCAAGTGACGCGCGAAGCCTCAGTGAATGGTGGGCGCCGTTACTGGCGCCGCCATCACGCGCTCGATCATCGTACTCAGGGCATCTGCGCCGATGGCAAACGGGCCAGCACTTGCCGTACCCATCTTCATCTCGAGGTGCAGAAGCACGCCGTCGGTCGCACTCGAGGGCGAAAGTGCCGACGACTTGGCGGTAGTCGGGAGATCCGGGCTCACTATCCAGCTGAAGCCGCGCAGACTGACCGGTGGCGGGTCCCCGCCCGGGTTCTGCACACGCTCGAGCGCGAGGAGCATCTCGGTCAACAGATGTCGGACGTCGGCCTCGGTCCATGCGGCCGCGTTCTCCGGCACACCGGCCATGGCCTCGGTCCGGGCCTGATTCGTCCCACGCACCCACACATCCACGCTCATGGCCATTGGCATCGTATTCTCAGTCTACTGCGGCCGCGCGGTCGGGATGACGCACACGCCATACGTCACCGGTCTTCCCAGCGCGCCGCGCGCTTGTCGAGCCACGCGTCCACGCCCTCCACGGCATCGTGCGTCGTCAGCAACTCATCGAGGTATTGCCGCTCGAGCCGGTCGATGAGCGGCTCGACCTGCGCGCGCAGGAGCGAACGTGACGCGCGCGCGGCATGGGCGAGCGCCACGGCCGACTTGCCTGCCAACCGGCCGTCGAACCATTCCTTGGCCGAGGCGAGCAGCTCCCGCCCCGGCGGCACCAGCGACACCAGGCCGGCCTGGTGCCAATACTCAGCGGACTGGTGGTCGCCGGTGAGAATCGCGCGAGCCGCCCGCGAGGCGCCGACGCGCAGCGGCAGCAGCAGCGCGCCCATCGGCGCAAAGGCGCCCACGTTTACTTCCGGACAACCGAAGGTGGCTTCCCCGTCCGCGAGGATGTCGTCGCAGCAGAGCGCAAGCTCGAAGCCGCCGCCCAGGCACCGGCCTTCGACGAGAGCGGCCGTCGGCACGGGGATGGACAGCCATTTCTTCAGCAATGCGTGGGTTGCTGGCAACACGGTGCGCATGGCCTCGGGCCGATGCTCGCGGAGGTCCGCGCCAAAGGAGAACTCGCCACCTCCACCTTCGATGGTCAGCCAACGCAGGCCGCGGACCTCCGCGGCCGTGGCCAACGCTTCGTCCAGCGCGCGCACCATGTCCAGGGACAGCAGGTTCCCGCGCGGGGCACGCATCACGAGCCGGACCCAGTGGCCGTCCCGTTCGTCGATCCGCTCGACGAGCGAGGTCACGACAGGACCTCCGGATCGACGGTCGGTGCGCCGCACACAAAATCGCGGCAGACATATGCGGTCGCTCGGCCCTCCAGCATCGTCATCGCTCCCAGCCATGGCAGCCTGGCTCCGAGCGCCTGCTGCGGCGCGCCGGGCTCGATCGGGACCATGACGGAAAAGGGGCGGAACGAGCGCTGCGCGCGACGCCACATTCGCTGCGTATCCTCCCGATCGCGCGGACCGACGATGACAATCTGCTCGCCTGGCGTCAGCGCGGTGGCGAGTGCCGCCGCCATGAGCGGGACGCCCCGTCCTTGCGACCGCAGGCGGCCGCCGAAGCTGGCAATGGCGCGTCCGGCCCGGTCACGCCAGCGCGCCTCACCGGTGAGGTGCGCCAGGGTGAGGCAGTTGAGGGCGGCGACCGAGGACGCCGAAGGCTCCGCGCCGTCGTACTCCTCCTTCGCCCGGACGAGAACGTGCGGGTCCTGCCCAGTCGTCGAGAACCAGCCGCCGCGCTCCTCATCTGCGAACTGCCGGTCCAGCCGGTCTTGCAAGACGAGCGCCCAGTCGAGCCAGGGCGCCTCTCCCGTTGCCTGAAACAGTTCGAGCAGGCCCCACGTCAGGTAGGCGTAATCTTCGGCGAACCCCTCTATCGCGGCCTCGCCACCACGATAGCGCCGGAGAAGAACCTGCCGGTTGGCGTCCCACAGCTCGCGTTGGAGGAAGTCCGCCGCTCGACGGGCGGCCCTGAGGTGGCGCGTTCCGGGATTCTCGCCCGAGAGCGTCTGCTCGAGCGCATCACCGCCATCGAGTACGCGGGCCGCTCGGGCGGCCGCGGCGATCATCAGGCCGTTCCAGGCGGTGAGTACCTTGTCATCGCGCTCGGGGCGAGGGCGCGCTTGCCGCGCCTGGAACAGGGCCAGACGCGCGTCGAGGAGGGCAGCGGCCACCGTCCCGGGTTCCGCGCCCGTCTCGCGTGCGATGTCCGCGATCGACCGGGCGGTGAACAGGATGTTCCTGCCTTCGAACTCGTGCTGCGGATCGAAGGGCGCATTGCCGTTCGGTGCGACTCCGTATCGCAGCTCGAAGTACTGGCTCGTCTCGGGCAGGAGCCGTCGGATCTCGTCGGTCGTCCACAGGTAGAACGCCCCTTCGGTCTTGCGCGCCCCGGCCACGCCAGCATGCTCGGGCGGCACGCTGTCCGCGTCCTCTGCCGAGTAGAACGCGCCGGTGGGGCTGGTCATGTCGCGCGAGACGTACTGCAAGGTGTCTTCCGCGACCTGGGCAAAGAACGGATCACCAGCCACCTGCGCCGCCTCGAGGCAGGCCAGCACCAGTTGCGCCTGGTCGTACAACATCTTCTCGAAGTGAGGCACGCGCCAGTGGCCATCCACCGAATAGCGATGGAAACCGCCACCGATGTGATCCCGCATGCCGCCCATCGCCATCGCGCGCAGCGTCTGCAGGACGATGTCCCGGGGCAGCGATGCGCCGGTGCGGGCGTGCTCGCGGAGCAGGAACAGCAACTCGGAGGGGCGAGGGAACTTCGGCGCATCGCCGAAACCCCCTCGGCGCCGGTCGAAGGTCTGCTCGAACTGCCGACGCGTCTCATCGAGGGCGCTGGCGTCGGCGCCTCCACCGCCACCCTCGCCTCTCGAGAGCACCGCCAACCGGTCAACGATCTCAGCCGCCGAGCTGACGATATGTTCGCGCTCCTCGCGCCAGGCCCGGCCAATCTCCGAGAGGACATCCCGGAACCCCGGACGTCCAAACTGATTGGTCGGCGGGAAATAGGTGCCCCCGTAGAACGGCTGCAGGTCCGGCGTCAACCAGACACTCATCGGCCAGCCACCGGCGCCGGTCGTGGCCTGCACGAACGTCATGTAGACGCGATCGACATCGGGACGCTCCTCACGATCCACCTTCACCGGGATGAAATCGCGGTTGAGGAGCATCGCCGTCGCGGCATCCTCGAACGACTCGTGCTCCATCACGTGGCACCAGTGGCACGTGGCGTAGCCGATGGACAGGAAGATCGGGCGCGCGCTCCGGCGCGCCTCGGCGAATGCCGGCTCGCCCCAGGGCCACCAGTCCACTGGATTGTTGGCATGCTGCAAGAGGTATGGGCTTTGCTCGGCTGCCAGTCGGTTCGGCACCTCACGATCTTAGTGCGGGCAGGTGCGGTCGGGTGCTGTCAGGTGCGGTCGGGTGCGCACCGGCCGCGTCCTCGCACCTGTGCGCACCAACGCACCTGAGCGCACCTATCGCACCCGCTAGCACCCGCTCGCACCCGCCCGCACCTGAACTACTATGTCCCGATGTCAGTGTCCGGCGCGCGCGTGGCGATCCTGGTCGAGGACCTCTTCGAAGATACCGAGCTCACGGCGCCGCGCGACGCGCTGATCGCGGTGGGTGCCCGCGTCGTCCTGGTCGGCCCGATGGCTGGCAAGGTCTACACGGGCAAGCACGGCGGCGTGGTGACGGCGGACGTGGCAGCGGGGTCGATCCGAGTCGGCGACGTCGATGCCGTGGTGATTCCCGGGGGCTATGCCCCGGACAGGATGCGCCTGCGGCACGCGATGGTGGACCTGGTGCGCGACTGCATGGCGGCGGGCAAACCGGTCGCGGCCATCTGCCATGGCCCGTCGGTGCTCATCAACGCCAACGTCCTGAGGGGCAAGACGCTGACGTGCTGGCCGTCGATTGCAGTGGACGTGAAGAACGCCGGAGGCCGCTACGTCGACCGGCCCGTCGTGGAGGACGGCAACCTCATCACGTCCCGCAAAGTGGACGACCTCCAGGCCTTCAACGACGCCATCGTCCGGCAGCTCGACGCGACCCGGTAGGCACGGCGCCCCGCCGCCGTTACCCCTCCGCGTGCGTCATCCCCACATGTCGCAACGTCGCGTCCTGCAGGCGCGCGTACGCGGCCGTCATCGTCACACCGTACAGCAGGATGACCGCACACACGTAAATCCACAGCAGGAAGACGACGGCGGTCGTCACCGAGCCGTGAATTACGTTCCACGACGCCAGGTCCCGGGCGTACCAGGAAAACGCGGAGAGCGCACCGCGCCAGAGCAGGCCGACGATGATGGCGCCCGGCCACACGTCTCGGAACCGGACCCGCGTGTTGGGAATGAAGTAGAAGATGAGCGCCACGCAGCCGATGAGCAGCAGGGTCGCGAGCTGATTGGCGGCGAGGCCCGAGAGCCAGTCCAGCGTCGCCGATTTGGCCTCCAGCGCGCCGAACCAGCGCGTCTGTGCCACCTTGGCGGCGCTGACAATGACAATCGCGATGAGCAGGATGCCGCCCGCCGATAGCAACATCAGGAAACCGACGAGCCGATGCTTGAGAAAGCTGCGGCGCTTCTCAACGGCCCAGGCCTGGTTCACGGCAGAAGTGACCGCATTGAAGACGCCGAGCGACGCCCACACCAGCGCAACCATACCGCCAACCCCGATCTTGAGCGTCGAGGCGCGGAACGCGTCGAGCTGGCCGGTGATGAACTCGAATTGCCGGGGGAAGTACTCGAACACGAACGCCACGACGCGGTCCCGGTCCGCCGCAGCGGCGGTGACCGACCCGAACAGCGACAGCATCAACAAGAGGAACGGGAAGAGCGACAGCAGAGCGTAGTAGGCAATCGAGGCCGCGTGGGTGAGCCCGTCACCGTTGTAGAGCTCGCCAGCGCCGCGCCACATGGCCCGAGCGATCAGTCGAAGATGGGCTCGCGCGGTCACATTTCGTCAGCCCCGACCGGTGCCCGCGGATCGCGGATGTCGTGCTTCCGCATCTTGCTGTACAGCGTCGGTCGATACAAGCCGAGGATGCTCGCCGCTTCCTGCTTGTTCCAGTTTGTCCGCTGCAGCGTCTGCAAGATGGTCAGGCGCTCGATTTCGGCCAGGGTGTGATGCGGAGGCACCGAGAAGCTCGTCGACGCCCCTTCGTCACGAAGCGACTCGGGCAGATCCTGCGGCTGGACCTCGGCACCCTTGGCGACCAGCACCGAGCGCTCGATCGCGTTCTCGAGCTCGCGGACGTTCCCCGGCCACCGGAAGCGGATCAGCAGCTGATAGGCGGCCGGCGAGATGCCGTTGAGGGACTTGCTATAGCGACGGTTCAACTTCTGGAAGAAGTGCGAGCACAGCAGCGGGATGTCCTCCGCACGCTCGCGCAGCGGCGGGACCTTCATCGTGATGGTGTTGATCCGGAAGTACAGATCCTCGCGAATCCGCCCGTCGGCCAGCGCCGCTTCGATATCGACATTGGTCGCACAGATCAGCCGGAAGTCCACCTGCACCGAATGGTCGCCGCCAATCGGCCGGAACTCGCGCTCCTGGAGCACACGGAGGAGTTTCGTCTGCAGCAACGTCGGCATCTCGCCGATCTCGTCGAGCATCAGCGAGCCGCCGCGCGCCAGCTCCAGCAGGCCGACCTTGTCGGTCGTCGCGCCGGTGAACGCGCCCTTCCGGTAGCCGAACAGCTCGGACTCGATGAGGTCCTTGGGGAGCGCCGCGCAGTTGATCTTGATGAACGGCCCCTGGCCGCGGTGACTGCGATGGTGGATGGCGTTGGCGAACAGTTCCTTCCCGGTGCCGTTCTCGCCCTGAATCAGCACGTTGGCGTCGCTCGCGGCGACCGCCTCGACCAGCTCGAACAGCGCGAGCATCGCCTTGCTCTTGCCGAGGATGTTCTCGAAGGAATGTTGTTCGTGCAGCCGGTTCTGGAGCCACAAGTGCTGGCGGCGCTCGTGCACCAGGTCGGCGGCGCGGTCGACCAGGCCGAGCAGGCCTTTCGGATCGAGGTCGGCCTTGTCGATGAAGTAGAAGGCACCGGCCTGCCCGGCCTCGAGCGCGCGCTTGATCGTGCCTTGCCCGCTGATGACAATCACCTCGAGCCCCTGGTCGATGCCCTTGAGCGCGCGAAGCACATCGATGCCGTCGGCGTCGGGCAGCAGGAGGTCGAGCAGCACCACGGCGGGCTGGTAGCTGCGGCACGCCTGCTCGGCACGGAAGCCCGAGTTGGCAGTCACGACCCGGTAGCGCGGGACCCGGGGCGACTGCGCGAGCACCGTGCGAAGGAAATCCACCGTGGCCGGATCGTCGTCCACCACGAGCACGGTAGACTCTAGTCGGGCGTTCGGCTCGAGCGTCCTGGATGCCGGCATGGCACGATTGTCTGGAGACAATACAACTGTATCATTTCCATCCGCCGAGGAATCCGGCTCGACATCCGCGCGGCCTATAATCGACCGCGTGCCAGAGACACCGAAGCCCGCGCCTGCCCTGCACATCACGCCGATCGTGTCGGCCCTGAAGGCAGAGCCGCCAGCGCTGGTGACTGAGTCGACGCGGTGCGAGCGCTGCGGTGCGGAGATGTGTCGCATGCACGCGGTCTGGCGCTGTCCGAACTGCCGGTTCAAAACCGATTGCTGCGGCTGGTAGGCCAGCCCCACTCCCCGGCCCAATGGATCAGCTGATCACCCACGTCGACCCGAAGACCCCGGAGTTTGCCGCCAATGCGGAGCGGATGCGCGCGCTCGTACAGGAATACCGCGAGCGGCTCTCGGTGGTGGCGCTGGGCGGTGGTCCGAAGTACCTCGAGCGCCACCGCCAGCAGGGTAAGCTCCCCGTCCGCGAACGGATCGAGAAGCTGATCGATGCTGGCACCGCCTTCCTGGAACTCTCGCCGCTGGCTGCGTTCGGGGTGTACGAGGACGAAGCGCCTGCGGCAGGGGTGATCACGGGTATTGGCCGCGTCTCGGGACGCGATGTCGTGGTCGTCGCAAATGACGCCACGGTGAAGGGCGGCACGTACTATCCGCTCACCGTGAAGAAACACATCCGCGCCCAGGACGTGGCGCTGCAGAACCGACTGCCCTGCGTCTACCTGGTCGATTCGGGCGGCGCGTTCCTGCCTCTCCAGGCCGACGTCTTCCCCGACCGCGACCACTTCGGCCGCATCTTCTTCAACCAGGCGCGGATGTCAGCGGAGGGCATCCCGCAGATTGCCGTCGTGATGGGGTCGTGCACTGCGGGCGGCGCCTACGTGCCCGCGATGTCTGACGAGACGATTATCGTCAAGGGCACCGGCACCATCTTCCTCGGCGGCCCGCCGCTGGTGAAAGCTGCCACCGGCGAGGAAGTGTCGGCCGAGGAGCTCGGCGGAGCCGACGTCCACACCCGATTGTCCGGTGTCGCCGACTATTTCGCGGAAGACGACGAGCACGCGTTGCACCAGGCGAGGATCATCGTCTCGACGTTGCACACCACGAAGTCGCTGCCAGCCGACATGACGCTGGCAGAAGAGCCGGCCTACGACCCGGCGGAGCTCTACGGCGTCGTCAACCTCGACCTCCGCAAGCCGTTCGACGTCCGGGAGGTCATCGCCCGGCTGGTGGACGGTTCGCGCTTCGACGAGTTCAAGGAGCGCTATGCCACCACCATCGTCTGCGGCTTCGCCCGGTTGCACGGCTTTCTCGTCGGCATCGTCGCCAACAACGGCGTGCTTTTCTCCGAGTCGGCGCTGAAAGCCACGCACTTCATCGAGCTCTGTAGCCTGCGGGCGATTCCGCTGGTCTTTCTCCAGAACATCACCGGGTTCATGGTGGGCAAGCAGTACGAGCGTGGGGGCATCGCCAAGGACGGCGCCAAGATGGTGCACGCGGTGGCCAATTCGGTGGTGCCGAAGTTCACCGTGATCATTGGCGGCTCGTTCGGCGCGGGCAATTACGGGATGTGCGGACGCGCCTACGAGCCCCGCCTGCTGTGGATGTGGCCAAACGCCCGCATCTCGGTGATGGGTGGCGAGCAGGCGGCCGGCGTGCTGACCACGGTCAAGCGCGACCAGCTGGCCCGTGAGGGCAAGCCGTTCACGGCCGAGGAGGAGGCCGCCATCCGCGACCCGATCCTCCAGAAGTACGATCGAGAAGGGTCGCCGTATTACTCCACGGCCCGGCTGTGGGACGACGGGATGGTTGATCCGGTTCAGACGCGGGCGGCGCTGGCGCTCGGGATCTCGGCGGCGTACAACGCGCCGATTCCGCCGGCGAAGTTCGGCGTGTTCAGGTTCTAGGGATCAGGGGTCAGCGATCAGGGGTCAGGGGTCAGGGGTCAGGGATCAGGGAGCGGGGATCAGCAAGATGGGGTATCAATTCCTGGCCGTCCGGCGAGAGGGCCCAGTCGAGCACGTGACGCTCAACCGGCCCGAGGTGCGCAACGCGTTCAACGAACGTGTGATCGCAGAGCTGTCCGACTGGGCACAGAACGCGGCCGAGGACGAAGGGCTGCGCGTCGCCGTCCTGGCGGGAGCGGGCAAGGTGTTCAGCGCGGGAGCCGACGCGGACTGGATGGCGCGGATGGCGGACTCGTCCCATCAAGACAACTTCGAGGACGCCGCCAGGGCCGCATCGATGTTTCGCGCCATCAACGCCCTGCCCTGCGTGGTCATCGGGCGCATCCATGGGGCGGCGCTGGGCGGTGGGTCTGGCCTCGCCGCCGTCTGCGACATCGTCATCACCACCGACACCGCGCTGTTCGGCTTTACCGAGACCAAGCTCGGCATCCTGCCCGCCATGATCTCGCCGTTCGTGCTGCCGAAGATCGGGATGTCGGCCGCGCGGGAGTTGTTCCTCACGGGCATGCGCTTCAACGCCCAACGGGCCCGCGAGATCGGCCTCGTCCACGCCGTGGTGCCCGAACCGTCGCTCGATGAGACGGTCCAGCGTTACGTGGACGAAGCGCTGTCGGCCGCGCCCACCGCCGTGGCCGCCGCGAAACGGCTGCTGCCTCAGGTGTGGGGGCGACGTCCGGAGGAGGTGGCTGCCTTGACCGCGACCGCCATCGCCGAACAGCGCGTATCCGAGCAGGGCCAGGAGGGGCTACGCGCGTTCCTGGAGAAGCGAAAGCCGTCGTGGACGCCTTAGATCGACGCCGATGTTGACGCGCGTGCTGGTAGCCAACCGCGGCGAGATCGCCATCCGCGTGATGCGCGCCTGCCGTGAGCTGGGGATCGAGACCGTGGCTGTGTACTCGGACGCCGACGCGCGAGCCCTGCACGTGCTGACGGCGGATCGAGCCGTACGAATCGGTCCGCCGCCGCCACGCGAGAGCTACCTGAACGCCACCGCCATCCTGGACGCCGCGCGGATCACGGGCGCCGATGCCATCCATCCCGGGTACGGGTTCCTTTCGGAACGCCCCGCCTTCGCGCACGCCTGCGAGGAGGCCGGCATCACCTTCGTCGGCCCTCCATCAGAGGCGATCGCGCGCATGGGTTCCAAGGTGGGGGCGCGTCGCTTGATGCAGGAGGCCGGCGTCCCGGTCGTGCCCGGTGACACGCCGGCGGACCAGCGGGATGAGTCGCTGATCGCGAGCGCCGAGCGCCTCGGCCTACCGGTGCTGATCAAGCCCTCGGCCGGAGGGGGAGGCATCGGCATGAAGGTCGTTCGCGAGCGCGCCGCGCTGGCCGAGTCCGTGGCGCAGGCGCGCCGCGAGGCACAGGCCGCGTTCGGCGACGGGACGCTCTACGTGGAGCGGCTCGTCTAGCGTCCGCGCCACGTCGAGGTGCAAGTCTTCTCGGACGCGCACAGCCACACCGTTCACCTGTTCGAGCGCGAGTGCTCGGCACAGCGGCGGCACCAGAAGCTGATCGAGGAGAGCCCCTCGCCAGCGGTCGCTCCTGCCCTTCGCTCACGTATCGGCGAGGCCGCCGTGGCAGCCGCACGGGCGGCGGGTTACCGCAATGCGGGGACGGTGGAGTTCCTGCTCGAAGGCGATGGCGACCAGGCTCGCTTCTATTTCCTCGAGATGAACACCCGCCTGCAGGTGGAGCACCCGGTGACAGAGATGGTCACGGGCGTCGACCTCGTCCAGGCCCAGCTGCAGGTGTCCGCCGGCGAGCCGCTGCCTTGGACAGCGGCTTCCCTGTCGCAGCGCGGGCATGCCATCGAGTGCCGCGTCTATGCAGAGGATCCGCTTCAGGACTTCCTGCCGCAAGCGGGCCGGCTGCTGCTCTATCGGGAGCCCCACGGACCCGGCATTCGAGTCGACAGCGGCGTCGTGGAAGGCGGCGAGATCCCGGTGTTCTACGACCCGATGGTGGCGAAGCTCATCGTGCTCGGCGACACCCGCGAGGCGGCCCGACGTCGGGCCGTCGAAGCCCTGCGGCGATACCATGTGCTCGGCATCCGCACCAACATCTCGTTCCTGATCGCCCTGCTCGAGCATCCACGGTTCATCGAGGCTGGCGTCGACACCGGCTTCATCGATCGTGAGGGCGACGCGATTCGCGCGGCCATGCCGGCCGAACTGCCCGCGGCGGCGTTTGCCGCGGCCGCCATCCATCGGCCAGGACGGTCTTCCGAGCCCCGCTCCGCTCGCCCCCGGACCGACGCGGTGGATCCCTTCGTGTCGCTCGACGGGTGGCGCAGCCGATGACGATGGTCCGGTTCAGGCTCGGCCAACGGATCGTCACTGCTCGCGTGGACGCCGGCGGCGAGGTGCGGATCGACGACTCCGCTTTTGCCGTAACGGAGGCTGGCGCCGGTCTCTACGTCGTCGATGACGGACAGCGCCGCTGGCACATCGCGGTGGCCGACGCCGGGGACGAACGCTGGGTATCGGTGGACGGCCAGGTGGCCGTCATCGACGTCGAGTCAGACACCGCCGGAGAACCACGGAAGAAGAGCTCGACCGCGGCAGCGATGATGGCGCCGATGCCGGCCACGGTTGTGAAGGTACTGGTCGGGCCCGGCCAATCCGTCGCCGAGGGTGAGACGGTGCTGGTGCTGGAAGCCATGAAGATGGAGTTGCCGATTCGCGCGCCGCGCGCGGGGCTGATCGCGGCCGTGCACTGCGCACAGGGTGATCTCGTCCAGCCGGGTGTGGCGCTCGTGGACCTCGAATGATACCCGCCCTGCCCCGCCAGGTGACGATCGTCGAAGTGGGCCCGCGCGATGGGCTGCAGAACGAGGCCGGCGTGGTGCCGACCGCGGCCAAGGTGGCCTTCGTCGACGCCCTCTCCGCGGCCGGTCACCGCGTGATCGAGGTCTCGGCCTTCGTCTCTCCGAAATGGGTGCCGCAGATGACCGACGCCACCGAGGTGTTCGCGGCGATCACGCGGCGCGACGGCGTTCGCTACACGGCGCTCGTGCCGAACCTGGCCGGCCTTGCCCGGGCCGAGGCCGCGGGCGTGCGGGAAGTCGCGATCTTCGCCGCCGCGTCCGAGACCTTCAGCAAGCGCAATATCAACCAGTCGATCGACGAGTCTCTCGCCACCTACCGTACCGTGGTGGCGGAAGCCCTCACCCGCGGCATGCGTGTGCGTGGGTATCTCTCCACCTGCTTCGGGTGTCCATTCGAAGGCCATGTGCCGCCGGCCCGGGTGGCCGACATCGCCGGCCGGCTGCTCGCGATGGGCGTATTCGAAGTGGCGATCAGCGACACCATCGGCGTGGCGCATCCGGGGCAGGTCACAGAGGTCCTCGATGCGGTCACAGCTCACGTACCGGTGCAGCAGGTGGCACTGCACCTGCACGACACGCGGGGCACGGCGCTCGCCAACGTGCTCGCCGGCTTGCAGTACGGCGTCACGACC
>DATLLC010000375.1:0-7065 GCA_035538015.1 Vicinamibacterales bacterium
GTGCCATGAGCCGTCCACCAGCCATGGCTCGATGTCCGTCAGCGTGAGGGTGGTCGGCGCCGCCTTCAGCGAGCGGAAGGTGCGCTCGGCGATCGGCGTGACGGAGGTGAAGTGCCAATCCTCGTCGCGCGTCGTCGGGAACCCGAGCGCGGTGAAGCGGTCGAAGGCCCGCCGGCGCAGCTCGGGGAGCCACGACGGGGCGTCGGCGGGGGAACCGCCGTTCGTCGCGTGCGCGTGCGCCGCGAACTGGTCCGCGTAGGGCATGGTCACGCGACGACTGCCTCGAGCAGCCAGTCGTAGCCCTTTTCCTCGAGCTCGTACGCGAGTTCCTTGCCGCCGGAACGGATGATCCGGCCGTTGGCGAGCACGTGCACGTAGTCGGGCACGATGTAGTTGAGCAGGCGCTGGTAGTGCGTCACGACGATCGTCGACCGGTCCGGGCGGCGCAGCTTGTTCACGCCCTCGGCGACGATGCGCAGCGCGTCGATGTCGAGGCCCGAGTCCGTCTCGTCGAGCACCGCGAGCATCGGCTCGAGCACCGCCATCTGCAGGATCTCGTTGCGCTTCTTCTCGCCGCCGGAGAACCCGGAGTTGACCGAGCGCTGCATCATCGAGGAGTCCATCTCGACGAGCTTGAGCTTCTCCTCCATGATGTCGAGGAACTCCATCGGGTCCGCTTCCTCTTCCCCGCGCGCCTTGCGGATCTCGTTGTAGGCCGCGCGCAGGAAGTAGGCATTGGTCACGCCGGGGATCTCGACCGGGTACTGGAAGGCCAGGAACACGCCCTTCTGGGCGCGCACCTCGGCATCCATGTCGAGGAGATCCTCGCCGATGTACTCGATGGTGCCGCTCGTGACTTCATAGCCGGGGTGGCCCGCGATGACCTGCGCGAGCGTCGACTTGCCGGAGCCGTTGGGCCCCATGATGGCGTGCACCTCGCCGGCCTTCACGGTGAGCGAGATCCCGCGAAGGATCTCCTTGTCACCGGCGGAGGCGTGCAGATCAGAAATTTTCAGCATTGGATGATTTGGTTTTGGAGGAGTCAGGTGGCAGGTAGCAGGTGAGAGGAGGTGCGATGCGGAGCGTGTGAGAGGATTGTCGTGACCTCTCACCTGCAACCTCCCACCTGCAGTTATCCGACCGACCCTTCGAGCGAGATCCCGAGCAGCTGCTGCGCTTCCAGCGCGAACTCCATCGGCAGCTCCTTGAAGACCTCCTTGCAGAAGCCCGCCACGATCAGCGAGATCGCGTGCTCGGCGTTCAGGCCGCGCGCCTTGCAATAGAAGATCTGGTCCTCGCCGATCTTCGACGTGCTCGCCTCGTGCTCGAGCGTGGCGGTGTTGTTCGCCACCTCGATGTACGGGAACGTGTGCGCGCCGCACTTGTTGCCGACCAGCATCGAGTCGCACTGCGTGTAGTTGCGCGCGCCCTCCGCCTTCGGCAGCACCTGCACCTTGCCGCGGTACGAGTTCTGTCCCTGGCCGGCGCTGATGCCCTTCGAGATGATCGTCGACTTCGTGTTGCGGCCGATGTGGATCATCTTCGTGCCGGTGTCCGCCTGCTGGTGATGGTTCACCACCGCCACCGAGTAGAACTCGCCGACCGAGTTGTCGCCCTGCAGGATCACCGACGGGTACTTCCAGGTGATTGCCGAGCCCGTCTCGACCTGCGTCCACGAGATCTTCGCGTTCGTCATCGCCTTGCCGCGCTTGGTGACGAAGTTGTAGATGCCGCCCACGCCGTTCTCGTCGCCCGCGTACCAGTTCTGCACGGTCGAGTACTTCACGGTCGAGTCATCGAGCGCCACGATCTCCACCACCGCCGCATGCAGCTGGTTGGTGGCGCGCTTGGGGGCCGTGCAGCCCTCGAGGTAGCTCACGCTCGCCCGCTCGTCGGCGACGATCAGCGTGCGCTCGAACTGGCCCGTGTCCGCCGCGTTGATGCGGAAGTAGGTCGACAGCTCCAGCGGGCACTTCACGCCCTTCGGCACATAGACGAACGAGCCGTCGGAGAAGACCGCCGAGTTGAGCGCGGCGAAGAAGTTGTCGGAGTAGGGCACCACCGAGCCGAGATACTTGCGGACCAGTTCCGGATGCTCGCGCACGGCCTCGCCGAACGAGCAGAAGATCACGCCGACCTTCAGCAGCTCGTCCTTCATCGTCGTGCCGACCGAGACGGAGTCGAAGATGGCGTCCACTGCCACGCCCGAGAGGCGCTTCTGTTCCGTCAGCGAGATGCCGAGCTTCGCGTACGTCTTGAGCAGCTCCGGGTCGACATCGTCGAGCGACTGCAAGGGCGTCACGCTCTTGGGCGCCGAGTAGTACGTCTGCGCCTGGTAGTCGATCGATGGATACTTGACGTTGGACCAGTGCGGCTCGGTCATCGTCTGCCAGCGCCGGAACGCCTTGAGGCGCCACTCCAGCAGCCACTCGGGCTCGTCCTTCTTCGCCGAGATCAGCCGGACCGTCTCTTCGGTCAGTCCCTGCGGGATCGTGTCCGACTCGATGTCGGTGACGAAGCCGTACTGATATTCCTTGTTGACCAGTGATTCGATCGAAGTCGTCATGCTCTTATGACCTGCTTTCTTTTGGGGCGAAGCGGTACTTCGGAATAATGAAGTAATCTAGTCGGGTATGACTACGATGCGAAGGGGGTTCGGGGTCCTACGGTACGGGGTGCGCGGGGCGGCATAGGATGCGGAGTCGGGCCGCGGTCACGCATCCTACTCCCCCCCCGCGCACCCCGTACCGTAGGGCCCCCCGAATCCCACCCCGCATCGCCTTATCGAGAGGCGAGAACGTCTTCCACCGGGCCGAAGACCTCCACCCGGTTCCGCCCCAGCGCCTTTGCCCGGTACATCGCCTTATCCGCCTGCTGGAGGGCGACCGTGACCGGCATGCCATCGGAGAGGGCCGAGATTCCGCCGCAGACGGTGACCGTCACCGCCGCCTCCCCGGGGACCTCGACGACCCGGTCCCCGATCGCCTTCCGCACGCGCTCGATCGCCACGAGCGCCTGCTGGGGAGTCGTGTCTGGCAGGAGCACCACGAACTCCTCCCCGCCTATTCGCCCCACGATCTGCTCCTGGCGCAGCGTGTCCGCGATCCGGCGCGCGATCTCCCGCAGTACGACGTCGCCCACGGCATGCCCGTGGGTGTCGTTCACGTCCTTGAAGTGATCGACATCGAGCAGCGCCACCGCGACCGGCTTGCCGCGACGGCGGCTGCCCGCGATCACCGACTCGATGGCGTCGAAGAACGAGCGCCGGTTCTTGAGGCCCGTGAGCTCGTCGACCATGGCGAGGTCGGACATGCGGTTCAGCATCAGCTCCAGCTGGACGCCGCTCTCCTTCGCCTCCTGCAGCAACCGGTCCCGGTCGATGAGCACCCGCACGTTCTCCACGAACTGGAACCAGCTCGTGCGCGTGAACAACAGGGCGCAGAGGATGAACACGCCGATGGCCGCCGGCAGGACGTGGTTCGCCGAGTTGGAAAACGTGATCGACTGCACGAACAGCGTCAGCATGAACGGCAGGTAGAACGCCATCGACACGCTGGGCGATGACGAGAAGAACGCCACCGACCCCGCGCAGAGCCCCGCCAGCAGCATCACGAGGGCAGCCTGCTCAGCCGGTCCGCCAGCGGGGAAGAGCGTCGCCGCGGCGAACGCCCAGAGGGCGCCGGCGGTGGCCGAGAACAGCATCGCTCTCCGCTCGTTGCCCGTGCTCACCCGCAGCGGCCGCGACTTCCGGCGGAGACGCCGCCAGCTGAGCACGGCCGGGGTCCAGAGCATCGCCTGGGCCGCCATGAGCAGCACCAAGAGCGTCCGGTTCGAGAGGTCCCAGTAGACGAGCGCGATGAACGCCGCCAGCAGCGGATTCGCCACGAAGATCGTCGGCAGCTGGCGCACCCGGCTCACGGCCTGCGACACGCGCAGTTCGCGGCGAAGAGCCTCGGAGTCGTCAGGGACGTAGAATCTCATGAGCCTCCTAGGATATTGCGCGGAAGGCCCGCCAGCCAGACGTTATGCTGCACCCACTGTCGGCCGCCGGCCCATCTTTTCAAGGCGCGCGCCGACCCCCCCTTGGAGGTCGCATGCAGTTCATCATGGAACTCTGGATCCCGATCCTGGTCGGCGGCCTCGCCGTATTCGTCATGTCGGCGCTGGTCTGGACCGTCCTGCCGCACCACCGGAAGGAGTGGAGGAAGCTCCCGAACGAGGAACAGGTCGCCGACGCCATCCGCGCGGGGAACGTTACCCCGGGGCTCTACCATCTGCCCCATATGAACGACATGAAGGAGATGGGGTCACCCGAAGGAATCGCGAAGATGAACCGCGGCCCGCTCGTCTACATGACCGTCGCGCCCACCGGCATGCCCACCATGGGCCCGATGATGGCCAAGAGCGCCATCGCAAGCATCATCATCGCCACCTTCGTCGCCTATGTCGCTTGGCACTCGTTGCCTGCCGGCAGCGAGTACCTGCAGGTCTTTCGCATCGTGAGTGCGGTCGGCTTCATGACCTACTGCCTCGGTAGCATCCCGGAGTCGATCTGGTTCGCGCGGCCCTGGTCGAGCTTCTTCCTCCAAGCCTTCGATGCGCTCCTTTACGGACTGGTGCTCGGCGGGGTGTTTGGGTGGCTCTGGATTTGACGCCTGTTGTCGTAGCTCGGCAGCACGACTGCGACTGACTTGAACGGGGGCTCCCGGGCGTACTCCTGCCCGGGAGCCCCTTCAGGCTACGGGTTGCGGGGCGAGGCGGTACGGGTCCGCGGTGTGATGCTGGATTCGGGTAGGATGCCGGGTTCCGCATCCCACCCCACGCATCACACCGCGGACCCCGTACCGTCCCCACTCCGCATCCCGAAGCCTGCATCTGCTCCCTACATCGTCACCTTCGACCCCGAAACCTGAGCCCGCCCGATCATCCCTTGGTCCGTCCCGAACCAGAGCAGCCCGGTCTTCTTGTCGAAGTACATGTGGCGGATCGTGTTGTTGTCCTCGCGCCCGACGGGCGTGTTGCTGAAGAACTTCCGGGTCTTCGGGTCGAACCCGATCAGCCGCGCTCCCTTGGGACCCGACTCTGCCATCCAGAGGCGGTTCTTGTCGTCCGAGGCCATGCCGTAGGGCAGCGACGACGGACCGCCCGGCATCGGGAACTCCTCGACGCTGCCGTTCGCGGGATTCACGCGCCCGAGGAAGCCGCGCGTGTAGTCCACGTACCAGATGACGTCGTCGTCGGTGACGGCGATGCGGCGGCCACGCGCGCGCTCGTGCGGCAGGTCATAGGTCGTGACCGCCATCGTCGCGGGGTCGACCTTCGCGATCTTGTTCGTGCCAAAGAGGTTGAACCATGGCACGCCCTTCGAGTTGAGCACGATGCCGTACGGCCGCGTCCGCTCGCCCGTCTTCATGAGGCGGTACTTGCCCGTCTTCGTCTCGAGATGTCCGATCGCATTCGAGTTCTGGGCTGTGAACCAGATGTCGCCCTTCGCGTCGAACACCATCGTGTGCGGGTCGCGAATCGTCGAATCCGGGATCGGGAAGCGCGTGATCTTGCCGGTCGCCGGGTCGAGCTTCCCGATCATGCCGTTCTTGTTGCCAGAGTACCAGACCTGTCCCGCCGGGTCGATGATCAGGTTGTGCGGATGCGTGCCGCTGTCGATCTCGAACCGCTTGAACGATCCGTCCTTGGGGTTCAGTCGCGCGATGTAGTTGCCGGCCTGTCCCACGAAGAACACCTGACCGTCCGGCGCGACGAACGGGTCGCGGGGGCGACCGTCCCACGGCACTTCCCATTCGGTGGCGGGCACTGCGGGCATGGACTGCGCCGGCAGCACCGCGGGAACGGAGGCGAGGGTGAGCGTGACCAATGAGAACGAAACAAGCGCGCGCATCATCTGGCGTACCTCGCGTTGCATGAATGGCCGGGCGACCTTTCCGTCGCAGGCCGCCGATATTACCTGACCCCCGGAGAACGCACAATGCGCGCGCGTCGTTGCCTCACGCTGGCTCTCTTCGCCTCTGCCGTCGGGCTCTGGCCCGCTCCGGCCCTCCACGCACAGTCCGCGCCTGCCGCCGCCGCTCCAGCCGCCCAGTTTCCCGCGGTGCAGGTCCCCGCAGCGCGCCCCGAGGACGTCGAGAGCATCGACGCCATCATCGCCGCGCTCTACGCCGTCATCTCCGGTGACGCCGGCGTCAAGCGCGACTGGGACCGCTTCCGTTCGCTCTTCGTCCCGCAGGCACGCCTCATCCCCACCGGCCGGCGTGCCGACGGCACCGGCGGCCATCGCGTGCTCACGCCGGACGAGTACGCCACGACGCAGGGCCCGATGCTCGAGCGCAGCGGCTTCCACGAGCGCGAGATCGGCCGCAAGCTCGAGCGTTACGGCAACATCGCGCACCTCATGAGCGCGTACGACTCCAAGCGCGCGCTCACCGACTCCGTCCCGTTCGCGCGCGGCATCAACTCGATCCAGCTCTGGAACGACGGCAAGCGGTGGTGGGTCGTGACGATCTTCTGGGAAGGCGAGACACCGTCGAACCTGATTCCCGCCGATTACCTCAGCGCGCCCGCCCGACGTTGAGCACCGGCAGCACACGGTACGCCTTTGGATTCTGCCGCACGATGTTGATCACGCCGAGTTGCACGCCGTTCAGCGACTCGGCGTAGTTGACGATGCCGATCGCGAGCCCGTGCTGATGTCCGCGCACGGCGTTCACGGTCGAGGCGGACATTCCCGTCAGCCGTCCCCCGCGCTCGGTGCGGAAAAGGATGGGCGCCATCACCACGCCGCGCATGCGGTCGGCTCCGACCAGGGGCGCCGACACGCCGCCCACGATGCGCGGCGCGCCCACTCCGACGCCGGCGAGCGCGACGCCGCGGAGCGTGCCGCCGGAGCCGACTCCGACGCCGGCGATCGAGAGGCCGGTCATGTCGCCGCCGCTCCCCGTGCCCACCCCCGAAACGGCGATGCCCGTGAAGTCACCGCCGGCTCCGACGCCCACGCCCGCCACGGCAACACCCCGGAGCTCACCGCCCGCGCCGACGCCTATGCCTCCGAAC
>DATLLC010000376.1:0-5230 GCA_035538015.1 Vicinamibacterales bacterium
GCGGTGCCCTCGTCCACGTCCCCGCCCGCTCAGTCGACTCGCCCGGCTCACTCGTGTGGGTGGATCGAACGGGTCGTCCGGCGCCGACCGGCGCCCCGCCGCACATCTACGCCGGGCCGCGCCTCTCACCCGACGGCACGCGCGTGGCCGTGACGGTGGCCGATCGGCAAGACGATCTTCACGTCCTGGATCTCAAGAAAGGGACCTTGCTCCGGCTGGCTCAGAGTCCCGCGGTCGAATCCAGTCCGGTCTGGACTCGAGACGGGCAGCGCCTCGTGTTCGCGTCGGATCGCGATGGACGGTCGAATCTGTATGCGCAGGCTGCCGACGGGACTGGAACAGTGGAACGCCTGACCAACGCTCCGGATGTACAGCTTCCGGCATGGGTCGCACCAGAGAGGACCGGTATCCTCGGTTCGGAAATCTCTCCCAAGACGGCTGGCGACATCGTCTGGTTTCCGATACAGGACTCTGCGCGTCGAACGCTCGCGAGCCTGGCGTCGAGCGAAACGCCCCGACGGCTCGTCGAGACCAAGGGCATCGATTATTTCCCTGAGGTGTCGCCGAATGGCCGCTTCATCACATACCAATCGAACGAGTCGGGCCGGAACGAAATCTACGTTCGGCCCTTTCCGCGCGTAGACGAGGGGGTTTGGCACGTGTCGGTCAACGGCGGCCTCAAGCCGGCCTGGGCTCGTAACGGACGGGAGCTGTTCTACCTCGACCCTGCTCACGCGCTCATCGCGGTACCGGTCGAGACATCGGAGACGACGTTCGGTTTTGGTAAACCATCGAAGCTGTTCGACACCTCTGTCGATGCCTCGGGCGCGCCGCGCGACTACGACGTCGCGGCCGACGGACGGTTCCTGATGGTCGAAAAGAGGATGTCGGCGAACCAACGCCAGCAAACGTTGGTCGTGGTGCTCAACTGGTTCGAGGAGTTGAAGGCCAGGCTTCCCGCTGCGCGCTGAGTCTCTAATTCGTCTGCGGCGACCAGCGCCGGATTACAATCCACGCGTTCGCTGGGCTCCGCCCATCATGTCTCTTGCTACCGGCACTCGCCTCGGTCAGTACGAGATCCTCTCCATGCTCGGGTCCGGAGGGATGGGTGAGGTGTATCGCGCGCGCGATTCCAGGTTGAATCGCGAGGTGGCGCTCAAGGTGCTCCTGCCCTCGGTCGCCACCGATCCCGATCGTCTCGCCCGCTTTCGGCGCGAGGCGCAGCTGCTGGCGGCGCTGAACCATCAGAACATCGCCCACCTGCATGGCGTCGAGGACGGCGACGGCCAGCACGCGCTGGTGATGGAGCTCGTCGAAGGGCAGACCCTTGCCGACCGTATCGAGCGAGGTCCGCTTCGCTTTGGCGAGGCGCTGGCGATTGCCAGGCAGATTGTCGAGGCGCTCGCGTCTGCACACGAGCAACGCATCGTCCATCGGGATCTGAAGCCCGCCAACGTCAAGGTGCGGCCGGACGGCACCGTGAAGGTGCTCGATTTCGGCCTGGCCAAGGCGCTCGAGGCCGGCGCCCCAGCTGCGACCAGCGAGGAGCCCGTCGACCTACCCACGATTACCGCGGCGAACACCATGCCAGGCGTCGTCTTCGGAACAGCTGCTTACATGCCGCCGGAGCAGGTCAAGGGACTGCCGGTCGACCGGCGCGCCGATCTCTGGGCGTTCGGGTGCGTCCTGTTCGAGATGCTCACCGCACGCCGCGCCTTCGATGGACCATCGGTGACCGAGGTCCTCGCCCGGGTGATCGAGCGGGAGCCCGATTGGGATGCGCTCCCGGCAGACACCCCGGGGTCGATCCGCACCCTGCTGCGGCGATGTCTCGCCAAGGATCCGAGGCAGCGGCTCGATTCGGCGACTACTGCTCGCCTGGAAATCGACGATGAGTTGGCGAAGCCGGCGGTTCCGATCGCTGCCGCTGCAGGCACCCCACGGCCATCTGCCGTCGCGCTGGCGGTGGTGGCGGCGCTGGCCGCCGTTGCCGGCGCCTTGGCGACGTGGACGCTGACGCCAGCGGCACCAGCTGCGCCGCCCTCCGTCAGCCGCTTCGCAATCGCGCTGTCTGCGAATCAGGCGCTCGCGTTCAGCTTCAACGATACTGATTTCGCGCTGGCCGCCGACGGCCGACGCGTGGTCTTTGCCGCCGGCTCCCGATCGCAGTTGCTGACGCGTGGGCTGGATCAGCTCGAGGCGGTGCCGGTGCCCGGGGTCTTCAACGCACGGGCACCGTTTCTGTCGCCGGATGGCAGCTGGATCGGGTTCTTCGATCGGTTCGACGAAGGGGTGACTACGGGTCCAGTGGCGCAACGCAGCGCTCTTCGCAAGGTCTCGACGAGCGGCGGACCACCGGTGGTCATCGCTCCAGTGCTCGGCGCGTCGCGGGGCGCGGTCTGGGACCAGGACGACTCGATCGTCTTCGCGACTAGCG
Organism: Vicinamibacterales bacterium; assembly: GCA_035538015.1. Classification (GTDB taxonomy): domain Bacteria; phylum Acidobacteriota; class Vicinamibacteria; order Vicinamibacterales; family UBA2999; genus VFZN01. Next base: position 2,438 of record DATLLC010000376.1, read on the forward strand.
ACACGTCAACCGGCATCATGCGCGTCGCGGCCCGCGGCGGTGAGCCCGAGGTGTTGACGCGGCCTGATCGCGAGAGCGGAGAGCTCGATCACCACTATCCTTGGCCGCTTCCCGGTGGGCGGGGGGTGCTGTTCTCGGTTACTACCGTCGCCGCCCAGGGCCTTGCCACTCACACGGCGGTCCTCGACCGCCAGACCGCGCAGCAACGAACAGTGCTGCGGAGCGGATCGCAGGCCAAGTACGTGGAGAGCGGACATCTCGTCTATGCGGACGGTGGCACGATCTGGGCGGTGCGGTTCGATCTCCACACGCTCGGGACCGTCGGCGATCCTCTCCCGCTGGTTCAGCAGGTGCTGACGCTCGGCGCGGCCGCTTTCACAGTGTCGAGCGCCGGCACGCTCGTGTACGTTCCTGACCGCGGTGACATGCTCCGATCGCTCGTGTGGGTCGCGCGTGACGGCTCCATCGAGACGATCCCCGCCCCGCCGCGTCGTTTCGTGCGTGCGACGCTTTCGCCCGATGGCAAGCGGATCGCAGCGCAGATCAGGGACGAGCAACACCACCTCTGGACCTGGGACTTCTCCCGCGACAGCTCGTGGACACGCTTCACGTTCGATCCGGCCGGCAATTTCGGCGGTCTCTGGACTCGTGATGGGCGTTACCTGATTTACGGATCGTCGCGCGAAAGGGCTGGCATCTCGAACCTATTCCGACGTGAGTCGAGCGGCGCGGGGACGGAAGAGCGGTTGACGACCTTCGATCGGCAGCAGCGCACTAATACGATGACGATCGATGACAAGATGCTGATCTTCGAGCAGCAGACGCCGCAGCGTGATTACGACCTGATGATCCTCAGCCTGGCGGACCCAGCACGAAGTGAACCGCTCCTGCAGACGCCGTTCGACGAGCGAAACGCGGAGATCTCGCCCGATGGCCGATGGATGGCGTACGACTCGAATGAGTCCGGTCAGCTGCAGGTCTACGTGCGGCCGTTCCCGAATGTCTCCGATGCGCAGTACCTGGTGTCGACCGACGGCGGCCGCAGCCCGACGTGGTCGCCGAGGGGCGGCGAGCTGTTCTTCGTCAGCGGGACCAGCATGATGCGTGTCTCGGTCGATACAAAGGACGGATCGTTCAGGGCGGGCAATCCGACACGGCTGTTCGACGATGCCAGTCTCGCGCTCGACGGCAGGTTTAGCGCGGGCGGCACGGTGCGAACTTACGACGTCGCGCCCGACGGTCGGCGGTTCCTCGCCATCAAGCTGAGCAACATTGGGGACGAGGGTGGGCCGCAGGCGAGCCTGGTGGTCGTGCAGAACTGGCTTGCGGAGCTTAAGGCGAAGTTTGCGGGACAGACGCCGTTACCGTGAGGCGAGACGTCGTGGTCAGGCGCCCCGCGTCACGCGAAGGAGTCCGCCACGGCGTGACCGCTCGGAGATCGCCCGCTGGTTCACCGTCCGCGGAACGTCTCGGCGGCGCCTTGCGCTGTGAAATCCAGTGCGCGCTCGCCGGCCTTGCCGGTTACGTGGTAGCGGCCGCGCATCTGCAGGAAGTCGAGGCCGTTGGTCAGCGGACCGCTGCGCCATGGCGTGCGAATCGCGCTCTCGACCTCGACCTCGAGCTGAAGGTCGAGCGATGGACTGTTGCCGCGAATGATGATGCGGCTCGGCCGGTCGAGGGTCGGCTCGATCGTCTCGTCAATCGTCACGCGCGTCGCCTGGCCGAGCGGACCGTCCGGGCCGAGGACCATCATGAAGCCGGGGACGCGGCTCGCGTCCGCGGCATCGGCTGGCGGGAACACGCGGCCGTAGAGGATCGACAGGCCCTCGTGCTGAACCTGTCCCCACTGCCAGCTCACGCCTTCCCAGAAGCCCCAGTTGTGATCGTGATAGCCGGTCCCGCCGGAGAGCGGCAGGGTCTCGTCCCCCACGCGGATGGTTCCGTCGAGCGCGCCGGACATCACGGGGACGACGTAGCCGGAGACCCAGCCGCGCGCACCGGCGATGGCGATCGGCGGTAGCGAGTGGCCGCGGCGGGCGGTCAGCGCGATCTCTCCTTTAGCCCGCGCCGGAAGGTCGCTCCGGCGGGACGATTCACCCGCCGTCCCGCGGCGACCGCCGGTCACGCTCCCCTCCGCCTGTTCAAGCCCTTGGCCCAACTCGCCTGCATTGCTTGGCTCAAACACGGGCCTGTCACTGCTGCGGGTCGCGTGTCGGATTTCACCACGGCGCTCGCCGAGGGCCGGCGGCTGAACCGTCCCGTCGGCCCGACCTCTGTTCAGCGTCGGCCTTCGAGAGCCCCCAGCAGCATCACCGCGCAGATCGAACGAGACGACGTAGCGATCCCCGTCGAGCCGAATGCGGTTTGCGCCGATCGTGATCTCCGGCGCCGTGGCGAGCACCTCGTTCGGATCGATCTCCGCGGCTTCGCCGTAGTTCTCCACCTGTCCCGCCCGATCCAGCTGCAGCCGTACGCCAGCCACCCGTCGTCCGTTCTCACGCATCGGCCCGACGAGGAACGTCAGGTAGAAGCGCGTCGAGCCCGCTTGGCCGTTGAAGTAGAGCCACTCCACCCACGATCCGGCACGCGCCGGGACGTCGGGGATGGCATGGAAGCGATCGAGCGAGCGGAGTACCCCCTTCGAGTCGGGTGAGGTCCACGCGGAATCGTCCGGCGCGTCCACCCACTCGTTCACGCCGGCGGTCTCCGGATCCTCGAGCGCGCGCTCCAGGCTCGGGATGCCCCCGCGGGCCCGCAGCCGCGTGACCACGGCGTCCTGCACGAGAAAGACGC
>DATLLC010000377.1:0-18323 GCA_035538015.1 Vicinamibacterales bacterium
GTCCACCGACGCCGCGGAGAGCACCGACCAGCTCGCTCGAGAGCGGGCTGGAGACAATCGGGGCGCCCAGGGTCGGGCGGGGCAGTCCGGCGAACATTCGCTCGAACGCGGCGTTCGGCGCGTTCGGCGTCACGAATACCAGGAAATGCTCCCTGCCGCCCGCGGTGTCCACCACCCAGCGCAGCACCTCGCCGTTCACCTCGCCGGGAATCTCGTGCCGCACATCCGGCGGCAGCGGATTGGTGAGCGCTTGATTGGGGAGAGGGAAGAGCAGGAACGAATTCCCGCGCTCGTCCTCGTTCACCACGTAGGCATAGATCGGCACCGAGCTCTGAATGCGCAGCGAGAGGTCGTCGCCCGGGGTGATGCGGGCGCCCGAGCTCAGACGAACGTCGCGGCCGCCTTCGTGACGGTAGAATGCCGCTTCCACCTCATAGGCTCCAGCCGCCGCAGGGGCTTCGGGTGAGGGGATCGGTGCGGAAATGACCTCGCTCACCGCGATCGGGGCTGATGTCTCGGGGTTCGTCGTCCACGTCCGGTAGCCCAGGCCAAGAACCGTCATGGCGACCGCGGCGGCCATCGCCAGCGGCCAGCGCCAGGTGTCGGGCACTGGCGGCGCCTTGGGTTCCTCATTGCGCAGCGCCCGAGCCAGCGCCGCCTCGAGCTCGCCGGCCGTCGCGTAGCGACCCTCAGGTCGATCCGCGGTCGCGCGTTCGACGATGTGGATGAACGATTCCGGCAGGTCGGGACGCACGTCGCGGAGCAGGCGGCGCGGCGCGCGAGTCTGGTGGTGCTGCTCGACTTCGGTGCGCGTCTGGCCGTCGACGGGATAGCTGCCGGTGGCCAGGTAGAAGAGGAGGACGCCGATGCTGTAGATGTCGGAGGCGACCGTGGGTGGTTGACCGGCGAGGACTTCAGGCGCGAGGTAGATCGGCGTGCCCGCCGTTCTTGTGGACGAGCCGCGCGGCGCCGATTTCAGGTCGTGTCCCGCTCCGAAATCCATCAGCACCATGCGGCCGCCCTGGGCCCGCATTACATTGTTCGCCTTGATGTCCCCATGGAGCAGGCGCGCGCCGTGGACGGTCGCCACCGCCCGGCACAGGTCCCCGCCGATGAGCATCGTCTCGTTGGCGTTGAAGGGCCCCTGCGCCCGCACCAGCCGGTGCAGTGTCTGTCCATGCACCAGCTCCATCGCAATGCCGACGTCCGCGCCCACGCGCTCGGCGTTGAAGACCCGGACGACGTTCGGATGGGTGATCTGCGCGAGGAGCCGCGCTTCCTGGAGGGCTTGCATGGCGGCCGGCTGATCGCGGGGATCGATGGGCCGGATCACCTTCAGCGCGATGTCGAGGCCGAGATCCTCGTCGACGGCACGGTAGACGGTGCCGTAGGAGCCATGTCCCAGCTCGCCGGTGACGCGATAGGGTCCCCAGGCGTCCGGGATCGGATGGCCGACGCGACACAGGTCCTCGAGCGATTTGAGCTCGCCGAGGATGGTGGTGGTCTCTGGATCGTCGCCCGTGGGCACCGAGGCCCAGTCTACGGGGTCGCCCTTTGCGATGCTGGCCGCAACCGAGAGCAGCCCCGAGTCCTCAGTGCGCGTGCTTGCGGTCATGAGCCATCTCCTCAGCAAGACGTACAAGGGCACGGCTGACGGCCATGTGCGCGGCGGCGGCGCTGGGCTTGCCCAGGGCCTCGGCCACCTCCGCGTGCGAGAGCCCGAGCTCGATCCGCGCCACGATGGCTTCGCGCTCCTCGGGGCGCAAGCGTTCCATCGCGGCCTCGTAACGGTCCAGCGTCTCGCGGCCGACGGCCTGCTGCAGCGGCGACGGGTCGTCACCAGCCAGATCCATGTCGAGCGGCCCGACCGGGCCGCGCCGCTTCGACGAGCGGGCGATGTCGCGGACGGCGTTCCACAGCGTCGTCCAGACGTAGTCGCGGAAGGCGCCCGGGTGGCGGGGTTCGAAGCTGTGGAGGCGCTTGAAGACACGGGTCAACGTGTCCTGGACCAGATCCTGGGTGTCGAGCGCTCCCCGGGCGGCGGCGGGAAGTCGGCCGTGGGCCCAGCGCCGGAGGCGGACCTCGTAGCGGGCGAACAGCGCGTCCATCGCCTCCTGGTCGCCGCCCTTTGCCTTTTGAACGAGCTCGACCGTTGCCACCGGATCGGACGAGGTGGCTCGGTCAGCGACCGGGGGGCGATGCGCGCCGGCTTCTTCCATAAATGGGAGGCGGCCCAGCGTGAGTGTGACGGTGCTCATCATACGCCTACCGATAAGAAACGCCGGGGCGGTCCGGGTCGAACGGGCCCAGGGCCCTGTTCAGGTACCCTGCCTCTGGCGTTAATCCGGGTGTGATGGGTCGTTTGGGCTTTTGCCGAATAGGCCGGCTGGGCTAGACTGCCCTTCCTCATCTCGCTTCGTCTTCATCCTGGAGGTCGGCAGCGTTCGCACGTTGCCGCGTTCGGCCAAGTGTCTCAGTCTGCACGGGGGTGAGACTGTGTCTGATTACAGAGATCCCAAACCCGAGGGCGGTTCAGCGTCAGTCGACACGCCCAGGAATCCCAACGATCCGAAGTGGACGGTGATGGTCTTCATGGGCGCCTCCACATTCGAGGGCAATGTCCCGCTCGGTCCGGCTGCTGACGCAGACATCGCCGAAATGGGGGCCATTGGCTCGAAAGACGGCTGGCTCAACATCTTCGTCGAACGGCATGACGACCGAAGTGTGCAGCGTCATCACATCGGAGGACCGCAAGGAAGCTCGTTCATCCGGCCAGTGAGCCAAACACGCACGTTGGACGGTCAAGACCTGAGGCGGTTCGTCCAGGATGCCCTCCGTGCGGGCGGACATCGCCCGCAGGACCACGCGATGCTGGTCTTGTGGGGCCACGCGTTCGACTTTGCGTTTGGTCGCAGGCGGGAACGCGACGGCACCGTCGACGCGCTCGATTTTGCGGAGTTGAAGGACCGGCTCGGTGAGATTCAGGAAGACATGTTCGAGTCTATCGAGGGCCGGAAGCCCGAATCCGGCTCGGAGCTTCCCACGCTGGACATCATCGGCTTCGACTCCTGTGAGCTGTCGACCGTGGAGATGGCCTACCAGCTTTACCCGTATGCCCAGTACTTGCTCGGCTCGGAAATCGGCATCCCGATCCCGGGTTGGCCTTATGACCGGATTCTCGACCGACTCCGTGAGCCCAAGGGTCGGATGATGGGCCCGGTGGAGTTCGGTTCGTACATCGTCCGTCGTTACTGCGAATCCTATGAGGCCGATGAGGATGCCGTCTCGCTGACGCTACTCGACCTGGCCCACTCGGCCGAACTCGCAGACCTCGCCGGTTGGCTGGCACGGACATTGGCCATCGCGATAGGGAACCGTGACAATCTGAACCGCATTGCCGACGTGTTCGTCCGGTCTCAGACCGACGAGGGGCGACCCTACGTCGATGTCGCCGACCTGTGCCTGAACCTCATGCGTGAAAGCAGCGACGCCGCGATCGTCGACGCGGCAATGGCGCTGGGGAACTTCCTGATCAGCCCGGGGTATCGGTTGGCGGGTCGGAGCGAGGCAGGGGAAGGACGGCCGCTCGTCGCCGAACATGGCCGCAATGCCGGCAGGCTGGCGAGACTCAATGGCATCAGCCTTTACGCACCGCATGTCGTCCCAGGCCGTAATGTGGACGCGGCGGAGCGTTTGTACGACAACTTCACCTTTGCCCACGAGAACGATTGGGGGGCCCTCGTCCATCTGCTCGCGCGAAGCTGATCCGGCGGAACACTTGGAGGGGAGCATGGTTTACGACAAAACTTCAGCGAAGCGATTTGAGGGCCTTCGGCACGGCGAGCGGGAACGACAACAGGCAACGCGCGGCGAAGAGCCGAAGCGCGGTGAAGAGCCGAAGCGCGGTGAAGAGCCCAAGCGCGGCGAAGAGCCCAAGCGTGGGTCGGGCCGCGTGGCTCAGGACATCTTCGCGAGCGCGACCGAGCTCGGCGGGTTCCTCGTTGTCGCCTTCGTCGCGTCCGTTGGGGCGTCCGGTCGTCAGTCGGAGCCAGTGGCCGATGCCAGGCCTTCGGCGGCGGAACTGCTGTCAGCCAAGGCCCTGCGTGAGACCGCGTTGCTGGGTGGAATGCCAGCCATGGAGCAGAAGCGCCCTGCCAAACGGCGGACCCGACAGCTGACAGGCACGTATAAGGAGTAGCCACTTGATCCACTTCGCCACGGTCCGGGTCGCCGCGACACTGGTGGCGGTTTCGGTCGGGCTGTCGGCCGTGCAGGAGGGCACTCGCGTCGTTCCCGCCGATGCTCGCGCGCTGGCTGACGCGGGCCTATATGAGGAAGCGGAGGCGGCGGCACGTGGTGCCGTTGAGGCCCGGAGAGTGTTGCATGGGGACGCTGCGCTGGAGGTGGCGACATCCTCGGACGTCCTCGTGCAGGTGCTGGTCTTGAATGGGCGGGCCGCAGACGGTGGCACGCTGGCGCTCGCGCAGCGCACTCTCGGGATCAAGGAAGCCCAGCTCGGAGCCAGTCACCCCGCGCTCGTCTCGTCCCAGCTCAATCTCGCCGACGTGCTAGTGGCCGCGGCCGAATTCGAGAGGGCCATCGCTGTCACGCAGTTGGCCCTGGCGTCATGCCAGCGAAGCGCCGGACCCGACAGCCTCGAGGTAGCGGAGGCGCTCGACCATTTCGGTAATTCCCTGGCCGCGGCAGAGCGGTACTCTGAGGCCGTCAGGGCTCTCGAGCGGGGGCTCCGCCTGAAAGAGAAAGCGCTCGACGGTTCCGATGTGTCCATCGCGCGGACGCTCGAGAGTCTTGGATTGGTGCTCCAGAACAGCGGCGACTACGACCGGGCGGGCTCGGCGGTTCGGCGTGCCGCCGCGATACAAGAGTTGTCGGACAGCAATCATCCCGCCTACGTCGGCACGCTCAACCTCGTCGCCCAACAACTGTGGTTCGAGGGCCGCCTGCTCGAGTCGAGAGCTGCGTCGGAGCGGGCCGTCGCCCTGGCCGAGCGCACGCTGCGCCCCGATCACCCCACCTTGGCACTTTCGCTTCGATTTCTTGCCAGTACACTCGGCGACCTTGGGGATTCGAGTCGGTCTCTCGAGCTAAAGAGGCGGGCTCTCGCGATTGCCGAGCGCAACTTCGGCCCAGACCACCATGTCACGGCCGCCTATGTCCACAGCCTTGGGCTCGCCGAACTCAATCAGGGGGACTATTCTGCGGCCCGACGACATTTTCAGCAGGCGCTCAGCAGCTACCAGGCCCGTTACGGTCAGTGGCACGAATTCGTTGCGACCGCCCACTCAGTACTGGCTCTCTCCGATGCCAGGCTTGGCGACTACGTCAACGCGCAGCGAGAGCAGTCTCGAGCGATCGCGACCTTTTCTCGCGTGGGCGGTCCAACCCACCCGTATGTTGCGAACGCCTTGACGAAACTTGCAGGCGTGTACCTCGAACAAGGCCGTCCAGCCCAGGCGCTACCGCTCCTGGAACGCGCACTGGCCATCCGCGAGAAGGCCCTCAATCCCCAGCATCGCGACATCGCGCGGACGCTGGTGGGCCTGGCCGCCACGCTGATGCAGACCGGCCAACCGGTACGCGCGCAGCAACTGGCGCGCCGAGCGCTTGGGATCTGGGAGCGACTCGACGCCCCGGACGCGCCCGACCATGCCACGGTCCTGGCGCTCTACGCCGAGTTGCAGGCAAGTCGCGGGGACAGCGCTGCTGCGCGCGACTATTACGCGAGAGCCATGACGATTCGGGCCAAGGTGTTTGGCCGGTCGAATCCCGTCTTTGCCGAGGCGCAGGCGGGCTTCGCTCTAGCGCTGGCAAACCTTGGCGAGCGCGCCACCGCCCTCCGCACCGCCCTCGATGCCGAGGCCACGGGCCGGGATCACCTGCGACTGATGCTGCGCTCGTTGCCCGAACGCCAGGCGCTGAACTACGCCGCGTCCCGCCCTCGGGGGTTGAACCTGATTTTTTCGCTGTCGAACTCGATGCCCGACGCGGTTCCCATGGCGCTCGACGGATTCATCCGAAGCCGCGCGCTCGTCCTGGACGAGATCGCGGCCCGGCATAGCGCGGGCCGGACCGATCCGGCGCGGGCCGCACTGGCCTCCGCGCAACAACGGCTGGCCAACCTGAGCGTGCGAGGGCCTGAGCAGATGTCGCCGGACCAGTACGCGGCACTCGTCGAAGACGCGCGGCGCGAGAGCGAGCGTGCCGAGCAGGCGCTGGCCGAACGCAGCGTCGAGTTCAGGGCCGAGCAAAGCCGCGCGCAGGTCGGGCTTTCCGAGGTCATGACGTCCCTCCCGGCCGACACGGCGCTCCTGTCGTTCGCTCGGTACGATCGGACGTTCTTTCCGGTGCAGAAACCACCAGCATCACCAAACGAATCGGGACGGTCGTCGTCTCGGACCCTCCCTTCATACGTCGCCTTTGTGCTGCGGAGCGACCAGCGGCCGGTTGCCGTACCGCTGGGCTCGGTGCAGTCCGTCGACGCGCTGGTTTCGCGGTGGAGGGCAGACATCCAGACCGAAGCACTGGCACCGGCGGGCTCTGTCGGGTCCGGTGCTTCGTCTCGCGAGTCGGGCCGTGAGTTGCGAAGGATTTTGTGGGATAGGGCCGCCGCTTACGTGGGGGATGCGAAGCACGTATTCATCGTGCCCGACGGTTCCCTCGGCCTCGTGCCTTTCGAGGCTTTCCCCACCGGCCAGCGATCGTACTTGCTCGAAACCGGGCCGGTGATCCACTACCTATCCGCCGAACGAGACCTCGTTCCCCGGCCGTACGTCGCAGGGCCGGAGCGCGGCCTCCTCGCCCTCGGTGGGCCTTCGTTCGACGACAGCAGCCTCCTTCGCAGGAGCCCCATACCGGCGACCCCGTCGAAGGCGACCACCGAGCAGGCTACGATCCGCGGAGTCAGTTCGCCTTGCAATGGCCTGGCATCGGTGACGTTCCCGCCTCTTGGCGGCACCCTTCGGGAGGTGCGGGATATCGCCAATCTGTGGAACGGCAGCTCCACCGCTGAAGCGCAGTCCGCCCAGATCCTGGTGGGCCGCGAGGCAAGCGAAGGCCAATTCAAACGAGAAGCCCCCGGTCACCGAGTACTGCACGTCGCGACACACGGATTCTTCCTGAGCGGTGACTGCCCACTGGGGCTAAGCGACACTCGGGGGGTCGGCGGGCTCGCCGTCGCCCGACCGGCGACCGTAGTTGAGAACCCTCTCCTTCTCTCAGGCCTGGCCCTCGCCGGGGCCAATCGCCGTTCGAGGGCGCGCCCTGACGAGGATGACGGCATCCTGACCGCCGAGGAAGTCGCGATGCTCGACCTGCAGGGCGTCGAGTGGGCCGTCCTCTCCGCCTGCGACACTGGCGTCGGCGAGATCAAGGCCGGCGAGGGTGTCTTCGGCCTGCGCCGCGCCTTCCAGGTGGCGGGCGCCCGGACCGTGATCATGAGCCTGTGGTCGGTGGACGATCAGGCGACCCGCGCGTGGATGCGCGCGCTGTACGAAGGGCGCTTCCAGAAGCGGCTCTCCACCGCTGATGCCGTGCACCAGGCCGGTCTCAGCGTGCTGCGCGATCGCCGCGCGCGCGGCCAGAGCACCCATCCGTTCTTCTGGGCCGCGTTCGTGGCCGCCGGCGATTGGCGATGAGGGGAATGCTCCCCACTCAGTAAACAAACGCGTAGCCAAGGTCCGCTCCCGGCGGATACCAGGCGGCGATCGGCCGCGGCAACCCGCGGCGAGCCTCGCCAAAGGTGACCACCTGATTTGCCGCAAGCGAACGCGGTCGCACCGTCGGCTGCGTCGGTGCCATGAAGTACACCGTCCGGCCGTCGAGGCTGCGAACGACGACGACGTCCGGAGCGCCGGCGAAGATGCGCTCGAAGACATACGTACCGGCCTGCAACGTGACATGCGGAAGCGCCACCGCGCCGCCGAACGTGAGGTGGCTGGTGTACCGATCGGTCGAGGTGCCGTGCAGGGGCGCCGTCAGTATCACGGCGAAGACGGCTGCGCCCAGTGCCCGGGCGTTCGTGTGGCGCAGGGTCATGGCACGACTCCTTTACCTCACGTCAACGCCGGGGATGGGAGAAGTGAACGAAACGCGGCCGAGCGAGGCCGGCCTTGCATGGTTGAGCTGCCCGCAGCATCGCCGTTCAGCGGTAGATGAACCGGTGCCCCCTCGACGAGTCGAGCGGGTACCAGGCGGTGATCGGAAGCGGCACGCCCGGCCGGGCTTCGCCCAGGGTCACGGCGCTGCCGCGGGCCAGGTGCCTCGGCCGTTCGACGCGCTCGGTGAAGCCCATGTAGTACACCTGCGAGCGATCGCGGCTTCGAACGACGATGACGTCGGGCTCGGTGCCGACGACCCGCTCGAAAACGTAGCTGCCCGGCGACAGCACCGCACCGGGTACCGCCACTGCCTGGTTGAACGTGAAATGGTTCGTGTGCAGTAATGCGTCACTGCCATACGTGGTGGCCCCGAGCGCGAGCCCGAACACCATGGCGGCGACCAGCGTGTGTGTCGACTTTTTCCTGGTCATGGACATGACCTCCCTATGGAAAGGTCAACGTCCATTCCCCAAACCCCGAACGGGAGCGCTCGCGTGGCCGCGAGTCGTGCGGTGCGGCCCTATTGCAAGGACGACGTCGAACGACCACCCAGCACAGCCACGGCACGGTCGATGTCGTCGTGGGTGTTGAACACCGACACCGACAGGCGGAGCCGGTTCTCGTTCCCCACTACCGTGCCCACGATTTTCCCCGCTTGCAGCGTCCTGCTCGTCGCCGCGCCGTCCTTGAGGCCGAACGCGACGATCGGGGTCTCGGTGCCGCGCGGCGTGAGCGGCAGGTAGCCGAGCGGCGGCAGCTCCGCCTGCAGGCGATCGGTGAGCAGCCGCGCGTGCGAGCGGATTTTATCGATCCCGAGCCCGCGCACGTAATCGATGCCTGCCGACACGCCGGCGGCGAGGACCACCGCGATGCCGCCGGACTCGTACATCGCCGCGCCCGGCAGCGGTTCCCACGTCAGCTCCGCACGGTTGAAGTTGGTCACCTGCCGGTGTCCGTAGCGCGTCGTCGGCAGCGCCGTACCCTGGAGCGCCTTCTTCACGTAGAGGAACCCGAACCCGCGCTCCCCCATGATCCACTTGTAGGTGCCGGCCGACGCGAAGTCGATGCCGAGCGCGTTCACGTCCAGCGGCACCGCGCCGACCGCCTGGATGATGTCGGCGAACACCAGCGCGCCTCGCGCGTGCGCGAGATCGCTCACCGCTTTGCAGTCGTGCATGAAGCCGTTGACGTTCGACACCAGCGCCAGCGAGACGAGCCGCGTGTTGCGATCGATCGCCTTGTCCATGTCGTGAGGATCGATCGCCCAGTTGCGATGCTTGACGATGCGGAGCTCGACGCCCTGTTTCTCGAGCTCCTTGTACATGTAGAGAGAGGTCGTGAAGTGCAGTTCGTCGATGACGACGTTCCCCTTCTTCTTCGCCAGGTCCAGGCCGAGGACGACGATGTTCTCGCCGTCGGAGGTACTGCTGGTGTAGGCAATCTCATCGGCCGTGGCGCCGATGAGCGAGGCGTATTTCTCCTTGAGCGCCTGCTGGTCCTTCGCGCCGAAGTCGGCACGGCCTTCGCCGGGGCCGTGCAGACGGAAGTCGATCAGCTGTTGCATCGCCCGCGCGGTGAAGGACCCCACCGGGTGGAGCGCAGCCGAGTTGAGGTACGTCTCCCTCGTGACGGAGGGGAAGTCCGCGCGCACCGAGGCAGGGAAGATCCCCGGGGGCCGGGTGGCGGCCTGGCCGCCGGCCAGCAGCGACCTCGACGTCAACGCCAACGTGCCCGCGCCAGCCAGGAACTCGCGACGACCCAGGACCATGGGACCTCCTTACAGGTGCGGGCCATTGTATGCCACCGGCCAGGTGCGGGCGGCGTGGCCCCCCGAAACATGTTCTCCGCGATCCGTCTGACAGGGTGGACGTGGCGTGCCGGCGCGCTGAGTGCGCGACCCGCAGGTGGCCTGCATGACCATCCCGATGGCCCATCGCCCTGGTCGCCCGGGCCCGCGGCGGCGTGGGTTATCGACTCTGCCGCGCGCGGGTCAGGTGCGGGATGATGCCGAGCATCCGCTCCATCAGCATGAGCTGCCCGCGGTGGTGCATCTCGTGCTCCTTCACCGAGAGCAGCATCTCGAACCGGCTGCGGCTGGGCGGCTGGATGGGCGCCGGGAACGCGACGTGCTCGCCGAGCTGTGCCTCGGTCATCCCCTCGAGGCGGGCGGCGAAGTCGCGCCCGCGCGATTCGAGGGCCGCGATGATCTCCGCCTTGGTCTTGAGGCTATCCGACAGCGCCTTGCCCTCCGCCATGTAGCGGCCGAAGTCCTCCATGCCGACGTTCGTCTTCTGCTCGACGAAGTGCAGCTGCTGGGCCCAGTGCGTGGACGAGGCCAGGTGCGCCAGCATCTCGCCGATCGTCATTACGCCCTCCGCGGCGCGGAAGGCGTACTTGTCGTCGGGAATGTCCTGCGCGACCTGGATCGTGTTCTTGCGCACGGTCCGGAAGCTCTCCGCCATCTCTTTCGTGCCATAGCTGCCCATGTGTCTCCCTTTGTCACGGGGACTGGCACCGTGACACCGCGATCAGTGGCATTTTCTACACCCACGACTATAGCAAGAAGCTCCTGAAGCGGATTCATCCGCATCAACGCGCCCCCCGCAGCGACGGCTCCGCGGCCGTCCGCTGGGCACGACGGGTGTGCTCGCGCAGATCGGCAAGCACCTGCGAGGGGAGGCCGAGCTCCACCAGGTCCAGCCAGTCTGGCGGCAGCGGGAACGGGCTGGGCGTGAGAAGGCCGGCTGGCCCCATCAATCGCTCGGCAAGACTCGACCACGGCCACTCCACGGAACGCGTCACCAACCCCGCCCTGATCGGATTCGCTTCGACGTAGCGCAAGACGTTGAAGAACTGGCGCTCCGACTCGATCATGAACGCGTGGTAACGGTCCTGGTAGACGTGCCCCTCTCCGGTGCGGCCGACACGCCGGCGCCACCGCGCCGCATGCACCGTGGCCACCAGGTGCAGATATCGGGATAGTTGCGTACCCGACTCTGGCCACACCACGAGGTGCCAGTGATTGGGCATCAGCACGTAGCCGAGCAGCCGCAGCGGTTCCCGACCCGCCGCGTGGCGCAGCAGCCCGAGAAACTCTTCATATTCCGAGGCGTCGCGAAACAGCGTTCGGCGATCGTTTCCGCGATTGATGACGTGCAGGATGCTGTCGGGCGGGATGTTGCGGCGGGATCGAGGCATCAGGGCTCCCTCCGAGGGGCCCTTCGCAAAGTCCACGCCGGTTCACGCTCTGCGGCTGACGCACCACCGTGTTGCAGAATCTGCAGCACAATCGCGTGTCACGGTGCCAGTCCCCGTTACATTTGCCCGCGGGCCGTCGTCTCCTGCGACGGGCCGCCCACCACCTGCGACGTCCCGTAGAAGATGCCGTTGAACAGCAGCTTGAAGGTGCCATGGGGCTGCGCCCGGAAGGTGATTTCGGGACCGATCAGGAACACCTTGCCCTTGCCCACCTTCGCCTCCACGGCGGCAGCGCCGCCTTCGAGGTAGTGCTGCCCCCACGCCCAGCCGGACCGCAGCGGCTCTTTCGCGTCGAACCACGACACCGGCGTCACCCCTCGCAGCGTGGCGTCCGGGGCGAGCTGCAGCACCGGACTGTTGTCGAAGACCACGTCGACGTGCTTGTTGAGCCCGAACGCGAGTGGGTTGGTGTTGTCCACGGCCACTTGGAGGATCGCGCCGGGAATGAAGTACTTGGTGGCCGGCAGCGCCTTCTCGCTCCCGTCGGCCTGCGCTTCCACCATGTGATCGCTGACCGGCAGGCCCAGGTGATAGCCGAGCACCGCGGATCCGCCAAAGGCGACGATCACACCGCCGTCCTCGGCAAAGCGCTTCAATTGCGGCACCGTGCGCGCGATGGTGACGCGACCCAGGCGGCCGCGATACTCCTCGGGCACGTCCTCGGCGCGCGGCTGACCGCCAAAGCCGCCGGGACCGCCGCCGGCCTGGCGATCGGTCTCGGGGATGCCGCCATCAGGAAAGAGGATGACGTCGTACTTGGCCTTGAGATTCCCCGCGTCCAAAGTCGAGGGGTAGATCACCTCGAAGTCGAACTCGAACTGCTCGAGCAGCCAGCGCAGGTGGCCCGAGGGCATCGAGCCGCCGTACTGATCCCACAGCGCGATGCGCGGCTTGGCGAGCTTGTAGAGCGCGCCCGCGGGCCGCGCCGTCACGCCGGCAGAGCTCAGGCCGAAGTCGGTCGCGGCCTTTTGCAGCACGGCGGCGGTTGACGGCTTCGCCGTGATGAACAGCACGCCCGTGCCATCCGGGCTCTGGTACGAGCGGTCGCCGACGAAGAACACCTCTTCCCCGGCCTTCAGCAGGCGGTTCACCGCGATGAACGCGTCGTTGACGCGGTGTGGGACCGTGAAGCCCACCGCGCCCTGCGCGCTCGTGACCTGGCCCGCCGCCGGCGTCACCACGTCCGGGATCTTCTCGAGCGGGCCGGTGATGTCCTCGAACAGCCGGTCGAAGGCCAGTCCCATCTGGTAGGCAAGAGTCCAGCCGGTGCTGTCGTACGGCGGAATCGGCGGGCCGCCCGGGAACTGGAAGTCGTTCGGATGATCTTGGGGTTCGAACATGTCCATCAGGTGGGGGCGATACGGCTGCGCGGCCTTGAACACGTACGACCCGGCGGGATAGGTCTTGCCAGCCGCGCTCACGGGACCGGTCGCGCGGTGCACCGTGAGGCCGGAGCGGATCATGATGTTCACGAACTTGGTGGCGGTGAGGAAGTCGCCCTTGTCGGCCGGAATCACGTAGGTGCGTGGGTCGCGCCACTCCGGCTTCTTCAGCAGCTCGTAGTACTTCGTGGGCACGGGCTGGGCCCGGCCGCCGGCCACCATGCGCGCGTCACCCGCCTCGGTCTGCATCTCCTTGGCAATCTCCGTCTTGACCGCCGCGATCCGCTTCGGCGACATCGTCCAGGTGTCGCTGCCGCCCTTGCGAATGGAGTTGCGTCCCATCACGTACATGTTGAAGAGCAGCGTTTCTCGGTAGCGCTGCGCGAAGTCGAGCACGGCGTAGTTGGCGGTGATCGAGTAGTCGATCGACTGGCGGAAGTGCCAGGTCTGCGGCGGGATGGGCGCGGGCAGGTCGCCGCGCGGCAGCAGCCGATCGGGCACGAAACCGATCTGCTCCGGCGTCGGGTTGCCAATGCTTTCGGTGAGCAGCCCCACCTGGTTGTGGAAGTACGGCATCGTCCTCAGCCCGCCGTTCCACCACGTGGAGTAGTTCGCGCCCGACCGGGTCGTGACGCCTGGCTTGCCCTCCTGGTCGAAGCGCGCGTGCATGGCGGCGCCCACCTGGTCGAGCGTGTTCACGACCAGCGGGTCGTAGTTGTAGTTGAACGGATCGCGGAACGGCGGCGAGAACATCACCGTGCCGGTCGGCCCGGTCTGATGATGGTTGTAGACGATCTGCGGGAACCACACGCGGTAGAGCATCCGGTTGATGTTCACCGACTCCGGCTGGTTCATCATGTAGAAGTCGCGGTTGTTGTCGTGCCCCACGTACTTCTGGTACAGCCGGGGGATGCCGCTCGTGCTCCGCTGCTTCGGATCGGGCTTGCGCATGTACCAGTCGGAGACCAGTTCCATCCCGTCGGGGTTGGCGTGGGCGGCGAGGATGATCACGTCGCGCAGGATCCGGAGCGTCTCCTCGTCGGTCCTGCTGGCGAACTGGTAGATCGTTTCGATCAGCTGCTGGGCGCCCAGCACTTCCGTCGCGTGCAGGCCGCCGTCGATCCAGACCACCGCCTTGCCTTCCTTCGCCAGCGCGCGTGCCTGATCATCAGTGAGGCCCTCGGCCTGCGAGAGCCGGCGGGCGATCTCCTGGTACCGATCGAGCCGCTTGAAGTTCTCCGGCGCTGTGATGATGGCCATCAGCTGGTCGCGGCCTTCGGCGGTCTTGCCGATGCTCTGGACGATCATCCGCTCGGACTCGGCGTCGAGCCTGCGGACGTACTCGGTGAACTTCGTGTAGTTGGGCAGGACGTAGTCGTCGCCGATCTGGTGGCCGAAGAACTGCTCCGGCGTCGTCGGCTTCAACGGGGCCGGCGCGACGAGGGCGGGCCGCGGGGCTGCCGCCGTCTGCGCGTGAGGCGCGGCGGCGCCGAGGCTCAGGGTAACGAGTAGCAGGGCGGAGGATCGAAGTCTGGGATGCATACGGATGGTCCTTGAATCCGGAAGTGTACCCCCGTTACACCTCAGCATGCGTTCGGGCATGATTCGCCCCGGGTCCGCCAGAGCACCCGTTCCGATGCCTGGCCCCCCCGTCTTCGGGCCCCCCGGCTGAGCCGCGTGGTCCAACCCCTCTGCTCACTTGGGTGGTCGTTCCAACTGCTCGCTGATCAGATGGAATGGGCGCATACGAGCGGGAGTCCGGGCTGATGGCATCGTCAACTCGAGTGAATTGTGGGGTTAGAATCGCCGCGGAAGGGGAAGCACCCATGACGCGATTCTGCGTAGCCGTATCGTTGTTGATCGCCTGCCTTCTCGCCGCTGCTCCCGTATTCGCGCAGCCGCGCGACCGCGTCCTCGACGCGGCCGCGATCTACGGCGACTACGTCGTCGTGCCCGATATCACCTACATGGTGGCCAACGGCTACGAGGCGAAGCTCGACGTGCATCGCCTGCGCAACGTCACCACGCCTCGTCCGACCGTGATCTTCATCCACGGCGGTGGCTGGGTCAACGGATCGAAGGAAGCGTCGATGCTGGCCGTCCTGCCTTATCTCGCCATGGGATTCGCAGCCGTCAACGTCGAGTACCGCATGGCGCCTGTCGCGCCGGCTCCTTCGGGCGTTGAGGACAGCCGGTGCGCGCTCAAGTGGGTCATTGCCAACGCAAAGACCTACGGCTTCGATCCGTTGAAGATCGTCGTGACCGGACAGTCTGCGGGTGGGCACCTGGCGCTGACCACCGGCATGCTCACCCACGCTGCTGGCTTCGACGACCGTTGTCCCACGCTGGGAGGGCCGGCGAGCAACGCGCCGATCGAGGACGACCCGAAGGTGGCGGCCATCGTGAACTGGTATGGCATCACCGACGTGCCTGACATCATCGAGGGCGCCAACGCTCGAGGCTACGGCGTGCGCTGGTTCGCGGGCGTCGAGAACAGGGTGGCGCTGGCGAAGCGGGTCTCGCCGCTCACGTATGTGCGCCCGGGACTGCCGCCGATCATCACCATCCACGGAGACGCGGACCCGACCGTCCCGTACTCACAGGCCACGCGCCTCCGCGATGCGCTCACCAAGGCTGGCGTGACCCACGAGCTCGTGACCATCCCGCAGGGCGGGCACGGCAACTTCGTGGCGCCCCAGCGCGACCGCGCGTGGACGGCCGTCCGTGGGTTTCTCGACAAGCTGTCGATCCCGCCGCAGGTGACGACGGCGCCGTAGCCACGAGATCATCGCCCGATGGTGAAGGTCGCGCGGCGCTCGGCGCTGTCCTGATAGCCGAGCCGCGCGCACTTCACACGCAAGGTCGCCGTCGCCGAAATGGTCAGCGGACGCGAGTAGAGCAGCCAGCGCGGAGTCGCTCCAGCCTCGGTCGAGTAGACGATGGTGGCGCCGTCCGTCACACAGGACAGGCGGACCTCGATCGGGCTGCCGAAGGCGCCGCCCGATGGCGACATCTCCGGCACCGCGGCGGTGCTCCAGGTCCCGCCCGGTCGCATCCGTTCCTTCAGCGCGGCTTCGGGCACGAGTCCGAGGTCGCCCGTGTCCTTCATCCATGAGTCGAGCGCGGCGCGAAAACGTTCGAGTCGTGCCTGCTCCGATGGTCGATCCGCCAGGTTCACCACTTCATGCGGGTCGGTCTCGGTGTCGTACAGCTCCTCGGCCGGCTTGCTCGGCGCGAAGAAGAGCAGCTGCGGCCCTTTCAGCAGCCCCGCCGCAAAGGCGCGGCGCCACTCCTGGAGCATGGGCACCTGCTCGGCATAGTCCAGCCTCTGCGCGTAGGGCCGTTCGGGAAAGAAGTTCCGGATGTACTTGTAGCGCCGGTCGCGCACGGCGCGGATGGTTTCGGACACCTGATCCATGCGGTCGCGATGGACGTAGACGAATTGGCGGGGCGGCGCGGCCGTCGGCCCGAGGAAAATCTGGCCCTGGAAGTGCTTCGGGACTGGCACGCCGGCCACGGCCAGAGTGGTGGCGGGCAGATCGATGAAGCTCACCAGGTCCTCTCGGACCGTGCCCGCGGCCACGCGCCCGGGCCACCGGACCATGAAGGGGACTTGGACGCCGGCGTCGTAGGCCCACCGCTTGGCTCGCGGGAACCCGCGACCGTGATCGCTCGCGAAGATGACGAGGGTGTCATTGGCGAGCCCGTCCTCGTCCAGCTCTCGCAGAATCTCGGCCACCTGGTAGTCGGCCTCGGTCCACATGTCGTAATAGCGCGCCCAGTTCGCGCGTGCCGCAGCTGTGTCCGGGTAGTACGGCGGGAGCGTCCCAAGTGCGGGATCGTGACGGTCGGCCGGCTTCAGGTGCCTCGTCTCCTTCGCGAACTGCTCGTCGGACATGAACAGCCGACTCTCGTGCGTCACCTGCGGCGAGATGACGGCGAAGAACGGCTGCCCCGGTGTCCGGTGCCTCCAGTGGGCCTCGGGCCCGCTCTCGTCCCATGGCCCGAGCGGGACCGTGCGGAACAGGAGCCCGCCGTCGTTGTCTTCGGTGGGCGTGGCGCTGATGTTGTAGTCGGTCTTGTCGCGATTGAGGGTGAAGTAGCCGGCGGCGCGGAGATACTCGCCGATGCCCTTGACGTGGGGCGGTGGCACGGCAGTGCTGCGCATGTGCAACGCGCCGGTGGAACTGGCGTACATGCCGGTGAACAGCGTGGAACGGCTTGGCGCGCAGACCGGCGCGGTGGCGAAGGCGCGCGTGAACCGCACGCCTTCCTGCGCCAGGCGATCGAGGGTCGGCGTGCGCGCGTAGGGGTCGCCGTAGGCACCGATGTCCGGGCTCGCGTCCTCCACGAGGATCCAGAGGATGTTGGGTCGCGCCGCCGGGGGCGCCGGTTGAGCGGTGGCCATCGCTGGCGCCATCCCCAGCAGCAGGGTGACTGCAACACCCCGGCTGAAGGCTCGAGTGTGGGTCGCCATGCGGTGTGAGTCTACTGCGAGCCAAGCGACGACCGCCCTACGTCGTTCTTACCGTCCCGTGGGGAATTCACCCGGGCCGGCTTCAGAACCTGAACAGCCGGGTGACCTTGACCGCCAGTGTCCGGTTGAGGAGGGCCGGAAACCCCGAGACGCCGGTGTCCCGGCCGTCGCTGTAGACCACGAAGAGCTCGCTACCGCCGGTGTATTCCCAGCGGAGCCGCGCGCTCGACGTGAGCGAGCCGGCGCCGGCATTCCACTGCACGAGGCTGCTGATCACCATGCGGGCGCTCGGTGTGACCGTCACCCGCGTGCCCGCCAGGTGCGCGGTGAAGTCGCCGTACGGCAGGTGCACCCAGTTGAGGCTCACCGTCGGCTCCAGCGAGAAGCGCGGTGTGATCCCCCAGCGGCCGTTGTAGCCCGCCTCCCACCGGGTGCCGTCGTACAAGGTGCCGCCGGCGGTCGTGAGCCGGCCGGAGAGGGGCCGCTGCTGCCCGAGGTTATAGGTCGCGCGCGTGAGGTGATAGTCGTAGCCTCCCGCCGGGACGAACACCCCCGGCGAGATCTGGAATCGCGCGGGGAGCAGCTCGTACTCGCGCGAATGCTCGAACGAGAGTTGATCGCTCGACTGGAAGTCGATCCGGAACAGCCCGCTGGCCTCGCGGTTCTGTAGCGCGATGGCCGCCGCGTCGGTCAGGTAGTCGAGGCCGGCCTGCCAGGTCAGCTTGCGCACCAGCGTGTTCCGCGCCGGTCGCGGGCTGAAGCGGAGCTGTCCGAAGCTGCGTCGGACGTCCGTCCGCCGGACGAAGCCCACCTCCGGCTGGAAGCCGGGACCGATCAGCATGTGCTCGGCGGCTGCGCCGTAGCGGTCAGTGGTGAAGTCGAAGCGGCCACGGTAGCTGGTGCCGTCGACGCGCGCTGCAGCGGCCGCGGGCCCCTCGGTACGGGCGGAGTACCCCGTCAGATTGATGCTGGTTAAGAACAGCATCGTCGCGTCGGCGCCGACCGTGTAGCTCGGCTCGTCGGTCACCGCGCCGGCGGCGCCCACCGCCGGTCCGCGGCGCGTCGCGAGCACCCCGACATTGCTCCGCC
>DATLLC010000378.1:0-7404 GCA_035538015.1 Vicinamibacterales bacterium
ACGCGTTCGAGGATCATCTCGGCGCGCCGCGGCATTTCGAAGCACGGCATCATCTTGCCGTCGATGAGCTCGGCGTTCCCGTGGTGGCGGTGATGCAAGCAGGAGTAGATCGTGAGCACTCGGCGCACCGTCGATGGAACACGACGAACACGAAGAGCCCGAGTGTAGCAGCCGCCGGCGCTCGCGCGAGTACAATGCGCCTGCCGTCGGAATCTCGCCGCCCCCGCGAGACGTGGCTGCCTGCCGGACGCCAGTCGAGCAACTGCGGAGGTGATTCGATGAGACACGCTTTCCTTCCATTCGTTGTCGTCATCGCGGCGAGTTGCAGCGATGACAGCTCACCCATGGGGCCATCCGGTACGTCGTTGAGCTTCTTCGTGACGAGCCAGGCGAGCTCGACCGGCAACCTGGGCGGACTCGCCGGAGCGGACGCGACCTGTCGACAGCTGGCCGCGGCCGTCGGGCAGGGCGCAGGACGCACCTGGCGCGCGTATCTCAGCGTCGAGCGCGATCCGTTGAACGGAAACCAGCTCACTCACGCTCGCGACCGGATCGGCACAGGTCCGTGGGTCAACGCGAATGGAATGGCGGTCGCCAACAGCCTGTCCGAGCTCCACGCTCGCACTGGTGACGCCAGCGTGTTCGTGGACGAGCGTGGCCAGCGCATCAACGGTCAGTGGACCGGATCCCCAACGCCAGTCGAACACGACATTCTGACCGGCTCGAACGCGGACGGCACCCTCGCCGCCGGCTTGACGTGCGCGGACTGGACCTCGACATCCGCGGACGTGGCGGCGCAGGTCGGACACTCCGACGGGATGGGACCCGGTCAGAGCACGGCCGGGACGCTGTCGTCGTGGAACTCGGCGCACGCCAACCAGAACTGCGCGAACACGGCGCCACGGGGAGGCGCGGGCCGCTTCTACTGCTTCGCGCGTTAACGTAGTCCACTCGTCAGGCTTTCACGCGACAGGCTGGTCCAGCCACGCTGTACGCGCGCCGCCAATGCCGGGACGGCGAGGCGTCGAACACGGCCGCGCATCATGGATCGGAATACAATGCGCGCGAGAGAGGTCCCGCCCGATGATGATGATGCGCCGCCACCAGGCACTCCTGGTTTCTGCTACTTTGCTTGCAACCGGTGTCGCGGCCCTCTGGGCCCAGCAACCTGCCGCGCCGGGCGGGCCGCCGCGCGGCGCGTCCGGTCCGCCGGAGCACGCGAAGGTGACCCCGATCAACAACCTGCCCAACCCCTACGAGACGGTGCGCAACTGGGGCACGCTCCCCGACGGGCGCAAGTGGGGGTCGGTGAGCGCCGTCCAGGTGGACATCGACGGCAAGTCGATCTGGGCCGGCGACCGCTGCGGCACCAATTCCTGCGCGGGCTCGAAAGTCGATCCCATCGTCAAGCTCGATCCCTCGGGCAAGGTAGTGAAGAGCCTCGGCGCCGGACAGATTCTCTGGCCGCATGGGATCGACGTTGACAAGCAAGGCAACGTCTGGGTGGTGGACGCGCGGTCGGCGACCGACGCGGAGCTGAAGCAGTTCCCCGACGCCGCGGGCAAGGGCCACACCGTGACGAAGTTCAGCCCCGATGGCAAGGTGCTGCTCGTGCTCGGCACGCCGGGGAAGGCCGGCAACCCGCCCGAGGCGTTCACCGAACCAAACGACGTGGCCATCGCGTCCGACGGCAGCATCTTCGTCGGCGAATCCCATGGCGCGCAGTTCCTCGACGCGGACCCGCCCGACGGCGTCGGCCGGATCTCGAAGTTCTCGGCGCAGGGCAAGTTCATCAAGAGCTTCGGCGCCTACGGCTACGGCCCGAGTCAGTTCCGCGGGCCGCACGCGCTCGCCTTCGACTCGAAGGGCCGTCTCTTCGTCGCGGATCGCGGGAACCGCCGCATCCAGATCTTCGATCAGGAGGGCAAGCACCTCGACACCTGGTACCAGTTCAGCCGCATCAGCGGCCTGACGATAGCGGCCGACGACACGCTGTACGCGATCGACTCCGAGTCGGACGACAACTACAACCCCGGCTGGCGCAAGGGACTCCGCGTCGGCAGCGCCCGCACGGGGGACGTGTGGTTCTTCGTGCCCGAGCACGTGTCCAAGCAGGCGTCGGGGATGGGCGGCTACGGATCGATGGGTGAGGGCGTGACCGTCGACGGGCAAGGCAATGTCTACGCGGGTGAGGTGGGTCCGATCCAGGGCCTCACGAAGTTCGTCCCGCGGCTGAAGCGCTGAGCGGCACGTGAACGCCGCGCCGGCATGGCCACTCGCCGGACCGGAATCCGCTTGACATGCCGTTGGCCTCTGCGATGATTCGCGCATCCAATGCGGTGAGGGAGGCGGGATGCGGCATCGGCAGCTCCTCGGTGGCGGAGGGTTGGCGCTCGTAGTGTTTGCGGCGGGGCTCTCGCTCGCCGCGCAGTCGGCACCGGCGCCGGAATGGCGATATTGGGGCGGCGACAGGGCGTTCACGCGCTACCTGCCGCTCGACCAGATCACCGCGCAGAACGTGGCGCAGCTCAAGGTGGCCTGGCGGCAGCCCGGCGTCGACCCGGCGCTGAAGGAAGCCTACCCGGACCTCAGGGTGTCGGGGAATTTCCGATCGACCCCGCTGATGATCCATGGCGTGCTCTACGCGCCGAACGGCGTCGGCCTCATCCGCGCGCTCGACCCGGCCACCGGCGCGACGCGCTGGGAACAGAAGCCGTTCGGCACGACCATCGAAGAGATCTCGCGGCCGAGCCCGCGCGGCGCCGAGTACTGGGCCAACGGCGCCGAGGAGCGGCTGTTCCTCGTGCGCGGGGAGTACCTCTACTCGCTCAATGTCAAGACCGGCGAGTACGACGCGGCGTTCGGCGATCGCGGCCGGATCACGCTGCACTGGGATCACGAGCTGGCCGCGCTCTTCAGCTGGACTGCCGGCCCCATCGTGGTCAACGACGTGATCGTCGTCGCCGGCGCCACCGCCGGCGCAGGTGACGGCGGCGTCAAGAAGGAGGCCACGCCCGAGAACATCCGCGGCTTCGACGTCCGCACCGGGAAGCTCCTGTGGACGTTCCACGTCGTGCCGCGGCCCGGCGAGGTCGGAGTCGAGACGTGGGGCGAGGAATCGCACGCCTACTCGGGCGATCTGGCGTCGTGGTGCTGCCTGAGCGCGGACGAAGAGCTCGACCTCGTCTACGTTCCGCTGTCGGCTCCGACCGGCATCGTGTACGGGGGCCACCGCCCGGGCGACAACCTCTTCTCCGATTCGCTCGTCGCCATCCAGGCCAAGACCGGCAAGCGGGCGTGGCACTTCCAGATGGTGCACCACGACCTCTGGGACTACGACACGGTCGGGCCGGCCACGCTCGGCGAGATCACCGTGGACGGCCGTCGCATCAAGGCCGTGATGCAGCCGAGCAAGACTGCATTTCTCTACGTCTTCGACCGCGCCACCGGCAAGCCGGTCTGGCCGATCGAAGAGCGCGCCGTTCCGCAGTCGATGGTGCCGCGCGAGGCGACCTCGAAGACGCAGCCGTTCCCGACCAGGCCGCCGGCCTTCGATCGCCAGGGGTTCTCGGAAGACGATCTGATCGACTTCACGCCAGAACTGCGGGCGCGGGCGAAGGAGAAGGTGAAGGACTTCGTGCTCGGTCCGCTGTTCACGCCGCCACTCGTGCCGAGCGCGGATTCCGGCGGCAAGCGCGGGGCGCTGATCATGCCGGGCGGCTGGGGCGCGGGCAACTGGCACACCGGTGCGTTCGATCCGGAGACGGGCGTCTACTACGCGGTGTCCCACACACTGCCGGGCATCAGTCGGGCCGTCAAGACCGAGGACCCCGAAGCGACGATGGCGTTTGCCACGCAGCCGCGCGGGACACCGCCGAATCAAGGCCGGGGCCAGGGTCAGGGTCGGCAGCAGCCGCCATGGCCGGGGCCCGATCTGTCGATCGACGGCTTTCCCATCTTCAAACCGCCCTACGGCCGGATCACGGCCATCGACATGAACAAGGGCGAGCAGCTCTGGATGGTCGCCAATGGCGATGGGCCTCGCCACCATCCGCTCGTGAAGGACCTCAACCTGCCCCCGCTCGGTGTGCCGGGCCGGCCGGCACCGCTGCTCACCAGGACGCTGTTGTTCATCGGCGAAGGAAGCGACTCGCTTCCCGGGACCAACCGCGCCGGCATGTGGGGCACGAAGTTCCGCGCCTACGACAAGACCACGGGCCGCGTCCTCTGGGAGACGGATCTGCCGGCCGGCACGACCGGGGCGCCGATGACCTACATGCATGCCGGCAAGCAGTACGTGCTCGTCGCGGTGGGCGGGAGCAACCATGGGCCCGAATGGGTGGCCTTCTCCCTTCCGTGACGCGAGAGAGTGACGAGGGCGGACGCACGTGCGAAGTCGGCAGACCGCGGGAGGAAACCATGGCTAGTCGATCGATCGGTCGGGGACTCGTGGCAGTGGCGATCGTGCTCGGCGCCGCGGTCGATGGTGGCGCGCAGACGTCGACCGGCGGCCTGCGTGGCTTCGTGCGCGACAATTCCAATCTGGTGATGGTGGGCGTGACGGTTGAAGCCTCGAGCCCGGCCCGGATTGGCGGCCCGGCCGTGACGGTGACCGACCCACAGGGCGTGTACACGTTCACGAACCTGCCGGTCGGTGTCTACACGCTGGTGTACACGCTGCAGGGCTTCACCACGGTCCGTCGTGAGGACATCCTCGTCGAAGTCGGCCGCACCATCCAGGTCGACGTGTCCCTCAGCGTCGGCAGCCTGCAGGAAGCCGTGACCGTCACTGGCGTTTCCCCCGTCGTCGACGCCGCGAATGCCGGGTTCTCCACCAACTTCAGCAAGGAGCTGCTCCAGAACATCCCGACCGCGCGCCAGTCGTACTTCGACGTGGTCACCTTCGCGCCGTCGGTGCGCATCAACCAGGTGCCGAACGATTCACGGTTCATCATCTTCGGCTCGAGCAGCGACCAGAATCAGTTCCAGTACGACGGCGTGGACATCTCCGCGGTGTCCAACGGCGGGGTGTGGGACTTCCCGAGCCCGGACATCATGCAGGAGGTCCAGGTGAAGGCGATTGGGGCCTCGGCCGAGTTCCACAGCTTCCAGGGCGGGGTGGTGAACATCGTCACCAAGTCGGGCAGCAACCAGCTCCGCGGGATGGGGAGCGCCTATTTCATCCCCGGCGACTGGGTCGCGAACAACACGCCGAACGAGCAGTTCCCCTACACGGTGCACCACAACCAGCAGTTCACTGGCGAGGTCGGCGGTCCGATCGCCCGCGACCGGTTCTGGTTCTACGGCCTGCTGACCGGGACGCGACAGATGACGACGGGCGTCGGCGTGGATCCGAACAGCGAGAAGGCAGGCGGCCGCAATTTCAAGCCGTTCGTGAAGGCCACGTGGCGGCCGTCCGAGAACGGCAATCTGTCAGTCGGCTACAACGACAACAACTTCTGCTGCGCGGCCACGGCCTCGCGCACGGCGCCGCTCGTCACGCAGACCGTGGAGCACGGGCACAACCCGGTCGTCTACGGCCAGTACACGCACTCGTTCGGCAACTCGACGCTGCTCGAGGCGCGCGGCGGCGGCATCTACATCCGCGACAACTTCACGCCCTACTCGGACGACTTCGAGACGCCGGGCCGCACCGATCAGGCGACCGGCATCTCGAGCGTCAACGGCCAGACCGCGAGCAAACAGTTCCACAACCGGATCACGCTGGACGCGTCGCTCGCCAACACCCGGTCGGCACTGGGCGGGACGCACGACTTGAAGGGCGGCATCCAGACAGGCTTTGCGACGCAGCGCACGGTCGCCGCGCGCATCGGCGACGTCAGCTATACCGACCTCAGTGGGGCGCCGTATCGAGCCACCTTCAGCGAGCCCTCGGCGACGGGGGGGCGGATCAAGTCCATCGGGTTGTACGCGCAGGACACCTGGACGGCGAACGACGTGCTCACGCTCAACCTGGGCATCCGGTTCGATTCGATCAACGGGGATGTGCCGGAGATGAGCTCCAACGCGGTCATCGAAGGCATTGACGGCGCGACGTTCTCACCGCCGGTCCGGGAGTATCCGGGCGTATCCGACGTCGTGTCCTTCAACACGTTTTCGCCACGCGTCGGTTTCACCTGGCGGCTCGACAAGTCGGGCCGCACCGTCTTCAAGTCTGCCTACGGCCGCTTCTACGGCAAGCTCGCCACTCTGATGTTTTCGGGCATCTCGCCGGGCGGCGCCGTCACCATCACCCGCGAGTACAGCTCTGCGACCGGCGACTACACCATTCCCGTGAGCGTGACCGACCCCAAGCTCAACTTCGCGGTGGATTCGGGCCTGGACAACCAGTACACGGACCAGGTGTCCGCCGGAATCGAGCGTCAGATTGCCGGCAGCGCGGGCGTGGCCGTGTCCTTCGTCTACAAGAACGAAGGCGGCTTCATACGGCTGCGCGACAACCGTGGCGTCTACGCGCCGCGCGTGATCGTCGACACGTTCGACGGCCGCAGCCAGGAGATCACCGTGCAGACGCTCACCAGCGGCGTCGGCTCGCAGCTGTTCACCGTAGTCGACCGCGAGGACCTCGACCAGGAATTCAAGTCGGTGGTTGTGGAGTTCAACAAGCGGTTCTCCAACAACGTGCAGATGCAGAGCTCCTACACCTGGCAGGATTCGAAGGCGTTCGGCTCGGGTGCGGTGACTGGCAGCACCCAGCAGGACTTCAGCAATCTGTCACCGACCGCCGGCTACGGCCGGGATCCGAACGACACCATCAACGCGTTCGGGCCGACCGCGACCAACGCACCGCACGCGGTGAAGATCTCGGCGACCTACGCTGCCCGCTGGGGGATCCAGCTGGGCGGGCGCTACTCGTATGAGGCCGGGCGCCCGTACGGGCGCCAGATCATCGTTCGCAACATGGGCGCGGGTCAGGGAGACGTGACCATCCTGGCCGAATCGCGTGGCTCGTACGAGCTGCCGGCGGTCAACGACTTCCAGCTCCGCCTGGACAAGGACTTCAGGTTCGGCGGACAGCAGCGCCTCCGCTTCTCTGTCGACTTCTTCAACATCTTCAACTCGGATACGGTGCTGACTCTCAGGAACAACAGCTCGCAGGTGACGGCGACCACGCCCTGGCAGCAGAGTCTCTCGGTGGTGCGGCCCCGGACCGTGCAGCTCGGCGTGCGCTACGAGTTCTGATGCGGGACCTTTCGTCGTGGACGCGGTCGGCGCTGGCGGCCGCGGCGCTCGTCGCCGGCAGCGCGACCATCGCGTCCGTGCGGGTCACGCAGTCGCCCGCCGACCTCATCGTCATCAACGGCCGCGTGATCACGGGAGCGGCGTTGGCCGAGGCCGTCGCCGTGCGAGGGCCGCAGATCGCCGCCGTCGGGACCCGGTCGG
>DATLLC010000379.1:0-2875 GCA_035538015.1 Vicinamibacterales bacterium
CTGGGTGCCGAGGTCCCGACCATCGAGAGCGTCCTCATCAACCGGCCGGACCAGGAGGCGATGGGCGCCGGGGAGACCACCATCACGCTCGTGGCCGCGGCGGTGGGCAACGCCGTCTTCGATGCCACCGGCGCGCGCCTCCGCGAGGTGCCGTTCACGCCAGAACGCGTGAGAGCGACCCTAGCCGGGGCTCCGACTGCCATTCGGTGAGGTGTGGCGCGCCATCGACACAAGCCTCAGTCGCGAGGTCGCGATCAGGCTTGTGATGATGCACCGTGAGGCGTTGCGCGCGAGCCGCATCTGATGGGTGAATTGTGACCACATTTATGGTAGATTTGTAGTCACACCTGCGAGACTCCCATGAACACGGTCGGTATTCGTGAGCTCAAGGCGAATCTGAGCCGGCACCTCAAGCGCGTGCGGGCGGGTGCCCACCTGGTGGTGACCGAACACGGGCGCTCCATCGCGACCATCGCCCCCGTGGAGGCGCCGGCCGATCTGTCCTGGGCGCATGAGCTGGTGGCCGAGCGCCGCGCGACGTGGGGCGGAGGCAAGCCCGTTGGCAACCCCGCTCCGCCTCGGGCAGGCAAGAGGACGGTGTCCGACGCGGTCCTCGAGGACCGCCGGTGACGCTGTATCTCGACACCAGCAGCGTGGTGAAACTGTACGTGCATGAACCGGGCTCTGACGCCGTCCGAGCGGAGGTCGATGCGGCATCGGTAGTGGCCACGTCCGCCATCGCCTACCCCGAGGCCCGCGCGGCCCTGGCACGGCGGCGTCGGGAGGGTGTGCTGTCAACCGGAGCGTTCGCGTCGGCGAAGCGATCGTTCGAAGACGACTGGCCCAGATACCTGATTGTGGAGGCGACGTCTGGTCTGTGCCGACGGGCAGGTGACCTGGCCGAACGCTACCGGCTTCGTGCCTACGACAGCGTGCACCTGGCCTCCTTTGCCGACATAGCCGCGGTCGCCGGAGTCGCTGATACGGTCTTCTCCAGCTACGACGATGCGCTGAACCGAGCCGCCCGCTCTCTCCGGCGCAGCCTCGCGCGGGCGACGCGCCAATGAGCGAGCTCGTGAGCCGGGTCGCCGACCCGTGCCACAATGTCGGTTTCGATCTGGAGGCGACTGACACCCCATGCTCCACGCCGCCCTCATGGGCTTTCCCGGTACCGGCAAGTCCACCCTGTTTCAACTGATGACCAGCGCCAGGGACTCGCCGCACGGCAAGGGCGACACCGCCGTTGGGATCTCGAAGGTGCCCGACGCTCGACTCGACCGATTGACGGCCATCTTCAACCCGAAGAAGCGCGTTCCGGCGACCATCGAGTTCATCGACTTCGTGGCGGCGGGCAAAACGGGCGGGGCCGCGCTCGTCGACGTGGCCGGCTACCGGAGCGCCGATGCGCTCGTCCATGTCGTGCGCGCGTTCAGCGACCCCTCGGTTCCGCATCCGTCGGGATCGGTCGATCCTGCGCGCGATGCACAAGCCATGGAAGACGAGCTCATCCTCGCCGACCTCGGCGTCGTCGAGCGGCGGCTGGAGCGGCTCGACAAGGATTCCAAGAAGAACCGGTCCGCGGATCTGGAGACGGAACGCGCCCTGCTGCTGCGCTGCCAGCCGGCGCTCGAGAACGGTCAGCCTCTGAGGGCGCTGGGCCTGTCGGGTGACGAGAGCAAGCAGCTGCGCGGTTTCCAGTTGCTGTCGGCCAAGCCATTGCTGGTGGTCATCAACCTCGACGAGGCGGACGTCGCGGAGGCTGCCCGCGTCGAAGCGGCCGCCGAGCGCACGGGGCTGACGTCATTCCTGTCGCGGGCCGGAACGCTCGCCGTTCCGGTGTGCGCGAAGATCGAGCTCGAGATCGCCGGGCTGGACCCCACTGATGCCGACGCCTTCCTGAAAGACCTGGGCCTGGCCGAGTCGGGCCTCGACCGCGTGATCCGCGCCAGCTACCAGCTGCTCGGCTACATGTCGTTCTTCACCGTGGGTGAGGACGAATGCCGCGCCTGGTCCATCCCGCGGCAGACGGTCGCCCAGGAAGCGGCGCGCGAGATTCACAGCGACATCGCGCGCGGTTTCATCCGCGCTGAAGTCGTAGCCTACGACGCGTTCATCGCGCGCGGATCGATGCACGCCGCCCGGGAGCACGGCGAGCTGCGCCTCGAGGGCAAGGAGTACGTCGTGCAGGATGGCGACATCATCAACTTCCGGTTCGCAACCTAGGCCAGGGCTACACTAGGGTCGCACGATCACCGGTCACGATATCTCTTGGCAGCCGCCAGGTCCCCCCGCAGTTCCTCCGCGGTCCGCCGCGGACCATACCCCGGCGTATCGGGCTGGATGCGCCAGCTCTCCTTCAGCGGGCCAGCGTCCACCGTGTCGAAGCCAAACTGATCCAGCAGGCGCGTCACCGTCGCCTTTGCCGCTGCATCGTCTCCGGCAATCACCAACCCGCGGCGATTCGGCGTGCCCGCGGGCTGTCCGTCCGTGGTCAGTTGCGCGGCGTGAATGTGGTTGAAGGCCTTCACCACCTTCGCCGCCGGCAGATGGGCCTGGAGCAGCTCCGACGAGGTGGTCGATTCGTCGTCGAGCTCCGGGATGTGGCCATCCCTCTGCGGGTAGTAGTTGTTCGTATCGATCACGATCTTCCCCGCGAGCGGCTCGACGGGAGCGGCCCGGTAGTTCTTGAGCGGTACCGTCACCACCACGATATCGCCGGCCTTCGCCGCATCCGCGGGGGACGCGGCCCGGGCCCTTGGCCCGAGCTCGGCGACCAGCGCCGCAAGACTCTCAGGTCCGCGAGAGTTGCTGACGACGACGTCGTAGCCGTTCGCGATTGCCAGCCGCGCGACCTGGCTGCCGATATGTCCTGCGC
>DATLLC010000380.1:0-23634 GCA_035538015.1 Vicinamibacterales bacterium
AGCGCGTCGCGCACGACGGGAGCGAGCGTCACCACCGTTCCCCAGGAGGCCACGGCCGTCGCGAACTTCACCGCTGCCGCCACCGGGTAAATGGGCCACCAGAAGATTACGGCCTCGATCAGGTGGGTGGTACCACACAGCAGGATGAAGGCGCCAAACAGCAGGAAAACGCGGCGGAACGGCAGGTCCCGTCGCCGCCGGGCCAGTGTCAGCAGGAGGGCGGGGATGCTGAAGTAGGCCGCCCAGATCGCCAGGTCGGAGCCGATGTGGAGCCAGCCGAGCCCGGTGCTCCACTCGCCGCAGAGCCAGCGTGCCGGAAACCTGGACGTATCGAACAATGAGAAGAATGCGGTGAGCATACGGCGCGCGGCCCCACGGAAATCCGGTTACTGTTCAGCTTCGGCTACAGTATATCGGGGCCGTGGACAATCGTGGAGTCTGGAGGTCAGTCGCGCCGGCTACGACGGGGCCAATGAGGTCATCGGAGCGGTTACGGCCGGGACCGAGTCCATGGCACCAAGCCGTCCGTGCCGCACCAGCTCGCTGAACGCGGCGACCAGGTCCGCGCTCCGCCAGCCCAGCCCCACCTGCCGCTGCAGCACCGTCAGGGCGATCGACGCGGGCTGCTGCTCGTTATACGCGCGCCTGGACGTGATGGCGTCGAACGCGTCGCAGATGCCGATGATCTGCGCCAGCAGCGGTACCTCGTCGCCCTCAGGCCGTCGGGATAGCCCGTGCCATCCTGCCGCTCGTGATGGCTGCGGACGATCGGCCGGATCGCCGGGAGTGACCGGAGGTTGCCGCACAACTCGTCGCCGACCACGGTGTGCGATCGGATCAGCTCGTAGTCCTCCGGCTTGAGCGGCCCCGGCGTGCGCAGCAGGGAGTCCGGGATGGCCAGCATCCCGATGTCGTGCAGGAACCCGCCCCGGTGCAGCGCCTGAAGATCGGCGTCGCCGAGCCCGAGCACGCGGCCGAGCGCGGTGGCGTAGTTCGCCATACGATGGCAATGGCCCTCGGAGTGTCCGTCTCGCGTCTCGACCATCACGGCCAGCGTGCTGATGATCGCGGAGGCCGAGTCCATCTCGTCAACGTGGCGCTTGATGCGCGCCAGCGATCGGACCCGTGCCAGCAGCTCGGCCCGATCGATCGGAGTCGTGACGAAGTCATCGGCGTCGGCTTCGAGCGCGCGCAGCCGGATCTCGCGGTCCGCCTGATCGCTCACGAACACGAGCGGGGTGAGGTGCGTGTGCCGATCGGCCCTCCAGACCCGGCACAAGTCGGGGTCGTCGCGACCCGCGACGTCGAGGCTGACGAGCATCAGGTCGGGGTTGAGGGCGCGGGCCCGGTCGATCGCCCCCACGCGATTGCCGACGAGCTGCGGCGCGTGGACGGCCTCGAAGAGGAGGCTGCACAATCGGCCGCCGACCGCGGCGTCGTGATGGGCGATGAGGATGGAGATGCGAGCCTGTGGGTCGAGCATCGATCGTCACGGGAGAGCGTAGCTAGGATCTCCGAGCCCTGCGTCCGTGGGCATGGCCAAAGACCATGCGCCCCGTCGAGGGCACGGATTCTCTGTGCAAATGCGGGACGAATCGTCGTTACGGAGCCGTTAGGGTGGCGCGCCGCTCGTCAGGTGCCGTCGAGTGCGACGAGCACAGCTGCGATCAGTCGGCCACCCACAGCAATGTCGCGCCTACCGACACGCGCCAGAACCCCACGCCATCCGCCGCCCTGGAGGGGTCGCCGATGTTCGTGAAGTACCGGACATCGCCGCGAAGCCCGAAGACCTCGTTGCGCACGTACTGCAGTCCGCCTCCCGCCGAAAATGCCCAGTCGCTCCACGAGATGGTTCCCGCGCACGCCTGTGTGCACGTGCGCGCCCACAGGGCGCCGCCACCGATGGTCCCGAACGGCCGCAGCTGTCCTTTCGGCCACACGCCGATCAAATTCAGTATGTAGGTCTGGACGTTCAGCCCGCCCGTCCGTCCGCCATCGTCGTTCGCGTACCCGGCATCGAACTCGGCGCCCCAACCAGATTGCTCGACCACCGCCACCGAGCCGCCCAGCGACAGCGTCGTCCCGGCGCCGTGCTCGCCGGAGGCGGTGCCGATGTGCCCGGTCAGGGCACCGGAGATCGGGCCGAGGCTGATCTGCGCATTAGCGGGCCGGGGCGTACCGTATGTGAGGCCAGTCACGAGAACGGCCAGCGTCGCAACTCGCATTGTCATTGGGTCCCTTCAAAGAACGCGTGCCCCTCGGTCCGCAGCCAGCGTCGCGCCTCCACGAGCCGCGGGCAGACGCCCGCCACCAGCCTCCAGAACCGGGGTGAGTGATTGAGCTCGCGCCGGTGCATCAGCTCGTGGAGCATGATGTATTCGCGCACGAAGTCCGGCACCAGCACCAGACGCCAGTTGAGGCTGATGCTGCCACGCCGCGAGCAGGACCCCCAGCGGGAGCGCTGATTCCGGATCGAAATCCGATGCACTTCGATGCCGTGGGCCGCCGCCAGCTGCCGCAACTGGGTCGGAAGCTCTCCGGCGGCGCGCCGGCGGGCGTCAGCCGCATCGAGCGAAGCTCGGGCCGGACGCCCCTGGCGGCGGGCACGCTGATCCGCAATCCAACGCTCGCTGGCCTCGACGAACCGCAAGGCCTCGCGCTTCGAGCCCCAGCGCGGCAGGGTAATCCGCAAGCCGCCGTCATCGAGCACGCGCAGGATGTAGCGGCGGGCGCGGCGATGCCGGACAAACCGGGGCGGCGGCTCGTCGGGACCCAGCGGCAGAGCGAGTTGCATTGGAGAACAAAGATAACAGACGGGTGCGGGCAGGTGCCGGCAGGTGCTAGCGCACGATCGAGACGCCCACCCAGAGAACGTGAGCGTTGACCCCGGGGTTCGTCGTCAACTGGTTGCCGTTCGAGATGTGCTGAAAGCGGTAGGCGGTCACCCATGAGACCCGCCGGCCGGGCAGCCAGCGAACGCCAAACCCGCCGTGCGTGAGAAAGTTGGCGGCTTCGGTGCCTTCGGGGACGGGGTCGCTGGTGAACAGTCCGCCGAAGGCCAGTTCGCCAAACGCCGCGGCCGGAGTGCGTGGGACGAACCGCCAGCGCCAGACCAGCGGCGAGACGGCGACGCCCACGGTCTCGGTCGGCCGGTACTGCCAGTAGAGCGGCATCGCTTCGACGCCCCACGTCAACCGGCCTCGGAGGACGCCAGGCCCCGCGTCCCGCATCAGGTCGCGCCCCCACGAGATCGTCACCGGCACGTAGCGGCGGCCACCTGCCGATTGCAGCAAATCGACACTCCAGCCGTGTCCCACCCCGATCTGCCATTCGCTGCCGCGCACCGGACCCGGGTCGGGCGGCCCGGCCGCCGGCGGTCTCGCCTCTGGCTGGTCCTGCTCCGTGTCCCACGGTGGGGATGCAGTGCCGTGCCCAGACGCCGACGGCAGATGGCGTGGAAGGCGCAACTCGCGCTCCCACGCCGCCCCGCTTCGAACGATCGGCCAGCCTGGCCGCCCGGCGCCGTCGGCGACCGCGACGATTGCGGACGCCGACTGCAAGATCACCAGATCGATCACCCGATCACCAGTTCACCAGATCGATCACCCGATCACCAGATCGAAAGATCGACAGATCGATCACGAGATCACCACATCTCGAGATCACAAGATTCGAGTGTCACCTATCTCACTCGTTCCGCGAACGTCAGAATGTGACTGTCGGGATCGGTGATCGCGAACTCCCGCATGCCATAGAACTGCGTCTTCAGCGGCATGACGACAGGCGCGTGAGGGGAGACGGACGCATGCAGGCCGTCCACGTCGGTGACGATGAAGAACAGCGTTGCGGTGCCCCCGGCCGGGCGCTCCGCCGCACCCGGATAGTCCTGGGCGACAGCCGGCCGGGCGTTGAGGAACACCGGCACGCCGTCGCGCTCGAGCCACACGAACACGAACGGCGCGGCATCCGGGACGGTCTGCTTGATACCGAAGCCCAGGACCGTCGTATAGAACCGCGTGCTGGCCGAGACGTCGTTGACAATCAGGTTGGGTGTGACGGATGAGAAGGTCGACATGGGCACACTCCACACAGGGTGCTCGCGTCTCCTCCATCTGCCCGTCCGCGAGCCGGACGCGCTAGTAGGGGCATCTGACTGGAACCGGCGATCCCCGCGAGGTTCGGGAAGATGATAGATCAAGAGATAGATCGGCAGATTGCGAAATCTGGTGATTTCCTGATCTCGTGATCGTGCGATCGATCTTTCGATCTGTCGATCGGATGATCTATCTCCAGATCTACGTGAGTCGATCCGCAGATCGCGCGAGCAGATCCGCAGGTAGATCTGCAGATAGATCGCAAGATCTCCAGATCGGAGGATCGATCACCAAATCACCAGCTCAAGAGATCAAGAGATTCGCCGTATCTATCTGCCCATCTATCTATCAATCGACCCGCAACGCCGTCATCGGATCGACTCTCGCCGCTCGCAGCGCGGGGATGAGGCTGGCCACGATCGCCACGACCGCCAGCAGCAGGGGCAGCGCGACGAAGGTCGCGGGATCCGAGGTGGTCACACCGTAGACCAGGCGGTCGAGAGTGCGGCGCAGGAGAAAGGCGCCAGCCAGGCCCAGGGCGAGTCCAAGGACAACGGGCTTCAATCCGTCCCAGAGTACGAGTCGCAGGACGTCCGCGCGTGTGGCGCCAAGTGCTGCGCGGATGCCGAGCTCCTGCGTCCGCTGGGCCACCGCGTACGAGACGGTGCCGTAGATGCCCGCAAGGGCCAGTACCAGCGCGATCCCGGCGAAGACGGTGAGGAGTGTCATGTTGAAGCGCCGCTGCGTGAGCGAGGCGCCGATGATCTCGTCGAGCGGGCGCATCCGGGTGATTGGCAGAGAAGCGTCGATGCCCTGCAGCGCCGCGCGCAGGCTGCCGGCCACACTCGCCGGGTCGCCGGCCGCGCGCACCATGATGGTCAGCGGCTGTGACGGCGAGGCGCTGTGCGGCACGTAGGTAATCGGCACCGGTTCCTGATCGACGCCGTACTGGCGGACGTTGCCGACGACGCCGACGATGTCGAGCCACTCGGGCTGGCCGTTGTCCCCGGGGCCGAACGTCAGGCGCTGTCCCACCGCATCCCGCCCCGGCCACTCGCGCCGGGCCATCGCTTCGTTGATCATGGCCGTGCGGGGATTGAGGATGGCGTCGCCCGCCTCGAACTCGCGACCCTGCACCACGGGGATGCCGAGGGTGGCAAAGAAGCCAGGTGACACCTCCGCATAGTGCGACAGCGGGGACTGGTTCGATGGCAACTCCGGCTTGCCAGACACGTTGTAGCTGAGCACGCTGATCGATCCGCCCATCGGCACCGTGTTGGTGAGCGCCACCGCTTCCACGCCGGCGACACCCTGCAGCCGTTCTCGCACGCGCGCCCAGTAAGCCATCGCCTGCTCCGGCGACCGATAGCCCTCGCCCGTCGGCGCCACCTGCATCGTCGTGATTCGCGCCGGCGAGAACCCGAGCGGCACGTCCAGCAGGTTGATCAGGCTGCGGAACAGCAATCCGGCCCCGACGAGCAGGACCAGTGACAGGGCGACCTCGGCCAGCACCAGTCCCATGCGCGCGAGATGGCGGTGGCCGTCGCCCGTGGTGCCGCGGGTCGCGTCCTTCAGCGTGCTCTGCAGCTCGGGCCGTGACGCCTGCCACGCCGGGACGACCCCGAACAGCAACCCGGTGATCACCGAGAGGCCCACGGCGAACGCGAGCGCCTGGCTGTCGACGGCGATGGGCGCGATGCGTGGCATCTCGCCCGGCTCGAGCGCCAGGATGAGGTCCACGCCCCAGAACGCCAGCAGCACCCCGAACGCTCCGCCGACCATCGCCAGAAGGACGCTCTCGGTGAGCAGCTGGCGGACCAGCACCCGACGGCCCGCGCCGAGTGCCGCCCGAATCGCCAGCTCGCGGGCGCGGACGGTTGCCCGGGCCATCAGCAGGTTCGCGACGTTGGCGACGACGATCAACAGCACGCAGAACACGGCGCCGAGCAGCACCATCAGCGGCGTCCGCGCCGAACGCACCAGCACGTCCTGCAGCGGCGTCACCAGGGGCGTGAAGTTCTCGTTCGTTTCGGGGTAGGCGCGGGCCAGCTGATCGCCGATGGTCGTGAGCTCGGCGTTCGCGGCATCGAGCGACACGCCGGCCTGCAATCGGGCGACTCCCCGAAGATAGTGCATGCCGCGAGACTGACGGGGATCCCCATCGCCGAGCGGCGGCAGGTCGTGTGTCGACGGCAGCCACAGCTCCGCGCGCGAGGGGAAATTGACGGTCGCCGGCATCACGCCAACAACGGTAAAAGCGTCGCCGTTGATGCGAAGCGTCTGGCCGATCACCGTCGGCGCCCCACCGAAGCGCCGTTGCCAGAGCCCGTAGCCGAGAACGACCGCGTTCGCCTGCCCGGGCTCGGCCTCGGCTGGCACGAACGCGCGGCCGAGGATCGGTTGGACGCCCAGGACATCGAAGAACGACGTGGAGGTGAAGGCGCCCGGGAGCCGCTCGGGCTCGCCGCCGGCGCTCGCCACGTTCATGTTGCGCACCGCGTACACGCTCATCGCGTCGAACGACTGGGCCTGCGCCCGCCAATCGAGGAAGTTGGGCGCGGCGATGGCGCCGCGGCTGCGATCCCGCTTCTCGACCTCATTGAGGTCGACGATGCGATGCGCGTCGCGAAACGGCAGGGCCTGAAGGAGCACCGCGTTGACCACCGAGAACATCGCGGTGTTGGCGCCGATCCCGACGGCCAGCGTGAAGATGATGACGAGGGTGAAGACGGGCGTGCGCAGCAGCATGCGCGCGGCGTGGCGAAGATCCTGGAGAACGCGATCCATGTGTCCGGCCAAGAGCATCTTCCCTGCCAGCCGCGCCACGGCCCGCGCAAGTGTTCGGTTTGCAACGGGTTAGCGGTAGCGGCCGGCCGGGCTGGCGCCAGGCCGTCTGTCCGAACGCGGGACGAGCGTGTACCATGGGAGGCGCATGGCACGAGGCTGGGAGTCGAAAGCCGTTGAGTCGCAGCAGGCCGACGCCGATCGCGCGCGCCCGCTCGAACCGCCGCTGAGCGTCGAGGCCCGCCAGCGGTTGCAGCAACGGCAGACGCTCGA
This sequence comes from Vicinamibacterales bacterium, assembly GCA_035538015.1. GTDB lineage: Bacteria > Acidobacteriota > Vicinamibacteria > Vicinamibacterales > UBA2999 > VFZN01. The sequence goes on from DATLLC010000380.1 coordinate 7,152, forward strand.
ACTCGCGCTGACGCAGACGCAGGCCGAGTTGGGCGCCGCGTGCCGGGCCCCGCATCGCGATATGCTGCAGCAGCGGCTGACGGCGATCCGGCAGGCGATCGACGCCCTGTCTTGATGCCGTCCTGCCGTTTTTGCTAAGCTCTTGCCCCAGTCAGCCAGACTTTCGCTGCCCCATCGCCTCTCCGCCACCCTACAGTCCGAGCTACCACGTGCCATCAGTGAGATTGTTCGTCGGCAACTTGCCGTATCAGGCCACCGAAGACGACCTGCGCACCCACTTCTCTCAGGTCGGCGCCCCGACCCAGATCGTTCGCCCGCTCGATCGCGAGACCGGGCGGGCCCGCGGGTTCGCCTTCGTCGAGTACGGCGATCGCGCCGCGGCCGAGGAGGCGATCAAGCGCTTCGACGGTCAGCTCTTCATGGGGCGTCCGCTGGCGGTGAGCGAAGCTCGCGCCCGCGAGGATCGCGGCCCCTCGTCGGGGCCTCGTCCAGGCGGCTACGGTGCGCCTCGTCCCGGCGGCCCAGGAGGGCCCGGCGGCGGCTACTCTGGTCCCCGTCCCGGCGGTCCGGGCGGAGGTTTCGGCGGCCCGCGTCCGGGTGGCTTTGGGGGCCCACGGCCGCCGGGAGATGGTCCTGGCGCGCCGGCGCGCGCGCGCGACTTCGGCCCGCCCGCTCCGCCGAAGGGGAAGAAGGGCGCCAAGCCCGGGTTCAAGAAGGACGAGAACCGCCCGCGTGGGCCGATTCCGACCAAGTTCACCGGTCGCATGTACGACCTGGACGACGTGGAGAAGGAAGACGAGTCGATCGACGCGCTGCCCGACTTCATGAAGCCGGATGACGAAGACAAGAAGCCGGATGCCGAAGACAAGAAGCCGGATGCCGAAGAACAAGACAAGGGCGACGAGGAGTAGCTCATGGTGCAGCGCGAGGACGCCATCCTCTTCAGCGGCGGGGCGCAGGGCGCCGAAGCCGAGTTCGGGGCGGTGGCCGAGCGGCTCGGCATCGAGGAGGTCAACTTCTCGTTCGACGGTCACAAGCCGGTGCGAACGCGCGGGCTGCGCGTGCTCAACCACGAGGAGCTCCACGCTGGCGAAGTGAGCCTGGCCTACGTCTCGCGGCTGATGAATCGCCGCTATCCGGACACGCCGACGTTCCGCAAGATCCTCCAGAGCATCTGGTATCAGATCAACAACGGCCAGGAGGTCTATGTCGTCGGCGCCATCGAGACGGACAAGACCGTGCGCGGCGGGACGGGGTGGGGTGCCGAGTTCGCCAAGCTGTGCAACAAGCCGCTCTTCGTCTTCGACCAACCTAGGAACCGCTGGTTCGAGTGGGAGGGTGACGACTGGCAGGCGCGCGACGAGTCGGCCCGGCCCCTCGTCCGTCACGCGCATTTCACCGGTACGGGCACGCGGTTCCTCGGCGACAACGGCCGCGCCGCCATCCACGATCTGTTCGCACGCTCGTTCTAGCCCCTCGGGCTCACCTGGGCCGCCCGACCATCCGCTCGGCGATCCGACCGAACCGGCACGCACGTTGGCGGGTGATGGCGTGGGTCAGGTCATGACGCCATGATGCTGTCCCGGGAGGCCGTCGCCGGCGTCACCACGTTCTTCACAATGGCCTACATCGTGGTGGTGAACCCGGCCATCCTGTCAGACGGCACCGGTATCCCCTTCTCCGGCGCGCTCACCGCCACGGTGCTCCTGGCCGTGAGCATGACGCTGCTCATGGGGCTCTATGCCCGCCTGCCCTTCGGCGTCGCGCCGGGGATGGGGCTCAACGCGTTTTTCGCCTATACGCTGATCGTCGGACAGGGCATCGCCTGGCCGGTCGCCCTCGGCATTATCTTCTGGGCAGGGGTGCTGTTCCTCCTGGCGTCGCTCACGCCGATCCGGGAGCTCGCGGCGCTCAGCATTCCCGAATCGCTGCGCCTCGCGTCGGCCGCAGGCATCGGTCTGCTGCTCGCGTTCATCGGCTTGCAGAACGCCGGCTTCGTCGGACCCAATCCTGCCACCCTGGTCGGCGTGGGCCCGCTCGATCATCGCGCGGTCCTCTGTCTCGTCGGGCTGTTCGTCAGCGTCCGCCTGTCACGCGCCGGCAACCCGCTCGCCTACCTCGCCGGCATCTTCGTCGTGACCGCGGCGGCGTGGAGCGGCGGGTGGGTGGAGGCGCCGGCGCGGTGGGTCAGCGCACCGGACTTCTCCTCCGCCTTCCTGCGGCTCGATATTCCCGGGGCCTTGCGCTGGTCGCTGGCGCCGGCCATCGTGACGGTGCTGATGACCGATCTCTTCGACTCGTTGTCCACGTTCATCGGTGTCGCTCATGCGTCGGGGCTCACCGACGAGCAGGGGCAGCCCCTTCGCCTCAAACAAGGCCTGGTGGTGGACGCCTGGGCGACGCTGACCGCCGGGCTCCTGGGCACCTCGTCCGGCACAGCGTACGTGGAGAGCATCGCCGGCATCCGGATGGGCGGACGTACGGGTGTGACCGCAGTGGTGACGGCGATCTGCTTCGTCCCGTGCCTGTTCGTGGCGCCGCTGGCCGCGGCGGTCCCCAATTACGCGACCTCGCCGGTGCTCATCCTGGTCGGCGTCGCGATGTTCGGCAGCGTCACCCGCATCACGTTCGATCGACTCGAGATTGCCATCCCCGCTTTCGCCACGCTGGTCCTCATCCCGCTGACGTTCTCGATCACCCAAGGTATCCTCTGGGGGTTCGTCCTCCATGCGATGCTGTTTCAGCTGGTCGGCCGCGGCCGCGAGGTGACGCTCGGCGCATGGGGACTGGCCGTCGTCTCGGCGGCCCTTCTCGCACTGGAGCATGCCCGATGAGCTCACCCATCCTCGACGCCGCCCGAGACGAGTTCCAGAAAATCAAGAAGCTCGGCGACAAGGCGATCGCCCAGCTCTCCGATGCCGAGCTGCAGGTGAAGATCGACGAGGAGTCGAACTCGGTCGCGATCATCATGCGGCACATGGCCGGCAACATGCGGTCGCGCTGGACGGACTTCCTGACCTCCGACGGCGAGAAGCCGGACCGCTTCCGCGATCGCGAATTCGAGGATCGGACCGCCGCCCGGGCCGAGCTCCTCGCTGAATGGGAAGATGGCTGGCGCCGCCTCTTCGAGGCGATCGATCCCCTGACCGACGCGGACCTCCAGCGAACGGTGCTGATCCGATCGGAACCCCATAGCATCTATCAAGCGATCAGCCGTCAGGTGGCGCACTATGCCGGGCACGTCTACCAGATCCTGTTCCTCGGCAAGCATCTGAAAGGGGCCGCCTGGGCGAGCCTGTCGGTGCCCCGTGGCCAATCCGAAGAGTTCAACCGCAAGATGCTGGCCAGGCTCAAGGCCCGGCAGTAATCGCTCGTGATGCCGACCGTCCGCTGGGGCCTGCTCGGCACGGCCCTCATCAATCGCCGGCTCATTCCCGCCATGCGCGCGGTCGCGCGCAGCACCATCGTCGCGGTGGCGAGCCGCGACCAGGGACGCGCCGATGCGTACGCGCGAGAGTGGGACATCCCGCACGCAGTCGGCGGCTACGCGGCCCTGCTCGGTCGCGACGACGTGGATGCGGTCTACATTCCGTTGCCCAACAGCCTCCACGTCGAGTGGTCGTTGGCCAGCATCGCGGCGGGCAAGCACGTGCTCTGCGAAAAGCCGCTGGCCATGCACCCAGATGATGTCAGCCGCCTCGAGGAAGCGTCAGTGACGAGAGGGGTGATCGTGGCCGAGGGGTTCATGTATCGGCACGAGCCGGTCAACCGCGAAGTGGTGGCACTCGTCCGGGACGGCGCGATCGGTGCGGTGCGCACCATTGCCTCGGGATACACCTACGCACAGAGCCGGGCGGGGGACGTGCGGCTCGACCAGGCGCTCGGCGGTGGCGCGTTGCTGGACGTCGGCTGCTATCCGGTGAGCTATGCCTGCCTGTTGAGCGGCCGCGACCCGGTCCAGGCGGCCGGGATCGCACGATTCACCACCGGCGGCGTGGACGAGGAGTTTACCGGGATCGTCCGCTTCCCCGGCGACTGCACGGCGTCGGTCTACGCCGGTTTCCGCGCGGCGTATCGCACCTGGTTGGAGGTCACGGGGTCGGAAGGCTGGATGCGCGTGCCGAATCCCTTCAAGCCGGGGCCGGTGGAGACGATCGAGCTCGAGCGGTTCGGCGAACGGCGCTCGATAGCGATTGCGGGCTCGCCGCAGTTGTACGTGAAGCAGGTCGAGGACTTCGTCGCCGCCGTCCTCGATGGCGCCCAGCCGGTCGTGACTCTCTCGGAGAGCCGTCGCGTGGCCACGGCGCTCGCGGCGTTGCACGCCGCGGCGGCGCCAGAGGCAATGGCATGACCCGCTCCGAGTCCACGGTGCTGTGGCGACTGCGCACGCCGCGGCGAGAGGCCGCCCACGCCGCCGTCCTGCCGGGCGGCCCACCCTTTACGCTGGCCTTCTTCGTCGCCGGCCAGCTCGACCGCGTCGAGAATTTCGAGACGGTGGATCTGGCTGTCTTCAGGGCCGAGGACGTGAAGCGCAGCCTCCTCGGCGAGGGGTGGAGGGAGGAGTGAGGGGAACGGCTAACCGGCAACCCTCTGCCGATAAGATAGTAGCCATTCCATGATCCATTTCGAGACTCGCCACCGCACCGTGCCCGTTCGCGTCGGCCCTATCACCGTCGGCGCTGGCTCACCGGTCGTCGTGCAGTCGATGACGATGACCGACACGGCGGATGCGGAAGCGACGGCACGTCAGTGCCTGGAGTTGTGGGAAGCCGGATCGGAGATGGTCCGCGTCACCGTCAACGTGCCCGACGCGGCCGCGGCGGTCCCCGAGATCAAGCAGCGGATGCTGGATGCGGGCTGCCCGGCGCCCCTCATCGGCGACTTCCACTACAACGGACACCTGTTACTGACGCGCTACCCCGCCTGCGCGCGGGCGCTCGACAAGTACCGCATCAACCCTGGCAACGTCGGCACCGGCAAGCGGCGCGACGAGCAGTTTGCCACGATCTGCAAAGTGGCCGTCGATCACGGCAAACCGGTACGCATCGGCGTCAACGGCGGCTCGCTGAACCAGGAACTGGTGATGGCGAAGATGCAGGAGAACACCGACCTCGGCCATGGTCGCGACTCGGACGACATCATCGACGAGTGCATGGTGCTCTCGGCCCTGCAGTCGACGGAGCTGGCGCTCGAGAGCGGGCTGACCCGCAACCAAATCATCATCTCGTGCAAGGTCTCGCGTCCGCGCCATCTCATCAACATCTATCGCGCACTGGCCCGGGAGACCGAACAGCCACTTCACCTCGGGCTCACCGAGGCCGGGATGGGGATGAAGGGTCTGGTGTGGTCGGCGTCCGCCATCGGCATCCTCTTGAACGACGGCATCGGCGACACCATCCGCGTCTCGCTGACGCCCCGTCCTGGCGGCGACCGCCGTGATGAGGTCTATGCGGCGTGCGAGATTCTGCAGGCACTGGCCCTGCGCTCGTTCGCCCCGAGCGTGACGGCCTGCCCGGGATGCGGGCGCACGACCAGCAGCACGTTCCAGGAGCTGGCCGAGCGCATCCAGGGCTACATCCGGGAGCGGATGCCGGAGTGGAAGCAGCAATACGAGGGGGTCGAGACACTCACGCTCGCGGTGATGGGCTGTGTCGTAAATGGCCCGGGGGAATCGAAAGCGGCCAACATCGGGATCTCGCTGCCGGGCACCGGCGAGGCACCCAACTGTCCCGTATTCATCGACGGGCAGCATGCCACGACACTCCGCGGTACGTACGACGAGCTCGCGGCCGCCTTCCAGACGCTCGTGGACGACTACGTCGAGGCGAAGTACGCGAAGAAGACCGCCGCGGTCGCCGGGCAGTAGCGGCGGAGCCATGGCCATCACTATCCGTCCGGCCGTCCCGGCCGATCGCGCCTTCGTGCTGGGCCTGGCCGGACGCATGGCCGATTTCGATCCACCGCCGTGGCGCACCCCGGCCGAGCTGATCGCTGGTGATCGCCGCGCGCTGGAGTCCTGGTTTGACTCGCCGGCCGATGGCGAGGCGATGCTGATCGCCGAAGTGGACGGCGCGCCCTCCGGGTGCGCCTACCTGCTCAGCGTGGTGGACTACTTCACCGGCGGCGCGCATGGCCACCTGTCGGTGCTGGCCGTGTCCAAGCAGGCGGAGGGTCTGGGAGTGGGTTCGGCGCTCGTGAGCGCCTGCGAGCACTGGGCCAGGGTACGCGGGTCGGACCGGCTTACGCTGCACGCGATGGTGAACAACACGCGGGCCCGCGGCCTCTACGAACGGCGCGGGTTCGTTGGCGAGTTGATTCGCTACGTGAAGCCGCTCTGATGTCCCGCACGTCGCTTCGCGCGGCCCGCGATAAGATGCGCGCGTGACATTCCTGCCGTCCGGGTCGAGGCGGCGCCTGATCTGGGTGGTGGTGGCCGTGGGGCTCGTGTCGAGCCTGCCGGTGACGGCCCGCCAGACCGGCACCGAGACCTTCGACATCCTCATCCGCAATGGCCGCGTGCTCGACGGCACCGGCACTCCCTGGTATCGGGCCGACATCGGCATTCGCGGCGACCGTGTCGCCGCGGTCGGATCGTTGGGGGGCGCGAAGGCGACGACGATGGTGGACGCACACGACCGGTTCGTGTCGCCGGGGTTCATCGACGTCCACTCCCACGCCGGGCCCGGGCTGCTGACCGCCGGCCTCAAGTACGGGCAGCCCGTGCTGGCGCAGGGCATCACCACCGTGCTCGTCAATCCCGACGGGGGCGGCCCCGTCGATCTCGCGGGCCAGCGCGCCTCCTACGAGAAGCAGGGGATCGGGCTCAACATCGGCCTCTTCGTACCGCACGGCTCGATTCGCCAGCAGGTGATGGGGATGTCGGACCGCGACCCCGATGCCTCCGATCTCGCGAAGATGGTAGCCCTCGCCCGGGAGGGTATGCAGGCCGGCGGCGTGGGACTGTCGAGTGGGCTGTACTACGCCCCGGGCAGCTACTCGAAGACCGCTGAAGTGGTGGCGATGGCCAGGGCCACCGCGCCATTCGGCGGGGTCTATTCCAGCCACATCCGCGACGAGGCCGACTACACCATCGGTGTCGTGGCAGCGGTCGACGAAGTGATCGCCATCGCCGAGCAGGCAGGGATCGTCGGCGTTGTCTCGCACATGAAGGCGCTGGGACCGGCGAGCTGGGGACTCTCGAAGACGCTGGTCGAGCACATCGAGGCCGCTCGCACGAGAGGCGTGCAGGTTCTCGCCGACCAATATGCCTACGAAGCCAGCGGCACCGGCATCGTCGGCGCATTGATGCCACGCTCGGCCCAGGTGGGCGGGCGCGACGCGATGATGAAGCGCATTCGCGGCGAGCTGCGCGACGACATCAGGCGTGACGTCAAGACCAACATCGCCCGCCGCGGCGGCGCCGACACCTTGATGATCAGCCGCTACCAGCCCGACCCGTCCCTCGAGGGACAGCGCCTCTCGGATCTGGCGGCGAAGGCCGATCTGCCTCCGGAGGAGTATGCGCTGCAACTGCTGGAGAAGGGCGATGCCAGCCTCGTGTCCTTCAACATGTCAGAACCGGATATCGAGCTCATCATGCGGCAGCCGTGGACGATGACGTGCACGGATGGCGATCTGGTGCCGCTCGGCCAGGGCAAGCCTCATCCCCGCGCCTACGGCGCGTTTGCGCGCAAGCTGAAGCGATACGTTCGGGAGCGCGGGACCGTCGATCTCGCCACCGCGATCCGGACGATGACCTCGATGCCGGCCACCGTGTTCGGTTTGAAGGACCGCGGCCAGATCCGCCCCGGCGCGTTTGCCGACCTGCTGATCTTCGACCTCGCGCAAGTCAACGATGCGGCCACCTATCAGGAGCCTCACCAGCTCGCCGAAGGCTTCACCGACATCCTGGTCAACGGAAAGTGGGTGCGGCGCGACAACGGCTTCACCACCACACTCGCCGGCCGGGTCGTGGCTCCCGACCGCCGCTAATAAATCGAGCGATCACCCGTTCACCAAGTTAGATCATCAGATAGATCGCAAGCTCAACACCTCTCACGATCGATCACCAGCTCACCAGATCAAGAAATCACGAGATTCGCCTCTCCCCTACTCTCTTCCAGTAATCAGCCGGACACTTCGCTGATACGTCAGGTACGAAACCGCCCACTGCAGCATCACCGACAGCCGGTTCCTGAAGCCAATCAGGAAGAAGATGTGCAGGAAGAGCCAGAAGAGCCACCCCGGATATCCCGACAGACGCAGGAACCCGAAGTCCGCGATCGCGGCGTTACGGCCGATGGTGGCGAGATTGCCCGGATCACGATAACGGAACGGGGTGGTCGGATCGCCGCGAAGACGCCGCACCGCGTTTCGGGCCGCGTGCTTGCCCAGCTGCTTGGCCGCCTGCGCGACCCCCGGAAGCGGCTTGCCGGTCTGATGGGTGAACAGCGCGAGATCGCCGGCGATGAAGACCTCGGGATGCCCGGGGACCGACAGGTCCGGGTTCACGGCGACGCGACCCGCACGATCCGTCTCGGCTCCGAACCCACGACCGAGCGACGACGCCTGTATGCCAGCGGCCCAGAGGACGGTCCCGGCGCCGATGCGCTCCCCGCCCATCTGTACTCCACCATCGGCAATCGAGGTGACCGGCTGGCCTTCGATGACTTCGACGCCCAGGCGCTCCAGCGCCCGGCGCGCGGAGCGTTGCAGCGACGCCGGGAAGGTCGGGAGGATCGACGGGCCCGCTTCAATCAGCAGGATGCGGGAGGTTGCCGGGTCGACGTTGTCGAACTCCGACTTGAGGGCGTGGCGCGCGATCTCAGCGAGCGCGCCCGCAAGCTCCACACCGGTCGGCCCGCCGCCGACGATGGCAAACGTGAGCAGCGTCCGCTGTCGCTCCAGATCGGCCTCGCGCTCGGCGCGCTCGAAGGCGAGCAGCACGCGCCGCCGAATCTCGAGCGCATCATCCAGCGTCTTGAGCCCCGGCGCGTGGGGCGGCCAGTCGTCGTGTCCGAAGTACGAGTGTGTGACGCCGCTCGCTACGACCAAGGCGTCGTAAGTGAGCGTATCGCCGCCGTCCAGGTGCAGCCGGCGCGCGACCGGGTCGATGCGCTCCACGGCGGCGAGCAGCACACGCAGGTTGGCCTGCTTGCGAAGGATCCACCGGATCGGCGACGCGATGTCTCCGGGCGACAGTCCCGCCGTCGCCACCTGATACAGGAGCGGCTGGAAGACGTGATGGTTGTGCCGGTCCACCAGCGTGACCTGCACGTGCTCACGCGCGAGAGCGCGGGCGGCATCGAGCCCGGCGAACCCGCCGCCGATGATGACGATGTGTTTTGAACTTGGCACTTTGCACTCGAAGCTTGTACCTTTCCAGTATGGCTCGACCTGGCATCGCCCCACCTGAATCGACCGTCGAGACGGCGTGCCCGCTCGACTGCCCCGATGCCTGCACGCTCTCGGTCACGGTCCGTGGTGGCCGGATCGCCCGGATCGACGGGGGTACGGCCAACGAGGTCACGCGCGGGTACATCTGCGCCAAGGTCCGCCGCTTCGATCAGCGCGTCTACGGCGACGACCGGCTTCACTATCCCGCCGTCCGCAAGAGCTCGAAGGGCGCCGGACTCTTCCGCCGCGTCACCTGGGACGATGCGTTGGACGCCATCGCGGAGAACCTGCAGAAGACAGTAGCCGCCCACGGCGGCGAGGCCGTGCTCCCGCTCTGCTATGGCGGATCGAACGGCATGCTGACCCAGGACTTTGCGGATGCGATTCTCTTTCGACGGCTGAAGGCGTCCCGCCTGCTGCGGACAGTGTGTGCCGCACCCACCGGAGCCGCCAACCTGGGGCTGTACGGCAAGATGCCGTCGGTGGTGTACCAGGACTATCCGGAAGCGCGCCTGATCATCATCTGGGGCGTGAACCCCGGGGCGTCCGGCATCCACCTCATGCCCTATCTCAAGGAGGCACGCGAGCGCGGCACCACGATCGTCGTCATCGACCCGCGAGCGACGGGGATTGCACGCCAGGCGGACATGCATTTGGCCGTGCGCCCTGGCACCGATCTCGTCGTGGCCCTTGCCCTCCACCGTCAACTGTTCGAGACGGGACGCGCCGACCATGCTTTCCTCGAGCGGCACGCGTCGGGAGCCGAGGCCCTGCGCGAGCGGGCGGCGCCTTGGACCTTCGAACGGGCGGCGGAGGTGTCGGGCGTGACCGCCGAGCAGCTGCAACAGCTCGCGGAACGGTACGCGGCGGCAAGCCCGGCTCTCGTCAAGTGCGGGTGGGGACTGGAGCGGAACCGCAACGGCGGCAGCGCGGCGGCCGCTGTGCTCGCGCTGCCGGCTGTGGGGGGCAAGTTCGGGGTGCGCGGTGGCGGCTACTCCATGAGCAACTCGGCGAGCTGGGGCATCGAGCGCAGCTGGCTGCGTGACCAGGAGCCCGCAACACGAGCCGTCAACATGAATCACGTCGGCCGCGAGCTCACGGCGCCAACCGGCCCGCCCATCCACAGCCTGTTCGTCTACAACTGCAATCCTGCGGTCACGCTACCGGATCAGGCGCGGGTGCTGAACGGCCTCTCGCGGACCGATCTTTTCACCGTCGTCTTCGATCAGGTGCTCACCGATACGGCGCTGTACGCGGACGTCGTCCTGCCCGCCACCACGTTTCTCGAGCACTACGACTACGCGAAGGGGTACGGCGCCATCTCGTTGCAGCTGGCCAGGCCGGTGATCGAACCGGTCGGAGAATCCCGGGCCAATAACGATGTGTTCATGGATCTGGTGCGGCGCCTCGGGCTTGGCCATGACGACGACCCGGCGGACGACCTCGACGCAATGCTGGCGTCGCTGGCGGGCTTGCCGCCCGCGATCGGCGACGAACTACGCGATACGTCGAAGGCCACGCCTCCGTACGGCGGCCGGCCGGTGCAGTTCGTCGACGTGTTTCCGCGAACGGCGGACGGCAAGGTTCATCTCTGCCCTACCGACCTGGACGCGGAGGCGCCGCAGGGGCTCTATGGGTACCAGCCGGATCCGGGCAGCGAGCGCTACCCGTTCGCACTCATCTCACCGGCGAGCGAACGCACCATCAGCTCCACGTTGGGCGAGCTGACACGGCCCGACGTGGTAGTGGAGATCAACCCTCAGGACGCCGAGCCGCAGCACATCGAGAACGGCGACGTGGTGCGTCTGTTCAACGGCCAGGGCGAGGTGCAGCTGCGGGCCAGGGTTTCACCCCTGGTCAGGCCCGGCACGCTCTCGATGCCGAAGGGGGTCTGGCGCCGGCACACGGTCAACGGATGGACCTCCAACGTGTTGGTCCCCGATACGCTGACCGATCTGGGTGGCGGCGCATGCTTCAACGACGCGCGCGTGAACATCATGAAAGTGGACTGACCGACCGAAGGTTTCATCTTCGCCAGCTATCGCGCCCCGGGGGACAGGACGCCGATAGCTGACACTTGGGGACCGAACGCCGGGAACTACACGCCGGTCGGCAGCTTGCCACGACCACCACGCGACACCTGGCCGCCCTTGCGACCGGCCTCACGGGCCTCGTCGGCCGACCACTCGTGGGCAGTACCCTTGGCGTGGGCGGCGCGCCCTCCCTTGCTGGCGATTTCGCGCTGCTTCTCTGGTGACATCGAGGCGAAGCCTCGGCGGGCCTTGCGGACAACTTCGAGCACGTGGGCACCCTACCTTTCTGTGCCAATCCATGTAGCTAGATGCTTGCCACATTCGCCGCGGAGGCGGATCCGCTAACTCGCTGTTTTTAGAAGAGTTAGAGATCGGGCCCAGAAGAGGCAGCCGTCACAGCCGTATGAAAACCATACAAAGTTGCGGCTGAGGCGGTTGAATTCAATACGGTCCAGACGTCGGCGGCCGCTTAGGGCGAAAGACGTCACACTGCTCGCAGTTCCGGACGTCGAACGCATATCCCATGACCGGATAGAACAGCGGATGGGCGCAGTACAGCAGTTGACCGTCGACGATGGTGTGGACGCCGGGGTCCGACGGAATGAGGTCGGTGCGCCGGCCGTACCAGCAGAGGCGATGGCGGTCTTCCGGTTCCACGGGGGGCTCCGTTCCCGATCATAATGGGGGTGGAGGCGTCGGCGACATGAGTGGTCGGATGGTGTTTTGCGTGAAGTTCCAGAAAGAGATGCCGGGCCTCGACGTGCCCCCCTGGCCGGGTGAGCTCGGTCAGCGCATCTTCGAGAACGTCTCGGAGCAGGCCTGGAAGATGTGGGAAGAGCGGCAGAAGATGATCCTCAACGAGTACCGGATCATGCCGTGGCAGAAAGAGGGCCAGGAAATCATCCGGGCCCAGCTCGAACAGTTCTTCTTCGGCGAAGGCGCGGCGCTCCCGCCGGGATACGTGCCGGAGACACACTAGGCGCAGGCTCCAGGCTCCAGGCTCCAGGCTCTGGGCTCTGGGCTTCAGTGTCTCGGCTCCCGGCGTTCGGCTGGGCTCCTGCCGTATACTCGCCGCGGAGGATCCGCCCATGTGGAGTCGCCGTTCTTTTCTGCGCAGTGCCGGAGCGGCCGCTGGCGCCGGGTTTGCCACGACCCGTTACGGCCTCGACGAAGTGGCCGCGCTGACGCAGTCCGTCTCGGGACGGACGCCTGAGCAGCTCGCGGGTGACGAGGACTACTGGCGCGAGATCCAGTTCGCTTTCACGCTGGATCGCACCCTGATCAACCTCAACAACGGCAACCAGTGTCCGAGCCCGACCGTGGTCCACGAGGCGTGCAAACGCTACATGGACTGGGCAAACCAGGCACCGGTCTACCACCGCGGGATGATCGACCGGAACATCGAGACGGCTCGACGCCGGCTGGCGGCGGAGTTCGGCGCGGATCCCGAGGAGATCGCCATTACGCGCAACGCCAGCGAATCGCTGCAGATCGCGCAGATGGGCCTCGACCTCGAGCCCGGTGACGAGATCGTCACCACCGAGCAGGATTACGGACGCATGCTGACCACCTGGGATCAGCGGGTGCGGCGCGACAAGGTGACGCTCACCCGCATCGACTTCCCCGTGCCGACCACGCAGAAGGACCTGCTGGAGCGGCTGACCAGCGCGGTCACGCCGCGGACCAAGGTGCTGCACTTCTGCCACATCACCAACCAGTCGGGGCAACTCTTCCCGGTTCGCGAGTTGAGCCTGTGGGCCCGCGCCCGCGGCATCATCACCATCGTCGACGGCGCCCACGCGATGGGCCACTTCCCATACAAGCTGCGCGACCTGGAGATGGACTACTATGGGGTGAGCCTGCACAAGTGGCTGCTGGCGCCGCTCGGCACCGGGTTGCTCTACGTGCGGCGCGATCGGATCAGGTCCACGTGGCCGCTGCAGGCGGCGCCGGAGCGCGCCGACAACGACGTTCGCAAGTTCGAGGAAATCGGGACCCACCCGCCAGGGCCGCGCGCCGCGATCAACGAAGCGGTGGCGTTCCAGCAGGCGATCGGTATCGAGCGCAAGGCGGCGCGGCTGCGCCACCTGACGCTCCGCTGGGCCAACGAGCTGAAGAAGGAGTCGCGCATCAAGCTGCACTCGAGCCTGGAACCGGGCCAGACCTGGGGCCTTGCCGTGGTGTCCATCGACGGTGTGGACAGCAACAAGCTCGTCACCCATCTCTGGGACAAGCACCGCATCGTCATCGTGGCGGTGGGCCACGAGAACCCGAAGGAGCCGTCGATGACCTATCGCGGGCTGCGGGTGACGCCGAATATCTACACGCCGCTCGAGGAAGTGGACTACTTCGTCGAGGCGATGCGCGGCGTCATCAAGAACGGTCTGCCGTCGTAGACGGCGGTGCGAGCCGCCGCATCGGGCCCACGAAGGCCGCGAGGATGAGGCCCGCGACGATCGCGAAGGCCGTGATCACCCCAAAGAGGGACGGCAGTGCGAACGACTCGTAGAAGCCGGAGACACGGCCGCCGATGAAGTTGCCCACGGAGGTCGCGAGGAACCAGACGCCCATCACGAGACCTGCGATCCGGGAAGGGGCCAGCCGGGTCATCGCGCTCAAGCCCACCGGGCTGAGCGCCAGTTCGCCGATCGTGTGCAGCAGGTAGGTGAGGGTCAGCCAGAACGGACTAGCCAGCGTGCCCTGCTCGGCTCGAGCCGCCGGCCCGATCAGCACCGCGAAGCCAAGGCCGGCAAACACCAGCCCGAGCGCGAACTTCGCCGGGCTCGTGGGCTCGCGGCCCTGGGCCGCCAGTGTCGCCCACACCCACGCGAACACCGGCGCGAGGATGATCAGGAATAGTGAGTTCAGCGACTGAAACCAGCTGCTCGGGAAGCTCATCCCGAGCATCCGAGTGTCGGTGCTGCGGTCGGCAAACAAGTTCAGCGTGGAACCCGCCTGCTCGAACACCGACCAGAACAGCGCCGCTGCGAGAAACAGCACACCGATTACGTACAGCCGCCGCTTCTCGTCCGGTGTCCAGCCGGAAGAGAAGAACAGCCAGGCGAAGAACCCAACGGTCGACAGCAGCAGAAACACGCCGGCGCCATCGGAGATTTGCGTCGGCGTCACGGGGAGCAGACCGGTGTAGCCGCCCCCGCCGATGACCAGCGCCAGGCCGGCGCCAATCAGGCCCCAGGTGATCGCCGTGCGCCGATCCCGGGCCGCGGCTGCCGGCGAGGCGGTGGGCGCCGGCGCCATCCCGGCATCCCCGAGGCGTCGGCTGCCGAGGACGTACTGCACGACTCCGAGCGCCATGCCGACGCCGGCGTCGCCGAATCCGAGGTGCCAGTTGATCGTCTGGCCGAGATACCCGCACACGAGCGGCGCAATGAAGGCGCCGAGATTGATGCCCATGTAGAAGATGGAGAACCCCGCATCGCGGCGCTTGTCTTCGGCCGCGTAGAGCTTGCCGACAATCACGCTGACGTTGCCCTTGAGCAATCCGGTGCCGATGACGATGAGGAAGAGCCCGAGGTAGAACGTGACGATGGACGGAACGGCCATGCTGAAGTGGCCGGACGAGATCAGGATGCCGCCGTAGAGCACCGCCTTGCGCTGGCCGATCAGGCGGTCCGCTACCCACCCACCCGGCAGGCATGCCATGTAGACCATCGACGTGTAGAGGCCGTAGACGGCCCCACCCTGCGCGGCATCGAAGCCCAGGCCCCCGGCCGACAGCGGCGCCGTCATGTAGAGGAGCAGCAGCGCGCGCATCCCGTAATAGCTGAAGCGCTCCCACATCTCGGTGAAGAACAGTGTGGACAGGCCTCGAGGGTGGCCGAAGAAGGCGCGATCGCCGGATGGATGGCCCATGGGTGCGGGGTATTGTATGCGCGACGAGAGGGGGGCAGCCCCTGACGGAAAGCGCGAAGGGTGTGTCAGGCTGAGACCCGGACCACCGCGCGTGTTGCGCAGTTCACAGCGGAACCGTGCAAGCCCTCGGACCCAGGACGCGGTACGACTCTTGAGAACTGCCCTGCCATGGCCAGACGGGTCGCGCTCGCGCTCCTCGTGTCCCTCGCGGGCACCCTGTCAGCGGTAGTCGCCACACAGCCGCAGGTGGGGCGGCCGACGGCCGCGGACCGCGAGTACCTGCTGCAGTTCGAGGGCCCGGTGCAGGAGCCGTGGAAGAGGGCGGTGACCGAAGCCGGCGCCACGCTGCTGGAATACGTACCGCGGTTCGCGTTCCGAGCCCGGCTCCGCCCCGAGCAGGTTGCGGGCGTTCGGGCGCTGCCGTTCGTGACGGCGCTCGTCCCGTACCAGGCCGCGACAAAGCTCGCCCGGACGCCGCCCGACAATCGTGAGCGGCTGTTCCTGGTCCGTCTGGATCGCGACGCCGACCTGGATGAAGTCAGCGCCGCGCTCGCCGCCCAGGGCGTGCGGGTCGCGCTCCGCGGCCGCGGTCTCACCATCGCGGCCCGCGCCGATCAGGCCGCCGCGCTGGTCTCCGTGCCGGGCGTGGCCAGCATCGAGCCGTTCGTCCTTCGGGTGAAGCACAACGAGTTCGGCGGCGGCGTCATCCTCGGCAGCCGCGTCGCCAACGACAGCGGCTATGACGGGTCGTCGCAGATCGTGGCCGTCGCCGATACCGGGCTGGGCACGGGCGTGGCGCTCGGGGCGCATGTCGACATCGCCGCCGCTCGCGTCCGCACCATCCTCAACCGCCCGGGCACGCCGGACTTCTGCTTTGAGACGATCGTCGACGACGGCGCGGCGGACGTGGACTCCGGCCACGGCACGCACGTCGCCACGGCGGTCCTGGGCGCCGGCAACGCCACCGGTGTCGGTCGAGGGACCGCGCCCGCCGCGCAACTGGTCTTCCAGGCGATCGAGAACTATGCGGTCCCGTCGCTGCTCTGCAGCTTCTTGTACGGCATTCCCGACGGGTACTATCTGGTCGGGCTCCCCGGCGATCTGCAGGAGCTCTATCAGCAGGCGTACGACGCCGGCGCGCGGATTCATTCGGACTCGTGGGGCGCGGCGGTTGATGGCGC
>DATLLC010000381.1:0-9070 GCA_035538015.1 Vicinamibacterales bacterium
GCGGGCAGCACGTTGCAGCGGCCCCCGCCGCTGATCAGAATCTTGCGCCCGCCGTCCGCGGTCCGCTCCACCAGAAGCACCGGGGCCCGTCCGCCAGCCGCCGCGATGGCCGCCGCCAGGCCGGCGGCACCGGCGCCGACCACCACAATGGGGTCTATTTGAAGAACTCCTCGATGGGCACCACTCGGATCGGCCCGAGCTTGAGCGCCGCGATGCCCGGCTCGATCGCCTTGCGATCGCCGACGATGACAACCGCCATCTTGTCGGGCTGAACGTAGCGGGCAGCCGCTTTCTGCACGTCCGCCGCCGTCACCTTCGTGATCGAGCCGACGAACGACTGATAGGTGTCGTCGGGCAGGTTGTAGACGATCAGCGCTTCGAGCTTCTGGGCCAGGTTGCGCGTGGTCTCGAATTCCGCGGGAAACCCGAGTGCCACATAGTTCTTCGTCTTCTCGATCTCAGCGGCTGGAATCGGCCTGGTGATGCCCTCGAGCTCGACGAAGAACTCGCGGAGCGCGTCGGCCGTTTTGTCGGTCTGCACGCCCGCCGTCGCGAAGAAGGGGCCGGCCGAAGCGCGCATGTCGAACACCGAGCTGGCGCCGTAGGCGTACCCGTTCCGCTCCCGCAGGTTCTGGTTGAGCCTCGACCCGAAGGAACCGCCGAGAATCGTATTCAGCACCTCCAGCGTCGCGTAATCCGGAGTCGACCGGGGAACGCCCACCGAGCCGATTCGAATCTGCGACTGCGCCGCACCGGGCTTGTCCACGAGCACGATCTCGCGCCTGGTCAGCTGCGGCGCGACGGGCAACGATGCGGTAGCGTTGCGCGGCCCGCTGGAGGGCCAGCCGGCAAACGCCGTGTCCAGCCCCGTCTTCGCGGCCGCCAGCGTGACGTCGCCGGTGACAACGATGGTCGCGTTGCCGGGGACGTAGTGCTCCTTGTAGAAGGCGCGGACCT
Organism: Vicinamibacterales bacterium; assembly: GCA_035538015.1. Lineage (GTDB taxonomy): Bacteria > Acidobacteriota > Vicinamibacteria > Vicinamibacterales > UBA2999 > VFZN01. Next base: position 958 of record DATLLC010000381.1, read on the forward strand.
CGTCCGCGGTGATCGCCTCGATCGCGGGTGCGAGTCCGGAGGCTGGCGTGCCATAGCGATGCGTCGGGCCGTAGACCACGCGCGGGAATGCGTAGCCGATGCTAGCGGCTGGATTGTCCTGCGCCTGGATGAGTGCCGCCAGGCGCTCCTTCTTCAAGCGGTCCAGCTCGCCCGCCGGGAACGTCGGTCGCAGCACGACATCGGCCAGCAGCGCCAGCGCCGGCGTCAGGTTCTTCACGGGCGCGGACAGGCGCACGGCGCTGTAGTCGAACGAGCTGTTGGTCGAGAGCTCGGCCCCGAGGAACTCCACGGCATCGGCGAGCTCGAGCGAAGAACGCGTGCCGGCGCCTTCATCGATCATCGCGGCGACGAGGCTGGCCATCCCATACCGGCCGGTGCGATCCAGACTGCTGCCGCCGCGCAGGATGACGTTCACCTGGGCCAGCGGCACGCGGTGCTGCTCGATGACCCAGAGCGGGACGCCGTTGGCCAGGGTCGACTTCTCGATCACCGGAAGGCGCAGGGCCGGCGCGGGGCCGACCGGCGGGGGCTGCGATCGATCCGGCGGTTGCGCCGCGGAGGTCACTGCGAGCGCGCCGAGCGTGAGTCCAATCACGATCGTCAGATTCGCTCTCATCACTTCGCTCCCACCACGGTGAGCTCTACCCGCCGGTCCTTCGGCAGGAAGCGAACGGCTGCCGACTGGACGTCGGTCGGCGAGATCGCGCGATAGCGCGCGAGGTCCTCTTCGAAGTAGTCCGGCATGCCCGTGTTCGTGTAATAGGCGTTCAGCTGATCGGCCTTGCCGCCGAAGCTGCCCGTTCGCTCCATGTTGCGATAGAAGGAGGCCTCGACCTGGTTGAGGGCGCGAGTCATCTCACGAGCCTCGGGCGCGGCATGCTTCAGCTGCTCGATCTCTTCGTCGATCACCGCCTGGATCTTCTCGAGCGACTGGCCGGGCCGTGCCGTCACCACGACCATGAAGGCGCTGGCGAGGGTCCGCGACATCTGCGCCGCCGTGACGTCCTGGGCCACCTGCATCTCGTAGACGAGCCGGCGATACAACCGCGAGTTCTTGCCCCCCGTCAGCAGGTTCGAGACCATGTCCATCGCCGCGTCGCCGGGCGCATAAAGGGCCGGCGTGTGCCAGGCCATGTAGAGACGCGGCAACTGCACCTTGTCGCTGATGGTCTTGCGCTTCACTTCGGAGAGCGAGGCTGGCGCCGGCACGAGCGGTGGCACGTCGGCCCCGCGCGGGATTCCGCCGAACCATTTTTCGACGAGTTTTCGCGTCGGCTCGAACTCGATGTCGCCCGCCACCACGAGGCTGGCGTTGTTCGGAGCGTAGTAGGTCTTGAAGAACTCGACGACATCCTGGAGGCTGGCCGCCGAGAGATCTTCCATCGAGCCAATTACCGGCCAGCTGTACGGGTGCGTGGCCGGGTACAGGAGCGCGCTGAGCTCGACGAACGCCTGCCCGTACGGTGCGTTGTCGACACGCTGGCGCTTCTCGTTCTTCACGACGTCGCGCTGGCCGTCCAGCTTGGCCTGCGTGAGGGTCGGCAGCAGAAAGCCCATCCGGTCCGACTCGAGGAACAAGGCGAGCTCCAGGGCATTGCTCGGGACGTCGATCACGTAATTCGTGCGGTCTTCAGAGGTTGAGCCGTTGTTGTCGCCGCCATTGGCCTCGAGCAAGGCGTCGAAGTTGCCCTCGGGCACGTGCTCGGAGCCCTCGAACATCACGTGCTCGAAAAGGTGGGCGAAGCCCGTGCGGCCCGGCTTCTCTCGTCCCGACCCGACGTGATACCAGACGTTGACCGACGCCACCGGCACCGTCTTGTCCTGGTGCAGGATCACGTGCAGCCCGTTGGGCAGCGTGAACTGCGTATAGGGCACCGTCAGCATCGTGCCGGCGTCGGACGCCGCGGCACCTTGTTCCTGCGCGCGTACGTCCGGCGAGGCCAGGGCGGCCAGGGCGGCGGCCGAGAGCGTACAGATGAGCCGTGCGTTCATCGCTGCATTGTCGCCCGGTTTCTGCCCGACCGCATCTGTTGCCGTCGAGGTCCTGAGGTCTTCAGGTCTTGAGGTCCTGAGGTGAAAGTCGTTGAGCCATCCCTCGGGCAACAGGTGCCAGTGCAGCGTGCCGAAGCGCAGGTTCGTCGCCCGCATGCCCCGAGGGCCGCGAGCGGTGCAATATACTCTGCGGACGATGACGTTTCCTGCCCCGCTGGTGGCAGTCATCATGGGGTCCACTTCGGACTGGGACACCATGGCCCACGCCGCACAGGTGCTCGACCGCTTCGCCGTGCCTTACGAGAAAGCCGTCGTGTCGGCCCATCGCACACCGGTGTGGATGGCCGAGTTCGCGCTCGGGGCCGAAGCCCGGGGCATCCAGGTGATCGTGGCCGGCGCGGGCGGGGCCGCGCACCTGCCGGGAATGGTGGCCGCCCATACCGTGCTGCCGGTGCTCGGCGTGCCGGTGCAGAGCGCCGCCCTGCAGGGCCTCGACTCGCTGCTGTCGATCGTGCAGATGCCGGGCGGCGTGCCGGTCGGCACACTTGCCATCGGCAAGGCGGGCGCGACCAATGCCGGCCTCCTCGCCGTCGCTATTCTCGCCACCAGTCGCCCCGACCTGCGCGAGCAGCTTCGCGCGTTCCGTGAGGATCAGACCTCGCAGGTGCGCGCCGCCGAGCTCCCGTGAACCGCATCGTCCTGCCGGGAGGCACCATCGGGGTGCTTGGCAGCGGCCAGTTGGGTCGCATGATGGCGCTTGCCGCGCGCCGAATGGGGTACCGCGTTCATACCTTGTCGCCTGCCACCGACACCCCGACCGGTCAGGTCGCCGACCTGGAGATTGCCGCCGACTACGACGACCTCGACGCGATCCGCACCTTCGCCGGCGGCGTGGACGTCATCACTTTCGAGTTCGAGAACGTATCGGCGGCAGCGGCGGACGCGGCAGCGGAGTTCGTCCCGGTGCGGCCGAGCGGGGCCGCCCTTCACATCACGCAGCAGCGGGCCCGCGAGAAGGCCTTCCTCGCGGATCGCGGATATCCAGTGCCGCCGTTCGCGCGCGTGCAGACCATCGACGAGCTCGCCGTGGGACTTGGCAGCGTCGGGTTGCCGGCCATCGTCAAGACCGCCGCCTTCGGGTACGACGGAAAAGGGCAGCACCGAATCACCGCCATCGAGCAGGCCGAGCCGGTGTGGGCACTCATCGGGCACCAGGAGGGGATCGTCGAGCAGATGGTGGACTTCGCCAGCGAGATCTCGGTGGTTGTGGCCCGAGGGCTGGACGGCGCGATCGTCGATTACGGCGCCATCGAGAACCAGCACGTCAATCACATCCTCGACCTCTCGGTGGCCCCGGCGCGGGTCCCGGCGGCGGTGGCGGCCGAGGCCAGCGCGCTGGCGCGGCGTGCCATCGAAGAGTTGGGGTATGTCGGCGTGCTCTGCGTCGAGTTCTTCGTCACGCGCGATAGCCGGCTGCTGGTGAACGAGATTGCTCCGCGTCCGCACAACTCCGGCCACCTCACGATCGAGGCGTGTCCAACGAGCCAGTTCGAACAGCAAGTGCGCGCGGTGTGCGGTCTTCCGCTCGGGTCGCCCGCCCAGCCGAGGCCGGCCGCGATGGTGAACCTGCTGGGAGAGGTCTGGAGCAACGGCGAGCCGGACTGGGACGCCGCTCTGGCCGTGCCCGGCGCGGCACTGCATCTCTACGGCAAAGGCGATCCGCGGCCGGGCCGCAAGATGGGGCACATCACGGTCGTCGCGGACACCGCCGAAGAGGCCGCCGAGCGCGCGCTGGCCGCCCGGGCGGTGCTATAGCTCACCAGTTCACCTATGGTCCGCTTCGGGCCGTTTTCGATCGACGCGCGCACGTGGACGCTCACCCGTGACGGCGCAGCCGTGGAGCTCTCGCCGCGACTGGTGGAGATCCTCGCCTACCTGATCGAACGGGACGGCGCCGTCGCGACGAAGGAGGAGCTGCTCGATCGGTTCTGGCCCGACGTCCACGTCACTGAGACCACCCTCACGAGGGCCATCGCCGACATCCGGAAGGCGCTCGGTGATTCGGCCGAGCATCCAGCCGTGATCCAGACGCTCGCCCGCCGCGGCTATCGGTTCGTCGGGACACCGCGCGCGGAGCCGCCAGATGAGGATCCCTTTCGCAAGTGGGTCACCGGCCGCCTGGCGCTCGAGACGCTCGATCCCGCGCGACTGGCGAGCGCGCAAGCCGCCATGGAGGCCGCGGTGGCCGCGATGCCGGAGTACGCGCCGGCCCACGCTGGTCTCGCCAACGCCCGGGTGGTCGCATTCGAGGCCACCAGACCCCGCAACGAGCCGGACGTGCCGGCGCTCGGTGCCGCCGTGCGCGCCGCCAACCGTGCCGTGGAGCTCGATCCGCGTCTCGGTGAAGCCTGGGCCGTGCTGTGTATCGCGCGCCGGCAGCGTCGGGTATGATGCGTCCCTGAATCCACGCAGGAGGCCGGTGATGCGCGTGACCATGTGGTGCCTCGTGCTCGGGTCGGCGTGGGCCGCCGCGCTGCTCGCCCCTGAACCCGTGAGGGCGACCGACACGGCAGACGAACTGCTCGTCGATCGTTTCCTCTCGCGGGACGAGCAGCCGCTGGCGAGCTACACCGGCACGCGGTGCCTCGAAGCCACGAACCAGCGGTTCAACGTGACGGGCTCGATGCGGGTACGGGTGCACCTCTCGCCCGAGCGCGGATTCGAATGGACCGTCCTGCAAGAGCAGGGGTCCGGTTACATCCGCAACAGGGTGCTCAGGAAGGCGCTCGACGGCGAGCGCGACATGGTGGCCCGCGGCGAGCCGGCACGGGCCGCACTGTCGCTCGACAACTACGAGATGCGCCTCGAGCCGGAGGATGTCACCGGTGACGGGCTGGCCACCGCGCGGCTCCTCCTCGTGCCGCGGCGAGCCGACATCCTTCTCGTTCGAGGCTCGGTGCTCGTCACGGACCCCGAAGCCGACCTCCTCGAAGTACGCGGTCGACTGTCGAAGTCGCCGTCATGGTGGACAACCAGGGTGGACGTCGTCCGCACCTACGAACGCGTCGCCGGCGTGCGCGTGCCGGTCGAGATGTCGTCAACCGCCCAGGTCCGGATCGCCGGCCGCTCCCAGTTCCGGATGACCAGTGCGTTCGAGCAGGTGAACGGCCGCGCGACGGGGATTGCAGCGGCCGCATGCACCGCCAAGCCTGGAGCCTAGAGCCTAAAGTCTGGCGCCTACGGCGTCAGCGTCAGCGTCTTCTCTGGCGCACCAGGCAGGAACGGGACCGGCTCGCCCTCCACCCACGCGTGGTGCATCGTCCCGAAGTAGGGCGAGAGCGGGTGCCCGCTCTGCCCGGTCGGCATGTGGAGGATGCCGTCCTCCTCGTGACCGGGCGACACCACCATGCGCTCGGACGGCCCGGCGCGCGGTGAGTGCGCGCGCGGCGTGTAGACGTCGCCCGGCAGCGGATCTTCCGGCATGTTCAGCCAGCGGTGGATCTGCGGCACCGCGGAAGCGAGCGGGTGCTGGATCAGCGCGCGGTTGAACTCGCCCCAGGTGCGACCCTCGAGCGACCGTCCGTCCTCGGTGAGCTCCGCGATGGCCGCGTCCACGGAGGCGAGGAGCAGTTCGTCCCACGACTCGAACTGCGGATCCAGCAGGTGCACCGGCCGCTTGGAGACGAGCGCCCAGACCGGCCCCTCGGTGCGAAGCGAGCGCGTGTAGTCGAACGACGGATCCTGCGCCCGCGCCCCCGCCGTGACGAACTCGAGCACGCGGCGCACCGCGTGCAGGCGGAACGTGCGCACCAGTCGGTAGGCCACGGAGTCGGACGAGGCGCGACCCGTCCACGTGGACTCGACCAGGCGGCGGAACTCCGCGCGGGAGGCTCGACGATCCGCCGGTGATGCGGCTGCCGGCAGCGCGAGCGTTGCTAGGGCGACGGTGCGCCAGCGCTCGAGGAAGAGCGCCGTGTTGTCGAGTTGAACGTCCAGCATCTGGCGCGGCGCCGCTTTCGGTAAGTCGAGCAGCCGATCGCGGATGATGCGCGCGCGGATCCCGTCCGCGTACCCGCCATCGCCGATCGTCGCCAGCATCGGCCCGTCCACGACCGGCGCATTGGCCGTCCAGATTCGGCCTGTGGCCGGGTTGGTGATGCGCGGGAAGTCCACGGGCTCGAGGTAGCCCGCCCATCCTCGCGTGCCGTCGGCCCACGACTCCGGCGTGAAGCCGTCGAGTCCACGCCGGCGCGGGATGGCGCCGCCCACTGTCCACGCCACCCGCCCGCTCGTATCCGCCATCGTCACGTTCTGGTTCGGGATGCCGAGGCCGGCGACGGCGACGCTCAGTTCATCCACGGTGCGCGTGCGTTCCGGGCGTGTGAGGTCGGCCGCCATCACGGCCGCATCGTGCGCCACCCAGTGCTGTGCGTACTCATGGCCCGCCGTGTCCTTCCAGACGATCGGCCCCCAGACGGTGCCCCGCACCGGGATGGTGCGTGGTGCGTCGCCCTTGATGGCGATGGACTCGTCGCCGAGGTCGAACAGCTTCGGCCCTTCCGGTGTGAGGTAGCGGGAGGGATCGTGCGGATCGGGATCGATCCGCACCAGGTCGCTCCAGTCGCCGCCGCTGTTGGTGAAGCCCCACGCGACGTGGCCGTTGCTCCCGACGACCAGGCCAGGGAGGCCCGGCAGGGTGATTCCGGTGAGGCGGAGGGTGCCCAACGCGTCGGACGGATCGGGCATCGTCATCGACGCGCGATACCAGATGTTCGGCACGCCGATGCCGAGGTGCATGTCGTTGGCCACGAGCGCGTGGCCGTTGTCGCTGTGCGCGCCGTCCACGGCCCAGTTGTTGGAGCCGATGATGGCGGACTCGTCAGCGAGGCTGGCGCAGCACGACGTCTCCAAGCGCGCCGCGGGTTTGAGCGCAGGCACCACGGCACGCAGATCGGCCAGCTCCGGTCCCGGAATGGCAGGGCGCGGCGCGGGCGAGCCCATCACGGGTGCATCCCAGTCCGAACCGACGACGGTGAGGAAGCGGAACAGCGGCTCGGGCAGCGCGTCACGGAGCTGCTGGTTGGTCTGCTCGAACACGGCCTGGCGCCCTTGCAGCGACAGGAACATCGCGAACACGGTGAGGATCGAGTCCTCGGGTTTCCATGTCTCGGGCCCCGTCCGGAGCATCAGGTACTCGAACGATGGCGTGTTCAGCTCGTGCAGTCCGGCGTTGACACCAGCAGCGTACGCGTCGAGCACGGCCTTCCACTCGGGCTCGGTGCGCGCGTAGGCCTCCTCGGCGATATGACGGAATCGGTGCACGCGAACCTGTGCGTCGGCTTCGAAGGCGCGGGCGCCGACCAATGCGCTCAGCTCGCCGGCGGGCTGGCGGCGCTGCAGGTCCATCTGGAAAAAACGATCCTGCGCGTGAAGGAAGCCGAGGGCGCGCGCGACGTCAGTGCGGGCGGCGCCGGTGACCGATGGCACGCCGATCGCGTCGCGCGTGACGGTCACGGGCGCCGACAGGCCGGCAAGCGCGATCGTCCCCTCCAGCAGCGGCAGGCTGGCCCGAAGTTGGGCGCGCACGTAGCAGCCGCCGGCAACTGCGGCCAGGGTGATGACAACGAGCAGTGTCAGCAGGATGCGGCCGACGAGGCGCATGAGGTGATTATCGTTCGATCAGCGGGCGCGGCACGCGGCCGTCTTCAGCCCCAGTCCGGCGTCGCTCTCGGTGAGCCGGACGGGACCAGTCGCGCCGGACGTCACCTGCCTCGCCAGGAAGTCCCGCGTCAGCCGGGTGATCGCCGAGAACTTGTCCGCCACCCGATCACGCCGCGGCGACTGACTGGGATCTGCCGGGCGCAACAGCGCGAAGGTCAGGAAGTCGGAGTGCCCCAAACCGTGAGGCACTCTCCCGGGCGCTTCTGCAGTTCGGAGAAATCGAGATAGCTGTTGTCCGGGCGCGTACAGGTGCAGGAGCGGGGGAACGCTCGCTGGAGTCGCGGCCGACGCCAGCTCCGGGAGCACACGCGCCGCGGCCCGTTCCCCGACGGTGCCATCGAGGCTGACGATTGCCTGCACGCGCGTCGCATTGGCGAGC
>DATLLC010000382.1:0-11907 GCA_035538015.1 Vicinamibacterales bacterium
AAGCGACCCGATTCGTTGGACGCATACGCAATCCATCGATTGTTGGGGGAGACCCGGCCCTGCACCTCGTTGAACGGCGTCGCGACCAGCGCGATCGGCGTCTGACTCTTTCCCGGCTCGATGAAGCCGAGGTCGTAGCCATCGCTCGAACCGGTCTGGAAGACCACCACGCCGTCGAACGTCGCATCGACCGGATACCGGGCCACGTCGGTCGGGACGACCACCTCCTCACTCCCGGTACCGGCGAGGTCCTTCTCGAAGATCGTCGTGGCTCGCGCACGGGCGGAGCCGAAGAACAGTCGGCCACCGCGCGGCGCCCATACCGGAAACCACTCCGTGGCCGGATGTGAGGTGACCCGCGTGAACGTGCTCCGAGCGAGGTCGAGGATCCAGATGTCCGGGCTCGTCGCCTGCTCTTCGATCACAGTCAGGGCGACCTGCCGTTCGTCGAGCGACAGGCGTGGAGATCTGAGCGCGCCGCGGGCGATGGCGGGTCCCACCGGCGTGCCCGCGCGATCGTGCCACTGCAGCGCGGTGGACAAACGCACGCCTGGCCCATAAGCGAGCGTGGCGCCGGCGGCCGACACCGGCGAGTATCCGATGGTTCCGAGCGTGTAGCCGATGCCATCGGCGACGCGCACGGCATCGCCGCGCGTGGCCATCGTCTTGTCGTCAACCGGCTGCGCGAACAGCGTGCCATCGCGCACGAGGAGGATGTGTCCCGGCATCGGCACGGCCATCCCGTCGTTTCTGACAATCGCCGTGGTTTCTGCAGAGTCGAGCGAACCGAGATAGATCCCTTGATGCTCCGCCTGGTCGCTGCGCTGGTAAAAGATGAAGCGATGCCCGTCCGGCAGGAACTGCGGCCAGACGTGATTGGTCGCTCCCGAGGTCGACGAGAGGGTGGTCACGGGCGTGGGCGGGCCGCCGGCCGCGGGGATCCGCCAGATGCCACGGTTGGGTGCGGGTGTGTACAAGATCACGGCGTCACCGTTCCAGCTCCCGCCTCGTCCGAGCGGTGAGTCGGCGAGGACCTGGGGCGCTCCGCCCGTGGTGTCGATCTTCTTGAGTTTCCCGTCCGCGAAGTAGGAGATGAATCGGCTGTCCGGGGACCAGAAGGGGAAGGCCGCATCGTCAGTGCCCGCCAGCGGCTGGGCCTGCGTCGAGTCGAGCGGCCGGACCCAGAGCAGCGGCGTGCCCCGCCTTGCCGCGGCGACGAACGCCAGGCGGCGTCCGTCCGGCGACAGCGCGATTTGCACGGTTGACGCGACCGGCGAGGGTGACCACATCGTCTCGGCTGGCGGCGCGATTTCGAATCGGGTCTCTACGGCGGGCGCGGCAGCGGGCGAGAGGGCCCGCCAGGCCAGTGCGCCGGCCACGAACGTCAGCGCTCCGAGCCCGGCTGCGATCGCCAGCCTGGCCCACTGCGCGCTTGGAGGGCGTCGATCCGTATCTGCTGGCGCGCCGGCCCCGTGGCCTGCGGCGGCTGCCAGACGCAGGGCGCTCGCCAGATCGGCGGCGCTCTGCCAGCGTTCATCAGCGCTCTTCGCCAGACAGCGATCGACGATGCCGACGAGCAGCGCCGGAATGCCGGCCTGGCGCGTGTCCATCGGCGCCGGCGTGCGCTCGAGGATGGCCGCCATGATGCTCGCGTGACTCTTGCCGTCGAACGCCCGCGAACCTGTGAGCATTTCGTAGAGCACGCATCCGAGGGCGAAGATGTCGGAACGTGCGTCCGCCTCGGCGCCCTCGATCTGCTCGGGCGACATGTACTGGAAGGTGCCGAGAATCGTTCCAGCGGCGGTGAGAGGGAGCGGCGGCGTCGTGGGCAGGCTCGAAGTCATCGCCGGCGCCACTGGTTGCACGACTTTGGCGAGTCCGAAATCGAGCAGCTTGACCTGCGCCGGGCCCGAGACGGACGAGCCTTGCCGCGCGAGCATCACGTTGGCCGGCTTGAGGTCACGGTGCACGATCCCGTGGCGATGTGCCGCGCTCAGTGCCTCGGCCATCTGCACGCCGAGTCTCAGCGTCTCGTCGACCGGCAAGCCGCGGCCCGGCTGCCGCGCCATGCGATCGGCCAGCGTCTCGCCGTCGATGAGTTCCATGACGAGAAACGCCGTGCCCGACTGCTCGCCGATGTCGTAGAGCGTGCAGATGTGCGGGTGGGAGAGCTGTGAGATGGCGCGCGCTTCGGCCTGGAGCCGCTGGCGTAGCGTTGGCTCGCTCGCAAAGGCCGCCGGGAGCACTTTCACCGCGACGACCCGGTCCAGGCGCGTGTCGCGGGCGCGATAGACCTCGCCCATGCCCCCGACGCCGAGCGGGGCCAGCACTTCAAACGGTCCGAGCTTGGTACCGGCGGCGAGGGTCATCGAACGGCCAGCGCGACATTCTGTCACGAAGGGTTGCGTGGCGGATCGGGCCCCACAGCGTAGTCCTGTGCCGGCTGCCGTGGCTCAAAGCCTGCTTGCGGTGGCCGCCCCGGCCGGCCACTCACGTCTCGAACCGGAGAAAGCGCTATCGACAGCGGAGAGGTGCTGCGGACCGTCCCTAAAGGCAGCTGGGCGCCGCAGCTCAGGGCTGGCTTCGACCGGTGGCCGCCCCGGCGCCGGCATCGAGGCCGCCAAGCGCCTTGTAGACCGCGACGACGCTCGTGAAGACTCCGGCCTCTGCCTGCGCGACGGCTTCCTGCGCCTGCAGCTCCGTCCGCTCCGCGTCGAGGAGCTCAAGGAAATCCACCGCCCCCTCACGGTAGCGCACGCGCGCGATGCCCGCGGCGCGGGCGCTTTCCCGCGCCTGATCCACAAGCTTGACCAGGCGTTCCTGCTCCTCGCGGTAGTTGACCAGCGCGTTCTCGGTTTCTTCGAGCGCGCCCAAGACGATGCCGTCGAACCGCGCCAGCGCTTCGCGCGTCGCCGCTTCGGCGCCGCGCAGGCGATCACGAGCGCTGCCGATGTCGAACGCCGCCCAGCTGAGTGCCGGCGTCACGGCCCAGGCACCGGAGTCGGCGGTGCCGAAGAGGCTGCCGCGTCCCGCCAGGAAGCCGAGAAAGCCGGTCAACGTCACGCGCGGATACAGATCCGCCGCGGCGATGCCTTCGACGGCGGTCGCCGCCGCGAGCTGACGCTCGGCGGCACGGACGTCGGGACGCCGGCGCAGGATCTCATCAGGCGGCCCGACTGCCAGCGCCCGGGTCAAAGGTGGATAGGCGCGAGGTGAGAGGTCGGCTTCGAGTGTCCCTGGACGCCGGCCGAGGAGCACGGCCAGTCGGTGCTCGCGCCGCGCCAGGGCTGCCCGGACCGGCGGGACACTCGCCTCGGTCGCCGCGACACGAGCTGTCGCACTCGCCACGTCCTGTTCCTCACCGATGCCGGCCTCGCGCCGCACCGTTGTCAGCCGCAGGCTCTCGCGCTGGTTGGTGAGGCTGCGATCGAGGACCTCGAGTTGCTGCTGCAGGCCGCGCAGCTCGAAGTAGTTGCGTGCAATTTCCGCGACGACGATCACTCGCGCATCGTCGAGCGACGCTTCGAGGCCTTCGGCCGTCGCCGCCGCGGCCCGCATCTGGGACCGAATGCGGCCGAAGAAGTCCAGCTCCCAGAACGCGTCGAAACCAGCGCGATAGGTCGTGATGTCGCGGCGTTCCTCCGAGAACCCGGGAATCGCCTGGCTGCGCCGATCGATGCTGACACCCACCGGCACGGTGGGGAACCGGTCTCGATCGACCTCGTCCGAGAACGCGCGCGCCTGTTCGAGGCGGGCGACGGCCTGGCGGACGTCGGTATTCGCGGCGAGCGAGTTGGTCACGAGCGCGTCGAGGACCGGATCTTCGAACTGGGCCCACCAGCGCGGATCGAAGCGGCCGGTGTCGGCGATGTCCGGCGCCAGGCTTCGCAAGGTCGGAGGCGCCACCTCCGGCGCGACGTAAGGCTTTCTGATGGTGCAGGCGCCCACCGTGAGCGCCGCGACGATCACCGTGGCTGTTCGCAACGAAGCGTGCATATCAGTGGCCCTCCGCCACCGCGGCCACCGGTGGCACCTCGCGGCGGCGGGTCAGCCGCTGCACGAGTCCCCCGATGGAATCGTAGAAGACCGGCGTGAGGACGAGGCCGAACGCCGTAACCCCCAGCATGCCGGCGAACACTGCCACGCCCATCGCGCGCCGGATCTCGAAACCGGCGCCCGTCGAGAAGACCAGCGGAAGCACGCCCATGATGAACGCGACCGACGTCATCAACACCGGCCTCAGCCGGACACGGCACGCTGTCAGGATCGCCTCGCGGCGGCTCACGCCTTCGTCCTCGCGCAGCTTCGCGAACTCGACAATGAGGATGGAGTTCTTGCACGCCAGGCCGGCGAGCACGAGGAAGCTGATCTGCGTGAAGACGTTGTTGTCACCGGCCGTCAGCCAGACCCCGGCCAGCGCGGACAGCAACGTCATCGGGACGATGAGGAGCACAGTCAGCGGCAGCGTCCAGCTCTCGTAGAGGGCCGCCAGCACGATGTAGACCAGCAGCACGCAGAGCGGGAAGACCAGCACCATCGTGTTGCCGGAGATGAGCTCCTGGTAGGCCAGCTCCGTCCACTCGAAGGTCATCTCGGGCGGGAGCGCCTGCCGAAGGGTGTCGGCAATGGCGCCCTGCGCCTCGCCCGAGCTGAAGCCGGGTGCCGGTCCGCCGTTGATTTCGGCGGCAGGATAGCCGTTGTAGTGCATCACCTGATCAGGTCCGTAGCCTCGGGTGACCTTCACCAGCGCACCGAGGGGCACCATGTCGCCCGTGGCGCTGCGCGTCTCGAGGCGCCGAATCGTCTCCGGTTGCAGGCGGAAGGCCGACTCGGCCTGCACGTTCACCTGGTAAGTGCGTCCGAAGCGGTTGAAGTCGTTGACATAGAGCGAGCCGAGATAGACCTGAAGGGTTTCGAAGACGTCAGTCAGCGCCACGCCATAGGTCTTGGCCCGCTCGCGATCGACGTCCGCATCGATCTGCGGCACGCTCACCTGGAAGCTCGAGAACAGGCCGGCGAGGGAAGGCACCGCCCGCGCCTGCCCGATCGCGCCCTGCACGTTGGCGTACAGCTCCTCGAACCCTGCGCCGCCGCGATCCTCGACGTAGAGCTTGAAGCCGCCCACTTGGCCCAGGCCCTGGACGGGTGGGGGCGGGAAGATGGCCACGATCGCTTCCTGGATCCCGCCGAAGAATTGTCCATTCAATGACTGGACGATGCCTTGCGCGGTGAGATCCGGTGTCGTTCGCTCCTCGGATGGCTTGAGGACGACGAAGGCGATCCCGGCGTTTGGGGCGTTGACGAAGCCGTTGATCGACAGGCCCGGGAAGGCCACCGAGTTGGACACACCGGGGTGTTTCATCGCGATGTCGGTCATCTTCCGGATCACCGCCTCGGTGCGATCCAGCGTCGCGCCGTCCGGCAGCTGCGCGAACGCGACGAGATACTCCTTGTCCTGGGTCGGGATGAATCCGGCCGGGACCTGCCTGAAGCCGACGTAGCTGAGCCCGACGAGGCCCGCGTAGACGACCACGGCAGCCACGGCGATCCTCAGCACCCGCGCAACCCCCAGGGAGTAGGTCGCAGAGGCCCGCGCGAAGAACCGGTTGAAGCCGCGGAAGAACCAGCCGAACAGCCGGTCCAAGGTGCGCTGGACAAGGTCACGCGGCGCGCCGTGCGGCTTCAGCAGCCGTGACGCGAGCGCGGGGCTCAGGGTCAGCGAGTTGATCGCGGAAATCACCGTCGAGATGGCGATGGTCAGAGCGAACTGCCGGTAGAACTGCCCGGTCAGGCCGCTCACGAACGCGGTCGGCACGAACACCGCGCACAGCACGAGGGCAATGGCGATGATCGGCCCCGACACCTCCTCCATCGCCCGGCGCGCGGCCTCGAGCGGCGTCTCGCCCAGCTCGATGTGCCGCTCCACGTTCTCCACCACCACGATCGCATCGTCCACGACGATGCCAATCGCGAGGACGAGGCCGAAGAGGGACAAGGTGTTCAGCGAGAAGCCGAGGAGCAACATGATCGCGAAAGTGCCAACCAGCGACACTGGGACCGCGACCAGCGGAATAATCGAGGCGCGCCAGGTCTGCAGGAAGATCACCACGACCAGCGCGACCAGCATGATGGCCTCGAAGAGCGTCTCGACAACGGCCTCGATCGACTGGCGGACGAAGATCGTCGGGTCGTAGACGATGCGGTACTCGACGCCTTCCGGAAAGCTCTTCTGCAGCGAGGCCATCGTCTCGCGCACCTGGTTCGACGCCTCGATGGCGTTTGTACCAGGCCGCTGGAAAATGCCGATGGCAACCGCCGGCTGGTTGTCCAGCAGGCTGCGGAGCGCGTAGAGGTTGGCGCCGAGCTCCACCCGCCCGACGTCCCGAATGCGGGTGATGCGGCCGTCCGGTGTCGCCCGCACGACGACGTCGGCGAACTCCTCTTCGTTGGCCAGCCGCCCGCGCGCGTTCACCGACACCTGGAAGGACGTGTCGGTCGGCGCCGGCGGTCCGCCCAGCACGCCGGCGGCGACCTGGACGTTCCGCTCGCGGATCGCGCGCACGACGTCGCTGGCCGTGAGCTGGCGCGATGCGAGCCGGTCCGGATCCAGCCACACTCGCATGCTGTACTCGCCCGCGCCGAACACCTGCGCGTTGCCCACGCCACGGATCCGCAGCAACTCGTCACGCACTCGCAGGTGGGCGAAGTTCGACAGGTAGAGCATGTCGTAGCGTTCGTCCGGTGAGACGAGGTGCACCACCATGATGAAATCCGGCGAGCTCTTCTCGGTGACGACGCCGATACGCTGGACCTCCTGGGGAAGGCGTGGCAGGGCCTGGGCGACTCGGTTCTGGACGTCCACTTGCGCCTGGTCCAGGTCGGTGCCGAGCCCGAACGTGACGGTCAAGGTCATACGGCCGTCGGAGGTAGCCTGCGAGAACATGTAGAGCATGTCCTCGACGCCGTTGATTTGCTGCTCGAGCGGCGAGGCCAAGGTTTCCGCGATGATGCGCGGGCTGGCGCCAGGGTAGGTCGCTTGAACGATCACTGTCGGCGGCACCACCTGCGGGTACTCGCTGACCGGCAGGACGAAGAGCGACAGCGCGCCGGCGACCACGAAGACGAGCGAGAGGACGGCGGCGAAGATGGGCCGGTCGATGAAGAAGCGGGCCAGGTTCATTGTTCGCTTCTCCTTACTGGGCCGATGCCGCCGGCGCGGGCGACGCCAACGGCCGATCGGATGCCTCCATCGCGACCACGTTCGCCGTCACCTTCGCGCCCGGCCGCACCCGCTGGAGCCCGTTCAGCACGATCCGATCCCCGGCAGCGAGCCCTGTCTGGACGACGCGCAAGCCCTCCACGACCGGACCCAGAGTCACCTCGCGATAGGCGACGACTCCGCCTTCGTCGACCACGTACACGAACTTCTTGCCGAGATCGGTTCCAACCGCGCGGTCCTGGATGAGCACGCCGCGGTGACGTCCACCGCCGGACAGGCGAAGCCGGGCGAACAGCCCAGGCGTGAGCTCGCCTCGCGAGTTGGCGAACACGGCACGAGCGCGGATGGTTCCGGTCGCGGCATTGAGCTGGTTGTCGAGGAAGTCGAGTCGCCCCTCCCTCGGGAACCCCTCGTCGGAGGCGAGCGCCATCTGCACCGGACGTGCCCCGCCCCGGGCGGCCGGGCCCAGGCTCGACTTCGCGTTGCCCTGGTAGCGGAGGAAGATCTGCTCGTCGGCGTCGAAGTACGCGTAGATCGGATCGAGCGACACGATGGTGGTGAGTAGCGTGGCCTCGCCGGGGCCGCTCGAGACCAGGTTGCCCTCGGTCACGACCGCGCGGCCGACGCGCCCCGCGATGGGCGAGGTCACGCGGGTGAACTCGAGATTGAGCTCCGCCGCCCGAAGCGCGGCCTGGACGGCCGCCAGCTGCGCGCGTGACTCGTCGCGGAATGCCGCCCGCCGCTCGAACTCCTCGTGGGCGATGGCGTTCTCGGCCTGCAGCCGGCCGGCTCGCGAGAACTCGGAATCGGCGCGCCTGACGACGGCCTCGGCTCGGGTCAGTTCGGCGCGGAGACGATCGGCCTCGGCATCGAAGGGGCGCGGATCGATCTGGAAGAGCAGCTGGCCCTTGCGCACGATGGACCCCTCGTCGAAGTGCACGCTCGAGACGTAGCCCGAGACGCGCGGACGAATGGCGACGCTGTCCACGGCCTCGAGCCGTCCGGTGAACTCGTCCCACTCGGTGACCTCGCGGTCGAGCACGGCGGCAACGGTGACCGGGACCGGAGGCGGCTCGGGCGTCTGCTGGGCTTCAGTGCGCGTGCAGGCACTCGCCACCAGAGCGAGCGACAGGAGCGCGGCTGCTGCGAGCGTCTGGCGCTCGCCCGGCCCGGCGATTGATTGAACGAAACGCGGTGTCATAGACGACTAGCATCGCGTGCGGCCGCCTCGTTCACAATCGGGCGGGTGTCACACGTTCCTCTCCTCCGTGAGCGTCAGCCCGGTCTCGGCCGCGTTGCCGACGGTAATCTGCGACTTTTGGACGAGACCCGGCCGCGCCATTCGGACCAGTCGCATGTAGACACCCGGTCGCGTTACGCTGGCTGATAATGGATGGACACGTCGAGGGAGGGCCTCACACGTGAAGATCGAAGACACCGCCGCATCTCAGCCGCTGGAGGTTCCCGCTGACGCCTGGGCCTGCGGCGACCCGGCTGCAGCCGAAGCCGGGTCGTCACGCGAGCCCGACGTGCAGGCGCTGCGTGAAGCGCTCCAGCGCGAGCGCGACAGCCGGCGCCGTGCGGAGTGCCTGGCCAACATCCAGAGCGACGCGATGCAGCTGGCTCTGGACCTGCTGGTCCGCGAGCCCGACATCGACGGCTTCTTCGGGACCTTCATCAAGACGCTCGTCCACGACTGCGAGAGTCAGGCCTGCGGCGTGTTCCTGATCGATCCGGACCAGCAGGGCGCGCATCTGTGGATGGCCTACTTCGAGCAGCATCTCTTCACGCGCGCCAGCCCCGACTGGGCGCAACTGGCGCTGCCGCGCACCAGCATGGCGGACCACCTGTTCGCGCACACCGCGGGGTGGACCGAGACGACCGAGTACGGGGGGCAGGATCCACGCCTGCCGGAGGCCGTGCGCGCGTTCAATCGTGACGTTGGCGCCGATTCGCTGGCGGTGGCGCCGCTGGTCCTCGGTGCCCAGACGCTTGGGTGGATTGCGCTCGCGACCGGACCGACCTCGCCTTGTGAAGGCGAATGGCGGCTGGCGCTCTTGCGGGCGCTCTCCCGGCAGGCGACGCTGGCGCTGCACCAGAGCCGCGTGGCCGGGCGCAGCGCCGGCGAAGAGCGGCGCAAGGCCATCCTCGAGGAGCGTAATCGCCTCGCGCGCGACATCCACGACACGCTGGCCCAGGGGTTTGCCGCCATCCTGATGCAGCTGCAGGGCGCGCAGCGCGAGGCCTGCACGCTGCCGCCGCGGGTCGCCTCGAAACTGGACACCGCGATCGAGCTCGCCCGCAGCCACATCGTGGAAGCGCGTCGGTCGGTGAGCGCGCTTCGTCCTCACCTGGCCGGTGGCGAGGACCTCGCCTCGGCGCTGCGGCGCGTCGCCGATCGCACCCGACGGACCACCGAGATCCCCATCGAGATCGTGCTCGACGAGTTGCCGCGTTATGGCGACACGGTCGAACGCGAGATCGTCAGCATCGCCCAGGAGGCGCTGACCAACGCGGTGCGCCATTCCTCCGCACGCCGGATCACCCTCCGGGCCGCCTCGGCCCGCTCGATCGGTGTCCGCCTCACCGTCGAGGACGACGGCCGCGGTATCGCCGGCGACCGGCGTCTGGCCGGCTTCGGCATGACCAGCATGCAGGAGCGCGCCGATCGCATCGGGGCGTCGCTCACCATTGTGACGGCACCGAGGGCCGGGACCGAGGTCGTGCTGGCATGGGAGCCGACGGTGGCGCCGTCGGATGCGTATGTCGCCAGCTAGCCTCGCGACGGACGCGGCGCATCGGGCGCGGGTCCTGGTCGTGGACGACCACGCCCTGTTCCGGACCGGTGTCGCCAACATCATCAACCAGGAGTCCGATCTGGTCGTGGTGGCCGAAGCCGGCAACGGCGCCGAGGCCGTAGAGGCCTTCGGCCATCACCACCCGGACGTGACGCTGCTCGATTCTGCGGATGCCGGTGATGGAAGGCGTCGAGGCGGTGCGTCGCATCCGCGCCAGCGATCCTCAGGCACGCGTCATCGTCCTGACCACCTACGACACCGACGAGGACATCTCGCGGGCGCTCAAGGCCGGAGCCAAAGCCTACGTCCTCAAGGACATTTCCGCCGAAGCGCTGGTGTCGTGCATCCACGATGTGCTGGCCGGCAAGACGTATCTGGCGCCGGCGGCAGCGGCCAAGCTCGCCGAAGGGGTGACGCGTGTGCAGCTCACGCCCCGCGAGCTATCGGCTCTGCGGCTGATGGCCGACGGCAAGGCGAACAAGGAGATTGCCTCGGAGCTCGGCATCAGTGAGCGCACCGTGAAGACGCACCTCGGCCATCTCTTCGAGAAGTTGGGGGCGACCAGCCGCACCGAAGCGCTCCGGGTTGCGACGCGGCGTGGCCTGATCCGGTTGGAGTGACGACGCGCGGAAGAGATCGGCCCGTCAGCGCGACCCCGTGAGCTCGCGCCGAACGCTGTCGAGCTCAGTGCGTATCCGCTCGAACGTCTGGCGATCCGTGCCCTCGACGGCGCCCTCTTCCTGAAGCTTGCTCATGAGCGAGGCCGCCTCGGCGTAATCGCGTTCCGCGGCGGTCAGATCTTCGCGGCGGAGCGTGGCGGGCCCCTTCCGGCCGAGCAGGGCATAAGCGTCGGCGCGCCCGGTCAGGGCCAGCGCCACCGACAACTGCAGTTCCACGTTGGCGGGGTTCGTCTGACTCAACTCGCGGACCATGTTCACCGCGCGCGAGTGGTTCGTGATCGAGGACTCGCGCTCGCCCAGCTTCGATTGGGTCACGGCCAGGCTGCTGTAGTCGGACGCGACCTCGGCCTTGTAGGCATCGTTGCCGGGATCGGAGGCCATCAACGCCTGGTGGATCGCCAGCGCGCGCTGATAGTGGCGGACGGCCTCGGCGAACCGCCCGCGCCCGTCCTCCATCTCGGCAATCTTGTAGACGCTGATGGCGAGGTCGTTCCTGGCCACGACGTTGCTGGGGTCGGCCGCGGCGAGGCCTTCGAATGTGTCGAGGGCCCGCCGTTGCCGCGCCAACGCCTCGTCGTTGCGCTTCAGGGCGAGCAGGATGTCGGCCGCGTTGCTGTTGATGACCGCCAGGTTCTTCTGGAACATCGCGTTGTTCGGATACAGCCGATTGGCGCGCTCGAGGACCTCGGTCGACTTCTCGAGCTGCACCAGTCCGCCGGCTGGGTCGCCGACGTTTGGGTAGTTCGGATTGCCGAGCGAGTTTCCGAGCTTCTGGTAGACGATCGCGAGCTGGCGGAGGTTCGCGACATCGTCGACACCCGTCGCCGCCACCGCCTCCATCATGGCGAGTGCCCGTCGCCGCTGCTCGAGCGCACTGGTGGTGTCGCCGGTGTTCGAGAGCAGATCGCCGACGCGGGTGTAGGTGGCTACCAGCTCCCGACGGGCGTCGGCCGGCAACGTCGCGTCGCTGCCGCCTTCGGTCTGCAGTTTCAGGCCCTTGTTGGCGAACGAGACCGCGTCGGCCGTGTCGCCGGTGGACGAGAGCACCTCGCTCAGCCGCAGGTAGGCCGTGGCCAGCTCGCGTCGCAAGGTCGCGTCCGGGGAGTCGGCCGCGCCCAACTCTTCGTAGATGGCCGCCGACTTACGGTAGTTGGCGAGCGCCGCGGTGGTGTCGCCGAGGTTCGGGTTGAACGGGCGCCCCAGAACGTCG
>DATLLC010000383.1:0-15430 GCA_035538015.1 Vicinamibacterales bacterium
CGGCGATAGGCAAGCCCGTGTGGATCCGTTTCGTGCTCGTGCCCGGCCTCACCGACGACCCGGAGATCCACGAGGGCATCGCGGCGTTCGCGGCAGGGCTTGGCAACGTGCAGCGCGTCGAGGTGCTGCCGTTCCACCAGATGGGTAAGTTCAAATGGGAGCGCCTTGGCCTGGACTACACGCTTCGGGACGTTCCGGCACCGTCGCCCGACGCCGCCGAGCGGGCGTGCGCGATCTTCCGACAGTCAGGATTGACAGCGTACTGACAATCCTGTCGCCGGCGCGGCTGCATCCTCGCCATCGACGCGCTTCTGCCGATCGCCGCGCCTAAAGGTCGTAGCGAGCCGGGACCCCTTCAGGGCTCTCTTTCCGGACGGCGGAGACCCACCTTCGCCATCCGTGTCTCGAGCGTGCTCGGTTTCAGACCGAGTCGTTCGGCGGCGCCGCCGGCGCCTCGGATGCGCCAGGCGCAGGCCTCGAGGACACTTCGCACGTGGGCGAGCTCGACGTCCACCAGCTTCGAGCTCTTCGGCATCGTCGAGGCGGATGGCGCGGAGACCAGCGGCACGACGAGCGGGGCACCCGGCCTGGCGACGATCATCGCGCGCTCGACCACGTTGCGAAGCTCGCGCACGTTGCCCGGCCATCCATGTCGCTGCAGCTCCGCCATGCTGCCTTTGTCGATGCTCGTGATCGGCTTGCCGAAGCGCTTCGAGAACTCGTCCACGAACCGCCAGACGAGCAGCGGCACATCGCCCGGCCGCTCGCGCAGCGGCGGCACCCGAATCGGAAAGACGTTGAGGCGGTAGTACAGATCTTCACGGAACTTGCCGGCGGCCACCATCTCTTCGAGGTTGCGGTGGGTGGCCGCGACGATGCGGACGTCGACGCGGACCGATCGCGAGCTCCCGAGGCGTTCCACCTGCCGCTCCTCGAGCACGCGCAGCAGCTTGACCTGGACTTCGAGCGGCAGGTCGCCGATCTCGTCGAGGAAGATCGTGGACTTGTCGGCCAGCTCGAAGCGCCCGGTCTGCCTGGTGAGCGCGCCCGTATAGGCGCCTTTCTCCCGCCCGAACAACTCGCTCTCGAGCAGCGTATCCGGGATGGCGGCGCAGTTGACGCGAACCATCAGGCGGTCGCGGCGCGCGCTGAGATCGTGCACCTGGCTTGCGAAAAGCTCCTTGCCCGTACCCGTTTCGCCGAGCAGCAGCACGCTCGAATCGGTGGGGGCCACCTGCGCCACCAACTCCAACGCCTGGGCGATGGGAGCGCTCTGGCCCACGACGGGCGAGGCGCCGAGGACCTGACGCACCTCGGTGCGCAGGTAGCTGTTCTCGGCCTTGAGCTGCTCGCCCAGCCGCTTGACCTCGGCGAGCGCGCTGACCAGCGCCTTGTCCGTCCGCTGCCGGCCGATCGCGCCGGCGAACACCCGGCTCACCATCTGCAGCCGGCTCACTTCCTCCTCGGGCCATTCCCGTTCGCGCCGCGTCGTGGCAAAGGCCACGCAGCCGGCGACCTGTCCGTCGATCGAGAAGCTGACAGTGGTGCCGGACTTGGCGCCGAGCCGCACCGCGCTGGCCCGTGTCACTTCGTCGGGGATGTCCGAGACGCGGGCATACGAGGCAATTCGGCCGGCCAGCATCTCGGTCCAGTGCCAGGGGAACGTGTCCCGGACCGACAGCCGCTCGCCGATCATCGACACGCCCGGCCGGGCCCAGCGCTGCGCGGGGTAGAAATCGTCGCTGCCTTCCTCGCGCAGCCACACGACGGCGCGGTCGAGGTCGAGCGCCTCGCCAATGCGTTGCAGGGCCTCGGTGATGGCCGCGTCGAGGGAATCCGGCGGGAGGTTGACGAACGCCGACGCGATATCGGCGATGAGCGCCTCGAAGGCCAGCCGATCTTCGACACCACGGCGCGCCGTGGTTTCGGCATTCCGCCGCTCCGTGATGTCCACCACCGAGACCAGGACGAACGTGCGGGCGTCCACGCGCACGGGGTTCAGCCCGACTTCGATGGGGAACTCCGAGCCGTCCTGCCGCCGGCCGAACAGGTAGCGGCCCACGCCCATCCGGCGGGACTCGGGCTGCTCGATGAAGGACTGGCGCAGGGACGCATGGCGCAATGCGGCAGGGCCCGAGACGAGCGACTCGACCGGCAGCCCAGCCAGGTTCTCGACCGAGAAGCCGAAATGGCGCTCGGCCTCGCGGTTCGCGAACAGGATGACGCCGCGATCGTCGACGACCAGCATCCCGACCGGCGAGGCGTGGACCGCGAGATTGATCAGGGTCTCGACGTCGACCGCGCTTTGTCCGGTCTCGGCGTTCGGGCCACCCGTGTCACGCGACGACATGCAACACTCGATCATACCGCCTTGGTGGTCCAGCTGCCCGGGCGGGGTCCTTCTGAATCGGAATTTCACACAGGTGTCACGCAGGGCCCGCCAGCACCGGCGAAGGCCGGGCGTCGGCCACTCCGCTCACGAGGTTGGAGCCGGCTCCCGCCCCCGCAGCCACTGCTCATGGAGTCCACGCACGACCGCGATGGCCTCGTCGGCCGTCTCGAGGCACTGCGGGATGTGGATGTCCTGCGGGCTCGCCAGGGGCATGCGCGGATCGAGCATGCTCTCGGCCGTCCACTCCACGAGGCCTTTCCACATGTTTCCGACCAGGATCAGCGGCACGTTGTCCACGTGCCGGACCTGGAGCAGCTGCCAGATCATGAGCGTCTCGAGGACTGTCCCGATGCCGCCGGGCACGACCACGAACGCGTCGGACGCGATGACGAAATGCTGCAGGCGGGTGAAGAACGTGCCGTGCTCGAAGGCGTGCTCGACGAAGGGATTCACGTCTTGCTCGAACGGCAGCTCCACACGGATGCCGAACGATCGTCCTTCGAGGCCGGCGGAGGCCGCACCCTCGTTGGCCGCCTGCATGAGCCCCGGCCCCCCGCCCGTGACGATGTCACAGCCCATGGCAGTAAACGCTGCGGCCGCTCGCTTGACCTCTTCGTAGACGGGCGTCCCGGGCTGGGCGCGGGCGGACCCGAAGATGGCGACACGGTAGCGATCCCGCCTTGACGGACGGATGCGGGTCAGCGTATTGACCGCCTGCCAGAGGCTGACCATCGTGGTCGCGAGTACCTGCTTGACCGCCTCTTCGTCGGCCAGGCTCACGGTGCGCTGGGCCACGTCATTCGACACGCTGGACATCGCGGATCTCCTTCGGCGGCCGTCGAACGCGCGCCGGCTCGCCAGGAACCAGTATGCCGCTTCTGGACGGAGGAGTACATTTGATCGCATGGACACGCGTCGGTCTGCACGACTCCTCTCCCGGTCTGTCATTCGCGAAGGACGCATCTTCCGGATCGAGGTGGACACGGTGACGCTGCCGACCGGGCACACTCTGGAGATGGAAGTGATCCGGCACCCCGGATCGGTCGTACTGCTGCCGCAGCCCTCGTCCGGCCAAGTGATTCTGATCAGGCAGTATCGCTACACCTTGGACCGCTACATCTGGGAACTGCCGGCGGGCAGCCTGAAGCCCGGCGAAGACCCGACGGCGGCCGCCGCACGGGAGTGCGAAGAGGAGATCGGCCTCGTGCCTGGCCGGATCGAACGGCTGAAAGCGTTCTACCCGACACCCGGGTTCTGCGACGAGCTGATGATCTTCTACCGCTGCTCCGACCTGGGGCCGCCGGCACCCGACTCCACGGCTCGAAAGGACGAAGACGAGGATATCGAGCCGCGCACCTTCACGGTTGCCGAGGCGCGCGCCTTGATTGCGGCGGGTGAGATTGTCGACCTGAAAACGGTGGCGGGCCTGACGCTGATCTGAGGCACGAAGGGCACCAGGCCTTCGTGCCCTTCGTGTTTCCCCTTCGTGTTCTTCGTGTCACTGTAGCGGCGCGTGGGCGCGAGCGCGGCCGTGCGCCTTGGCCTTGGTGGCGCCGCCCCGCGTCGCGGGGAGCAGCGCCAGCAGCAGCGCCTCGTCGATCGTGCTCACCAGGTGAATGGTGAGCCCGCGACGGAGCTCCTCGTTCAGATCCTCCTTGACGTTCTTCTCGTTCTGCTTCGGCAGGATCACTTCCTTGATGCCGGCGCGCTTGGCGGCCAACACCTTTTCCTTGATGCCGCCAACTGGCAGCACCTTCCCGGACAGCGTGATTTCGCCGGTCATCGAGACGTCGCCACGGACGGCGCGCCGCGAGAGCGTCGAGACCAGCGCCGTCACCATCGTGACACCGGCCGACGGCCCATCCTTCGGGATGGCACCCGACGGCACGTGCAGGTGAATCTCCGAGGCCTTGAAGAACTCGGGATCGATGTTCCATTCCGTCGCGTGGGCGCGCACCCAGGAGAGCGCCGCGCGCGCCGACTCCTTCATGACGTCGCCCAACTGGCCGGTCAGGGTGAGCGAGCTCCCACCAGCCATGCGTGAGGCTTCGACGAACAGCACCTCGCCACCAACCGGCGTCCATGCCATCCCAGTGGCCACGCCGGGCTGCTTGGTCCGCTGCTCCACTTCCTCCTCGAGATAGCGCGGAGCGCCGAGCAGCTCGCTCACGAGCTCCGGGGTCACCCGGACCTTGGCCTCGTCGCCCTCCGCCCGCCGGCGCGCGGTCTTGCGGCAGATGGCCCCGATCTCGCGTTCGAGGTTGCGCACGCCGGCCTCGCGGGTGTAGCCGCGGATCACGGTTCGAAGCGCCGCATCGGTGAACACCACCTGCTTGGGCGTGAGGCCGTGGTTCTGGACCTGCTTGCCCACCAGATGCTCGCGGGCGATCGCCAGCTTTTCCTCCTCGGTGTAGCCGGCGAGCTCCAGCACCTCCATGCGATCGCGGAGCGGACCGGGGATGGTGTCGAGCACGTTGGCGGTGGTGATGAACAGCACCTCCGACAGGTCGAACGGGACGTCGAGGTAGTGGTCGCGGAACGTGTTGTTCTGCTCGGGATCCAGCACCTCGAGAAGAGCGGACGAGGGGTCACCACGGAAGTCAGAGCCGAGCTTGTCGACCTCGTCCAGGATGAACACCGGATTCTTGGACTCGGCGCGGCGCAGCCCCTGGATGATCTGCCCGGGCAGCGCGCCGATGTAGGTGCGGCGGTGCCCGCGGATCTCGGCCTCGTCGCGCACGCCGCCGAGCGAGATCCGGACGAACTTGCGTTCGAGCGACGTGGCGATGGATCGCGCGAGCGAGGTCTTGCCCACGCCCGGTGGCCCGACGAAGCACAGGATGGGCCCCTTGAGGGCGGGATTGAGCTTGCGGACGGCCAGATATTCGAGGATCCGGTCCTTCAGCTTGTCCAGGCCCGAGTGCTCGTGGTCCAGCACCTCCTTGGTGTGGACGAGGTCGATCACTTCGTCGGTCCGCTTGGACCAGGGCAGGGCCACGATCCAGTCGAGATACGTGCGGGCGACCGTGAACTCGGCGGCCGCGGGGGGCATCTTGGACAGGCGATCGAGCTCGCGCAGGGCTTCCTTCTTCACGACGTCGGGCAGGCCGGCGGCCTCGATCTTGTCGCGCAGCTCGTCGATCTCGCGGGTCTGGTCGTCGCCTTCCCCGAGTTCCTTCTGGATGGCCTTGAGCTGCTCGCGCAGGAAGTAGTCCCGCTGGTTCTTGCCAACCTCCGACTGCACCTGCGACTGGATCTTCGACCCGAGCTCCAGCACCTCGAGCTCCTTGATGAGGAGCCGGTTGAGCAGGTCGAGGCGCGCGCGCACGTCAAGCGTAGCCAGCACCTCCTGCTTGACGTCGGTGTTGATGGTGCCGAGGCTGGAGGCGATGAAATCCGCGAGCCGGCCGGGCTCGGTGATGTTGATCGCCAGCGTCTGCAGGTCGTCCGACATGAGCGGCGACAACGACACGATCTGCTGGAAGTTGGTCTTGATGTTGCGCTGCAGCGCGTCGATCTCGAGCTTGTCCTTGTCGCCCACCACCTCGGGCAGCTCGGTGACCCGGGCGCGGAGGTACGGGCGCGCGGCCAGCACCTCGTCGAGGCGGACGCGGGTGACGCCCTGGACGATGATCCGGAGGCTGCCGTCGGGCAGCTTGAACATCTTGTGAATGTGACTTGCCGTCCCGATCGGGTGCAGATCCGGCTGCTGCGGATCGTCCTCGGCCGCTTCACGCTGGGCGAAGACGGCGATCATGCGACCCGAGGCGACGGCTTCATCGATCAGCCGAACCGAACTTTCGCGCGCCACCGCGAGCGGCATGAAGGCCTGCGGAAAGAGCACGGTGTCGCGCAGTGGCAGCACCGCGATCTCCGCCGGCACGTTCTCCGGCAGACGAGCTTGCTCGTCGGACACGGGTTCGATGTGATCGCTCATGCGACCCCCACAGTGAATTGTCGTGCGTGGCCCGGATCTTCGTGACGCCGGGACTCGACCGGTGGGCGAGGGTGGCAGGCCCCGCCACCGGCGGAGCCTGCGGCCAGGAAGGGCGCCGGGTGTTACCCGTGGAACTCGTAGAAGAGGCTGGACGCCCCGCGGCGAGCCGCCATGCGCTCGCGCTTCTGGGCGTTCTCGCGCGCCTCCTCGCAATCCTTGCAACGGACCGCGAACGGCAGCGCGCGCAGCCGCTGCTCGGCAATCTCGTCGCCGCACTCGAAGCAGCGACCGTAGGTCCCTTCCTCGAGCCGGGAGAGCGCCTCGTTGATCTTGTTCAGTGTTTCCGCCTTCATCTGGATGAGGGCGAATTCGATGTCTTCCTGGATGTCGACCTCGCTGGTCTCACCCTGGTCCATGACCTCGTGCGGCTTCTCCGAGCCGTCGGCGCGGACGCCGCGGATGCGGCCTTGCACCTCGCTCATGATGTCGCGACGACGGTCTTCCAAAATCGTTCGCAGTTCCTCGTATCGGGCGCTCTTGGACGCCTCTGCTACTGCCGTGCGCTTCGTTCCCTTGGCCATGACAGCCACTCCTTCCTGTTCCCCCTCCCAGCCGTTTCTCCGGGAGGCGATATGATGCCCGCCCTCCTGCAAAGGCGGTGCCTATGAACCCGGCTCGAACCCAAAAAGCCGGAAACGGTTGATCAGCATCGCGATTGGTCCCATCGAGGGTTATAAACGACCGGGCCGCCCACTTTCCACCTGCCAGCTGCGCCCTACGACCCCGCCTCGACCTTCCATACGCAAGTTGTTCATTCACAACTACTTAACTGATCAGCCCAAGCCGAACGGCGCGCGTTTAACACCGTTCACTGCTATTAGACGCCCGACTGACCAGAAGGGTTCTAGGACACTGTCCCCCTCAACGTGTCCGTCCAGGGGGACACTCTGAAACCGCGAAACGGTAGCACGAACCGACCAATGTGGCAAATCAGCGTCCAAACTGCCCGGGGGCCAACCAACATATCGGTCGGTCGCGGTTTGATTCGAGGGCAGGTAAACTCTTCACAGTGACATGCTCCCTTTGCGCCAGGCGTCCCGCCAAACGAGCATGCCCGGCATTGGACCGCGACATCTGCCCCACCTGTTGCGCTACGAAGCGGCTGGTCGAGATTCGGTGTCCCTCGGATTGCGTCTATCTGGGCGCCGCTCAGAAGCATCCCGCCGCGGCCGTTCGCAAACAGCAGGAACATGACATCAGCGTTGTGATTGGCGCGATGGGCCAGCGGCCGAGCGAGATGCAGCTTCAGCTGTTCTTCCTGCTCGGCAGCCTCATCAGGGCCTACCGCCCTGACGGATTGCTGACACTCGGCGACGGGGACGTGGCCGACGCGGCCGCCGCCATGGCAGCGACGCTCGAAGCGGCGGGACGAGGGGTCATCGCTGAGTTGTCGGCCAGCAACCCGGTCAGCGAGGGGCTCCGGCGCAAGATGGACGCGTTTCTGGCCGAAGTGGGTAAAGGCGGCGGCTCCCGGTTCGGCCGCGACGCAGCCGCCGTGCTTCGGGGCGTCGAGCGGGGCGCCCGGCACGAGGCCCCGGGCGTCGGGGACGATTCGAACGCCTATCTCACGCTGCTCGCTCGCATCTTGCCTCCTTCGCCGGAGCAACCTCCCTCCCCGGCAGCGTCGCCGATCATCCTGCCCTGACGGCAGGCCCCACCGGGCATGGCGCCGGCCTCGAACTTTGCACTTCGAACCTGGAACTTGCTAAGATTGGCGTTTCTCCTAGGAGCAGTATTCAATGGCCATGCGGTGTGAAGTCTGCGGCAAGGGTCCGGCGGTGGGCCGGAAGGTATCCCATGCCCACAACGTCCGTCCCCGCCGGTTCGAGCCGAACCTGCAGAGCGTGCGGGCGGTGATCAACGGTGCCACCAAGCGGATCCGCGTCTGCACCCGCTGCATCCGGTCCAGCAAGATCATCAAGGCCGCCTGATGCGGGAGGCCGTCAGCTCGCCGGGCGCGCCGGCCGCCATCGGCCCCTATTCCGCCGGGATCCGCACGGGCAACCTTCTGTTCCTGTCGGGCTCGATTCCCCTGGACCCGGCCACCGGCCAGGTTGTCCCCGGGGACATCACGGCCCAGGCCGCGCGCGTCATGGAGAACATCGCGGCCCTTCTAGCCGCCGCCGGCGCCACCTTCGGCCAGGTCGTCAAGACCACGGTCTTCCTGGCGGACATGAATGAGTTCGCGGCCATGAACGAGGTGTATGCGAAGTACTTCGCCGCCCCGTTCCCGGCCCGCTCCACCGTGCAGGTAGCACGCCTCCCGCGCGACGTGCGAGTGGAAATCGAAGTCATCGCCGTCCTCTGACACGAAGATCACGAAGGACTCACTGACGGGGGTCTCACGAAGATCACGAAGACCCAGAAGCGCTTCGTGTCCTTCTTGCCTTCTTCGTGTCCTTCGTGCCTCGTGCCCTTTGTGTCACCGGCTGGGGGCGCGCTCGACGTCCAAGACTCCCTCAACGCCACGTAGCGACTTGATCACCTTCTCCAGGTGCTTCATGTCGCGGATCTCCACCGTCATCCCGACGGTGGCGTGCGCGGAGTCGCTCGTCGTCGCTTCCAGGTTCGTGATGTTGGTGTTGATCTCCGCCACCCTCGCGCTGAGTGCCGCCAACATTCCCTTCCGATCCTCCACCGCCATCGTCAGCCGGACGGTGTAGGGTGCGGTGTCGCTGCCCTTGTCCCACTCGACGTCGATCCGCCGCTCCGGGTCGTACTGCAGGTTGATGACGTTCGGACAATTGGCGGAGTGGACCGACACGCCCTTGCCGCGGGTGATGTAGCCGACGATCTTCTCGCCCCGGATCGGGTTGCAGCAGCGGGCCCGGAACACCATCAGCTCGTCGGCGCCGCGAACCTTGATCCGATCGGCTTCCCCGCCGGGCTTCAGCACCCGCTTCATCGCGGTCAGCACCGGGTGCTCGGGCGCCTTTTCCTTCAGCTGCTCCTGCGGGACCAGCTTGTCGAGCACCTGACGGGCCGAGACCTTGCCGTAGCCAATCTGCGCGAGCAGGTCATCAGCGCGCTGGGCGCCGAATTCCTCGGCCACGGCCTCGACCAGGTCGCTCTCGAGCAGCTTGGCCGGGTTGAGGTCGAAGCGCCGGGCTTCCTTTTCGAAGACCTTCCGCCCCAGCTCCACCGCGCGTTCCTTTTCCTCGGACTGGATCAGGTGCTTGATCTTGTTGCGGGCGCGCGAGGTGGCCACGAAACCGAGCCAGTCGCGGCTCGGTTTGTGCGCCGGGTTGGTCATGACCTCGACAATGTCGCCGTTCTTGAGCCGGGTGCGGAGGGGCACCATGCGCCCGTTGACGCGCGCGCCCACGCACTTGTGGCCCACGTCGGTGTGGACCGCGTAGGCGAAATCGACGGGCGTCGAGCCCTTCGGCAACACCTTCACCTGGCCGCGCGGCGTGAACGTGTAGACCTCCTCGGGATAGAGATCGATCTTCAGGTTGGTGAGGAACTCCTGCGGATCGCGCACCTCCTGCTGCCATTCGAGCAGCTGACGCAGCCACTGGAAGTACTGCTCGTCGCGGCCGGCCCCGACCCGCCCTTCCTTGTACTTCCAATGCGCCGCGATCCCTTCCTCGGCGCGTCGATGCATCTCCTCGGTGCGGATCTGGACCTCGAAGGGCAGGCCCCGCTCACTGATGACCGAGGTGTGCAGCGACTGATACCCGTTCGGCCGCGGCATCGCGATGAAGTCCTTGATCCGGCCCGGGACCGGCGACCACGTCTGATGGATGATGCCGAGCGCGGCGTAGGAGTCCTTCACCGACGGCGTGACCACGCGGAGCGCGATCAGGTCGTACACCTGGTCCAGGTCGATCTTCTGCTTCTTCAGCTTGAGCCAGATGCTGTAGAGACGCTTGATGCGTCCGTCGATCGCGACGACGGGGACCTGGGCCTCGGCGAGCTTGGCCGAGAGCTGCGCTCGCAGCTCCTCGATGCTGCCCTCGGTGGTGCGGCGCTTGGCGTCGACGCGCGCGAGGAGCGTCTCGAATGCGACCGGCTCCAGGTACTTGAACGAGAGCTCCTCGAGCTCGTTCTTGATCTTCGACATGCCCAGCCGGTTGGCGATGGGCGCGTAGATGTCGAGCGTCTCCTGCGCGATCCGGACGCGACGCTCCTCGGACATGTACTGCAGGGTGCGCATGTTGTGAAGGCGATCGGCGAGCTTGACGAGGATGACGCGGATGTCGTCCACCATCGCCAGTAGCATTTTCCGGAAGTTCTCGACCTGGCGCTCCTCACTCGACGAGAAGGGGATTGCGCCGATCTTGGTCACGCCCTCGACGATGTGCGCGACGTCCTGGCCGAAGCGCTCATGCAGGGTCTCGGGTGTCGCGACGGTGTCTTCGACGACGTCGTGGAGGAGACCGGCGGCCACGCACACGACGTCGAGCTTCATCCCGGCGAGGATGTCGGCGACTTCAAGCGGGTGAA
Organism: Vicinamibacterales bacterium; assembly: GCA_035538015.1. Taxonomy (GTDB): domain Bacteria; phylum Acidobacteriota; class Vicinamibacteria; order Vicinamibacterales; family UBA2999; genus VFZN01. The sequence goes on from DATLLC010000383.1 coordinate 10,839, forward strand.
CCAGGTAGGGCTCGCCGGAATGGCGGACCTGCCCCTTGTGCTCGCGGGCCGAGAAGACGTAGGCCCGGCGCAGCAGCTCCAGGTCGGCGTCGGGGTTGTAATCCCGGACCCGGTCCAGCAGATCCTCGAAGCGAATCATCGTAAACGGTGTCTAACGTACTCAGAGGAGAGTGCGCCACGCGCCCTTGCGCTCATCATAGGGTCGGGGTTGCGGGGGGTCAAGGAACGGGGCTATACTCCCGGTCTTCCCGCCCGCCTGCGGAGCGGATGTTGTAAGCGCTTGTAACGGCTCAACTTGGGAAACACCACAGCACTACAGGGGGACATGATGAGGATTCGGTCAGCGGGGGCATACCTGGCTCTGTTCGCCGGAATGAGTATGGCTGCCGCCGGATGCGCCCAGATCGGCCAGATCAGGGCGATGAAGGCCTACAAGGACGGCAACAAGCTGTACGCCAGCAACGATTTCCGTGGCGCGGTCATCAAGTACGAGGAGGCCGTCGCGGCCGACCCGGCTGGTGAGCTGAATTCCTGCGGCACCAGCCCTGGATGTGTCTACTTCTTCCTCGCCAACTCGTACGACAACCTGTTCCGGCCGGCGCGAAAGGGCGAACCCGCCAACGACGCGAACCTGACCAAGGCGGTCGAGAACTACAAGCGGGCGTCGGAGAAGATCACCGACACGATGATGAGGACCCGGTCACTCGAGTATCTCGTGGCCGCCTACGGGCCGGACAAGCTGAACGACCCGACGATGGCCGAGCCAATCATCAAGCAGATGATCCAGCTCAGCCCGACAGAGCCGACCAACTACTTCATGTTGGCCCGCCTCTATCAGGACTCGGGCGAGTACGAGCTGGCCGAGCAGACGCTGATGCAGGCCCGCGACTCGAAGCCCAACGACCCCGCCGTCTACCTCCAGCTGGCGAACTTCTACAACACCCAGGGCGACTTCGAGAAGACGATCCAGTACCTGAACGAGCGCATCAAGATCGAGCCCAACAACCCCGAAGCCCACTACACCGTGGCCACCTACTACTGGGACAAGGCGAATCGGGACTTCCGCCTCTCCGACAAGGAGAAGATCCAGTACGTGATGGACGGGCTCGGATCGGTGGACAAGGCCATCCAGATCAAGAGCGACTACATGGAGGCGATTGCCTACAAGAACCTGCTGCTCCGACTGCAGGCGAACCTGGAGAAGGATCCCAAGAAGCAGCAGGCGCTCCTGAAGGAGGCCGACGAGCTCCGCGACAAGGCGACGGAGCTGCGCAAGCAGAAGACCGCCGGCACGAACTAACCAACACGATTCTGGCGTTCGACCAAACCGGGCGCGCCTGTGATCCAGGGGCGCCCGGTTTTCCATTTGCGCCCCTTCCTCGGGACTCAGCTATTTCATTTACCGCCCGGTAACACTGAAGTGGTAATTTCTGCTCGATTCAGGAGAGTGAGGAAGGCTGACTACCATGGTGTCTTTTGCTGCTGCACATCTGTTGCGAGTGTTATTGGGGGCGTCGGTCGTGCTGGCCTCGTTCGTGCCAGCGGCGGCGCAGTCCCAGGCGACCACTGCGGAAATCAACGGCCGCGTCGTCGATGCGCAAGGTGGCGCCCTGCCCGGCGTTTCGGTGACGGCCAAGAACCCCGAGACGGGATACACCCGGACGGTAGTGACCAACGGAGAGGGGATCTTCCTGCTGCCCCTTCTGCCGCCGGGCACCTACGACGTGACGATGGATCTGGCCGGCTTCAGCACGACGACGCGACGCATCGCGCTCACGGTGGGCGCGAGCATCACGTATAACCACACCCTGCAGTTGTCGGCAATCGCGGAGAGCGTGACGGTCACGGCGGCCACACCCCTTATTGAGACGACCGCAACGGTACGGACCTCCACCCTCGACGAGGAGGCCATCAAGAACCTGCCGATCAACGGCCGGCGGTTCCAGGATTTCATCACGCTGACACCGACGGTCCAGGTCGACACATCGCGGGGGCAACTGTCCTTCGCCGGCCAACGCGGAATCAACTCGAATGTCAGCGTGGACGGCGCCGACTACAATCAGCCGTTCTTCGGCGGCCTCAAGGGGGGCGAGCGATCCAATAACGCGTTCACCATTCCGCTCGAGTCAATCCAGGAATTCCAGGTGGTGGCCGCGGGCTACTCAGCGGAGTTCGGCCGCTCGACCGGCGGCCTGGTCAACGCGATCACGAAGTCGGGCACCAACAGCACGCGTGGCTCGGCGCTCTACGTCAATCGCAACCGCGACTGGGCCGAGAAGAACGCGTTCGGCCAGACCGCAGCGCCGACGCAGCAGCAGTTCGGAGGGTCGATTGGCGGCCCACTCCTCCGCGATCGCCTGTTCTACTTCGGCGCCTTCGAGCAGCAGGTGTTCGAGAACACCCGCAACGTCGTCTTCAACTTCGCGGGGGCGACGCGGACGGCGGACACGGCGGAGGCGTACGACCAGTACAGAAACCTCGAGGAGCCGTTCGACACGACCAACGACGCCACGGCGCTTCTCGGGCGCGTCGACTACCAGCTCGGTACCGGCACCCGTCTGAACGTCCGCTACAACTACAGCCGCAACGAAGCGCTCAACGGCAGTTCCACCGGCAATGCGCTGTCGGACACGATAACCCAAGCTGTGTCGAACAACGGCACGGAGAAGGACAACACCAATACCATCGTCGGCCAATACACCTCGGCAATCCGATCGAACCTCCTGTTCGAGGCACGCGGCCAGTATGCGCGCGAGGAGCGCCCGCGCGAAGCTAATGCGCTCGAGCCGACCGTCACGAGCCAGGTCGGAAACTACGGGACGGTGAGTTTCCTCGGGCAGAACATCCAGCGTGACTGGCGCGCGCAGGCCGCTGTGAATGCCACGCTCATCAGCGGCACCCATACGTTCAAGTTCGGCACCGAATACAACCATGTGGACGCGTACCAGTTGTTCGGGTTCAACCAGTTCGGGGCCTGGAACGTGGTTGGCGCGCCCTCTGCGGCGCTCGAGATCATGAGCGTCGGCGGAACGAACGCGAACCGCTTCGACGTGCCCATCGCCAGCGCCAGTTACCTGAAGCAGTTGGGCAATCTCCAGCTGTCGCTCGCGACCGACGAACTGGCATTCTTCGCGCAGGACGCGTGGCGCGTCACGCCGACGCTCACGTTGAACTATGGGATCCGATGGGAAGGCGGCTTCAATCCAACGCCGGAGGCGAACAACGACTTCCTGCTCGGCGCTCTGAACGGTTTCACGTTCCCGAACGGCCGTACCCTGGATCCCACGCAAATTCCCGATCAGCTCAGCCAGTTCGGGCCGCGGGTTGGCTTCGCGTGGAACCCCGGGGCTGACGGCCGCACGGTGGTCCGCGGCTACACGGGCCTTTACTACGCCCGGACGCCGATGCTGCTATGGGCGGCGCCGATGAACAACTTCCGCGTTCCGCCCGGTGATCTTTCGGCGCAGCTGCCGTTTACAGCCCCGGCTGGCAACCCGAACACCACGCTCTACCGGCAGCTGCTGCTGATCGGCATCGACTTGAACCGCACGCCGCTGGACCAGCTGCCGATACTCTCGACCGATCAGATTACGCAGATTGCCAGCGCGCTCGGGCTGACGGTGAACCCCTACTTCGGTGCGCAGCCGCTCGTCATCGATCAGGACTTCAAGAATCCACGCGCGACGCAGTTCGGCGCCGGGTTCGAGCGCGAGCTGGCGCCCGGCTTCACGGCCTCGGCCGATTTCATCTATGTCAAGACCGACAACCTGCAGCGCAACCGGGAGATGAACCTGGCCGTGCCCGAGGCGCGGGCGACCGACGTGGCGCTCCGGCCGTTCTTCCAGACACCGCGCCCCAATGCGCCGCTGCAGTCGGTCCAGGTGCGCGAGTCCTCGGCGGAATCCGAGTACCGGTCGCTCACGCTCGGCACCCGGATGCGAAAGGCGTGGTCGCAGTTCAACATCAGCTACGTCATCGCGAAGTCCGAGTCCGACGATGACAACGAGCGTGACTCGGGCGGCCCGGGGTCCGAGAATACCTACGACTTGACGACCGAGTGGGGACCGGCACGACTCGACCGCCGGCATCAGTTCAACGGCCACGCCATCTTCTTCCTGCCGTACAACTTCGACGTCACGGCGGGCTTCCGTTTCCTGTCCGGACTGCCGATCGACGCGACGATGGGCCGAGATGCGAACAACAGCCGCGGGGGGCCGGACAGACCCTTCAGCGCGCCAGGCGTTCCCTTCCAGCGCAACGGCTTCCGCAACGAGCCGTTCAAGGAAGTGAACCTGCGAGCGCAGTGGGCGTTGAACCTGGCTGAGGGACGGCGCCTGCTCTTCACCGCCGAGCTCTTCAACATGTTCAACTGGGACAACATCCAGCTGTCGGGCAACGCGGTCACGAATTACTGCGCCGGTACCGCGCCGGACGATTGCGGCTTCGGCGCGGCGACGAATCCGAACTTCCTCTCGCTGACCGATAACAACCCCACGTCCGCCACCGCCGGGCAGCTGATTACCACGAACATCCCGGGCGCTCCACGCCAGGTGCAGCTCGGCGTGCGGTTCCAGTTCTGATATGGAGAGACC
>DATLLC010000384.1:0-3365 GCA_035538015.1 Vicinamibacterales bacterium
GCTTTGAGCTGTCGTTCCCACAGCTCACTGAACGACGCCCAGCGTGCCTGGACGGTCTGGAAGCGGAATCGATCGCCGGTGTTCTGGATGTGCATTCGGTCGAAGCGCTTCATCATCGCGTCGACCCGCGCGCGCTGGTCCCACGGCAGCCGCGGGAGCCGGCCAGCGAAGAACTGGTTGTAATCGGCTTCCAGTCGCTTGAGCTCGGCCTCCAGCATGTGGAGTTCGCGGTCGAAGTCGGATCGGGGTGGTGGCATCGGGACTGGAGTCGGAAGTCAGGGCCAGGATTCGAGTCAGGGCAGGAGCAGGAACCAGACGAGCGGCAGCCACAAGTCGCGCGCATAGGGGACCGGACGATCGTCGATCAGGACGTCGCACGTGGGTTGCGGGCCGACGAGCTCGTACAGATCGCGCATCCGGAGCGCGTCACCGGGAACGAACCGAGCGCGATGCCGCAGATCCGCACCGGTACCCACTGCGCGGTAATCGGCCGAGGCCTGGGCCATCGTCACGGCGCGCTGGTAATCGTCGCCGGCAAAGGCGCCGAACACAAGCGTGATCGAGAACGGGAGATCGCGCGGGCCGAAGAGGGCCGCGTACAAATCCGGATCAAGTGCCGCGAGCTCGTCGGCTGTGGGCTCTTCGGGCTTCTCGACATACGGCCAGAAGCGTTCCAGCGGACGGGTCGTGCGGCCGGACATGAGGGTATCGATCGTAGCAGTTTTTGGGTCTCTGGTCTCGATGTCATGGGGAGCGTGAGGTCACGAGCCTTGAACCGCACGATCGCGATACGATCGAGCGCGATGCGGACGCCGCGGGACCTGCCGTCCATCGACCAATTGAAGAAGCGGGCCGGAGTGAACGCACTCGAAGCCAGCTATGGGGCCGCGGCGACGCGCGACGCCCTGCGCGCCGCCACCGACGCCCTCCGCCGAAGGCTGGTTGGCCGCGATGCCGTGCCGGACAATCTGGCCGCGGCGATCGAGTTGGACGCAGGCGGGCGGCTCGCGGCGCGCGCCCAGGGCTCGCTCCGGCCGGTGCTGAACGCAACCGGCGTCATCATCCATACCAACCTCGGACGAGCGCCGCTGGCCCCTGCCGCCCTGGCCCGGATTGCCGGAACCGCCGGCGGCTACACGAACCTCGAATACGACGTCGAGCGCGGGGAGCGCGGCTCGCGCACCGTGCACGCCGAGGCGCTCCTCACGGCGCTCACCGGCGGCGAGGCGGCCGTCGTGGTCAACAACAACGCCGCCGCCACCCTGTTGATGCTGGCCGCGCTCGCCCGTGGACGGGAGGTCCTCATCTCCCGTGGCGAACTGGTGGAGATTGGCGGGGGCTTCCGGGTGCCCGACGTCATGGCCCAATCCGGGGCCATCCTGCGCGAGATCGGCACGACGAACCGGACGCGCGTATCGGATTACTCCGCCGCGGCGGGACCGAAGACCGCGCTCATCCTCCGCGTCCACCCCTCCAACTTCCGCGTCGAGGGTTTCACCGAACGCCCGTCGCTCAAGGCGCTGGTCGCGATCGGCCAACGCCTGGGCCTACCCGTGGTCGAGGACCTGGGCAGCGGCAACCTCGATGCGCCGCTCGCCGATGAGCCCTCGGTGCGCGCCTCACTCGCCGCCGGCGTCGATCTCGTCTGCTTCAGCGGCGACAAGCTGCTCGGGGGGCCACAGGCCGGCATCCTGGCCGGACGGGCGGGGCTGGTCGACGCGCTCCGGAAGCACCCGCTGATGCGAGCCTTCCGCGTGGACAAGCTGACGTATGCCGCCCTCGAGGCCACGCTCGTCGAGTACCTCGCGGGCCGCGCCGATCGCACTGTGCCAGTCCAGCGGATGCTCGCATTGGACGTCGAGACTATCGAGACCCGCGTCCGGGGCCTGGCCGAGCGCATCGTCGCCGGCGGCTGGCGCACACGCCTCGTCAGCGGCAGTTCGGCGGTCGGCGGCGGCAGCGCTCCGGGCGTGCCCCTGCCGACCGTGCTCCTAGCGATCGAACGTGACGGCCTCACCGCCACAGCCCTCGAGGCCCGCCTCCGCGGCCTGGCCACCCCCGTCATCGCCCGCATCGTCGACGAATGGGTGGTGTTGGACCTCCGCACGATCCCGCCAGAGTCGGACGACCAGCTGGCGACCCTGCTCCAGGACATCGCGTAACCCACGGCCCTGGCCTGGAGACAGGCGAATCGCCCAATCGCTCACCAGATCACCAGATAGATCACCAGATCATCCAATCGCCAGATCGATCAATAGGTCACCACATCACGAGATCACCAGATTCTCGTGACCTCGCGGTCAGACGCGGCTCGACTCTACGTGGTCGAAGTGCTCGGCCAGCAGCGCATTGACGGCAGCGGCATGCTGAATCGGGAGACCGTGGGCCGCGTCCGGAAACTCGACGAAACGGGCGCCGGGAATGGATGCAGCCAGCGCCCGTCCGAACCGAGGAGGCGCAATCGGGTCGTAGGCCGCGCTCAAGACGAGCGTGGGGATGCCGGCGAGCCGAGGCAGCCGCGCGGTCGCGTCGTATCTCCGCAAGGCGCGAAGCTGCGGCATCGCGATCGGCGGCTGATCGGCCAGATCGTGCCCGAACAACTTCGCCAACTCGCCGGCGACACGATCCGCCTCGGAATCGGGAACCGCGCCGCTTGGCATGACGATCTCCATGAACGCGCGGCGCCTGGCACGGCGCGGGCCAATGCGCGAGCGGAACCCGATGGAGAGCATCCGCCAGGACAAGCGCGTGGCATCGGCGCCCCTGGCGATCGTGCATAGGAGCGACAGGCTCCGGACCCGTCCGGCATGCCGCAGGGCCAGGTCGAGGGCCACTGGCCCGCCGAGCGAGTGTCCGACGACGTGCGCCGATTCCCACCCCGAATGACTCATCAGCGCAAGCGCGTCGTCGGCCATCTGTACGACCGTAATCGGTCGGCCGGCGGGTTGGCTCGGCCCCATCCCGCGGTTGTCGAAGTGGAGGCAGGCGAAGCGCGCGCGAAGCTCCGAGACCTGCGGCGTCCACCCGCGGCCGCACACACCCACGCCCTGGATGAACACAATCGGAGGGCCGGCGCCCTCGACGTGGAACGCCAGCCGGCAGCCCTGCACTTCCAGCGCGCCCGTAGTCACGGTCGCGCCCCCCAGGACCGCCGCGAACGAACAGGCCCGCGTGGCGCGCACGCGGTGACATGCGGGGAGAGCCGCGAGCGCAGGAACATCGAACTCAGGTTCGACGAGGTTTCGGGCTTCGCGTCGCCTTCCGCGGCCTCGACGCCTTCGCCGATGTCGAGGCCGTTGCCGTTCGCGGGCCCTTCGCTGCGGCCGAAGCCCGTGGGAATCGCGCGTCCTGGCGCTCGACCAGGG
>DATLLC010000385.1:0-14955 GCA_035538015.1 Vicinamibacterales bacterium
CCCCTCATGCTCCGCGAGATCTCGGAAGGCGCCCCCCGCCTCGACCCCGAAACCCTCGCCCTGATGAAGACCATCTTCCTCGCCTTCACCCGGATCCTCTCCGACGGACGACAGGCCGGGCTCTTCCGGCCCATCAACCCGGTGCTCGCCTACATGTCGATCATGGGCCCCATCCTGCTCAACGCCGCTCGCGAGCGCGCCGCCGCACGGCCCGGTCGGATCGAGTTGCCGATGTTCCTCGAAGTTCCGCACACCGAACTCGTGTCGCACATGCAGCAGGCCGCCTCGCGGCTGCTCGCCCTGGAGCCCAGTCCCGCATGACCCGCGTCATCTCTCTCGCGACCGCGCTTCTCCTGCTGGCCGGCTGCAACGAGCCCCCACCCTCCAACACGCTCCGGGTCTCCGGGCACGTCGAGGCCACCGAAACCCGGCTCGCGCCCGACGCCGGCGGACGCATCCTCACCTTCACGATTCGCGAGGGTGACCGCGTGCAGGTGGGCCAGCAAGTCCTCACTCTCGACCCGCGCGATGTGGAGCTGGCGCTCGAGCGCGCCCGCGCCGACCGCCAGCAGGCCGAGGCCAACCTTCGACTGGTCCTCGCCGGCGCCCGGCCCGAAGACATCCGGCAGGCCGAATCGCAGGTCACCGCCGCTCAGGCCGACGTCTCGGCCTCGCAGGCCGAGCTCGCCGCCGCCGAGCAGGACCTGCAGCGCTTCGAAACCTTGCTCACCAGCAACTCGGGCTCGCGCAAGCAGCGCGATGATGCCGCGACGCGGCGAGACGTCGCGAAAGACCGGCTGGCGGCCGCGGAGAGCCGGGTGCGCGTCGCCGAGCAGGCCCTTGCCCGGCTGCAGTCCGGCGCGCGCAAGGAGGAGATCGAAGTCGCCCGCGCCAGGGTTGCCGCCGCCGACGCCCAAATCGCCACGCTCGACAAGAGTCTGGCCGACACCATTCTCAGGTCCCCGATCAGCGGCATCGTCACCGAGAAGCTCGTTGAGGCTGGCGAGGTCATCGCACCCCGCACGCCCGTCGCCGTTGTCGCCAACCTGGACGAAGCGTGGGCCGATGTCTTCGTGCCCGAGCCCGCGGTGCCCCGGCTGCGCCTCGGCCAGCCGGCGCAGCTCTTCACCGATGCCGGCGGCGCGCCGATCGGCGGCACGGTGTCCTACATCTCGCCAAAGGCGGAGTTCACGCCGCGCAACGTGCAGACCGCCGACGAACGCTCCAAGCTGGTCTATCGCATCCGCATCGCCGTGGACAACACCGCGGGGGTGCTCAAGCAGGGCATGCCGGTCGAGGCCGAGCTCGCCCTCCAGCCTCAGGGGTGACCGCATGGCTGCGCTCGATCCCATTCGTGTCCAGGGCCTGCGCAAGCGCTACGCCTCGGTCGACGCGCTGAAGGGCATCTCGTTCCAGATCGACCGGGGCGAGATGTTCGGCCTGATCGGACCCGACGGCGCCGGCAAGACGACCACCATCCGCCTTCTGTGCGGGCTGCTGCACCCGGATGGGGGCGAGGTCCGGATCCTCGGACACGACCCGGTGACGAGTCATCGCGCGATCACCGCGTCGGTCGGCTACCTCTCCCAGCGATTCAGCCTCTACGGCGACCTCAGCATCGACGAGAACGTCGCGTTCTTCGCCGAGATTCACGGCGTGCGCCGCTATCAGGATCGCCGCAATCGCCTGCTGGACATGACCCAGCTCACGCCGTTCCGGCACCGCCTTGCGGATCGGCTCTCCGGCGGGATGAAGCAGAAGCTGGCCCTGGCCTGCACCCTCGTTCACGAGCCCGAGATCATCATCCTCGACGAGCCCACGACAGGTGTCGACCCGGTGTCGCGCCGCGAGTTCTGGAAGCTCCTCTCTCAGTTCCTCGAACAGGGGATCACCATCCTCATGTCCACGCCGTATCTCGACGAAGCCGAACGGTGTCATCGGATCGCGCTCCTGCACGAGGGCGAGGTGCTCGCGCTCGACGAGCCCGGGCGCCTCCGCGCCTCGTTGCCCGGACAATGGTTCGAGGTGGTCGTCGAACATCCGCGAGAGGCTGCGGCCCGCCTCGCGCGGATGGCCGAGGGCCTCCGCACGTATCTGTTTGGCGACCGCCTGCACATCTGGCTGGACCGCGCGCAGGGCGATGACGCGCGCCGGCAGCTGGACGGGGCGCTGTCCACGGCCGCGATGACCCCGACGATGGTCCGGGAGATTGCGCCGTCGCTCGAGGACGTGTTCATCGCCAAGCTCACAGGGACGCTGCCCTCATGACTCGCGCATCCATCCTCGCGGTGTTGTTTCTCGGAGCGGTGACCGGCTCCGCCGCGGCGCAGCCGGTGCTGCGTCTCACGCTCGCCGAAGCCGTGTCGCGGGCGTTCGCGACCAGCCACCGGCTCGGCGAAGCGCAGGCGCGCCAGGACGGTGCGCAGGCTACGGTGCAAATTCGGCAGGCAGCGTCGCGACCGACGGCCACAGCCACCGCCGGTTACACCCGGACCAATCACGTCGACGAGTTCGGGTTCCCCTCGCCCGATGGGTCGCGCCTGAACATCCTCTACCCCGACGTGCCGGACAACTTCGTCACGCGAGTCGGCGCGCAGTGGCCGATCTACACGGCGGGCCGCCTCGATGCGCTCGAGCGCGCCGCCGCGGCCGAGGCCGGCGCGGCCGGGGCCGACATCGACACGGCGCGCGCCGACCTGCGCTTCGAAGTCACCCGCGCATACTGGGCGGTGGCCACCTCTCGTGAAGCCGTCCGGGTGCTCGAGGAGTCGCTCGCACGCGCCGACGCCCAGGTGCGCGACGCTCAGCAGCGGCTTGACGTGGGGCTGGTGCCGCCGAGCGATGTGCTCACCTTCGAGGCGCAGCGTTCGAGTGAAGAACTGCAGCTCATCGAAGCCAGGAACCAGATGGAGTCCTCGCTCGTCGAGTTGCGCCGCTTGATTGGAGGCGCCCCGGAGGAGTCGATCGAGGTGGCCGATCCCCTCGACATGCCATCCGGGTCGATGCCCACGGTGCCGGGCAATGCGGAAGCCACCAGGCTGGTGGACGAGGCGCGGAAGCAGCGCCCCGAACTGCGCGCGCTCAGCCTTCGCTTCGAAGGGGCGCAAGCCCGGCAGGAGGCGGCGGCCACCGGCCGCAAGCCGACGGTCGGCCTCGCCGCTGGCTACGATTTCGCGAAGCCGAACCCAAAAATCTTCCCCCGCGAGGATGTCTGGCAAACGTCGTGGGACGTCGGCTTCAACGTGAGCTGGACGTTCCTCGACAGCGGCCGCACTCGCGCGGAGGTAGCCGAGGCCGGTGCCGCCGCCCGCGCCGTCGAGGAACGGCAGAAGGAGCTGGACACCGTGATCTCCGCGGACGTGCGCCTGCGCGTGCTGGATCTCCGTTCCGCCCAGGCGGCGGTCCGTGCCGCGGAGACCGGTGTCAAGGCGGCGGCCGAAGCGCGCCGCGTGCTCGGTGAACGGTTTGCCGTCGGCGTCGCGACCACTACCGACGTTCTCGTGGCGCAGGAGCAGCTCGTCACGGCCGAACTGGCGCGGACGCGCGCCCTTGCCAGCGTCCGGCTCGCCGAAGCCCGGTTGCAGCGCGCCCTGGGACGCCCCTAGGCGGCTTGAAGGGCGAGAATTCATGACTCTGAGCCTAGTTTTGTTCGCCCTTCAAGGCGTCTCGCCGCGCGGAGCGCGGCAAAGCGACGCTGCCCTAGCGAGGCGGAGCCGCACCGCCCATGCTCGTTGGCTCGAGGCGGAGCCTCGCTAGATGGCCGCCATCGACGTCCGCGGGCTCACTCGCCGCTTCGGCGGCTTCGTCGCCGTGGACGATTTGTCGTTCACCGTCGAGTCCGGCGAGATCTTCGGCTTTCTCGGCGCCAACGGCGCGGGCAAGTCCACCACCATCCGCATGCTGTGCGGCCTGCTGCGGCCGACCGTCGGCACCGCCCTGGTCGGCGGCATCGACGTCGCCAAGGACCCGGAGGGCGTCAAGCGCCGCATCGGCTACATGTCGCAGAAGTTCTCGCTGTACGAGCTGCTGACCGTCGATCAGAACATCGAGTTCTGGGGCGGTATCTACGGCTTGTCGGGTGCGCGTCTGGCCGCCCGCCGACAGTTCGTGCTCGAGATGGCCGGGCTCAACGGTCGCGAGGCGACGCTCACGCGCGATCTGCCGGGCGGCTGGCGGCAGCGGCTGGCGCTCGGCTGCGCCATCCTTCATGAGCCGTCGATCGTGTTTCTCGACGAGCCCACCGGCGGTGTCGATCCGCTGTCGCGGCGCCAGTTCTGGGATCTGATCGACCGCATGTCCGCAGCGGGGACGACCGTGCTCGTGACCACCCACTATCTCGACGAGGCGGAGCACTGCCACCGCATCGCGATCATCCAGGCGGGGAAGCTCGCCGCACTGGGCACTGCCACCGAGCTCAAGCACGTGTTCTCCGATCGACCGATCATCGAGGTGCAGGCGGTGCATCCGGTCGCGGCCTTGGAGGCGCTGGACCGCCTGCCGGACGTCGAGAAGACCAGCCTGTTCGGGACCTCGGTCCACGCTGTCCTGCGATCCGCTCAGGAGCCGGAAGAGATCATCCGGCGTGCGCTCGCCGCCGCCGGCCTCGAAGCCCGATCCGTCACCCGCGTCATGCCCTCCCTCGAGGACGTCTTCCTCGACGTCGTCGAACGGGCAGGAGCCGCCTGACATGCGGCGCGTTGTCGCGGTCGCCACCAAGGAGCTTCACCAGATCGTCCGCGATCAGCGGACGCTCGCTATCCTCCTCCTGTTTCCTGCCTTCATCCTGCTGATCTACGGCTACGCGCTGAACTTCGACATTCGCGACGTGCGTCTGGCCGTGCAGGACCACGATCGGAGCACCGCCAGCCGCGAGCTGGTCTCGGCGTTCATCAACTCGGGCTATTTTGGGCTGGTCGGCTACGTGGACGCCGATGCCGACCTCGACAGGCTCGTCAACACCAACCAGGCGCGCGCCGTCCTGGTGATTCCGGCGCGCTTCGATCGCGACGTGGAGACCCGGACTCCGACAACCGTGCAGGTGGTCATCGATGGGGACAACGCCAACACCGCGTCAACCGTCATGGGCTACGCCCAGGCCATCGTCGCCGAGTTCTCCACTGCGTTGGTGCTTCGGGCCGTCACGCCGGGCGGGCCCTCGGGTGCGCTCCTGACCCTCGAGCCGCGCATCTGGTACAACCCGCAGCTCCGCAGCACGTTGTTCCTGGTGCCTGGCCTCATCGCCTTCATCGCGATGATCACAGCGGTGGTGTCCACGGCGCTCTCCGTCGTCCGCGAGAAGGAGCGCGGAACGATGGAGCAGATCCGGATGTCGCCAATCGGGCCGGTGTCGTTCATCCTGGGGAAGACGGTGCCCTACCTCGCGTTGTCGTTCGTGTCGGCGCTGCTGATTCTGTTCACCGCGCGCCTCCTGTTCGACCTGCCGATGCGAGGCTCCTGGGGCCTGTTGTGCGGATCGATCCTGCTGTTTCTCGTCGGCGCCCAGGCGCAGGGCCTGCTGATCTCCACGATCGCGTCCTCGCAGCAGGTGGCCTTCCAGGTGGCGCTGCTCTCGTCGTTCCTGCCGACGTTCATCCTGTCGGGCTTCATCTTCCCCATCTCCAGCATGCCCCTCGTCGTGCAGGGCGTCAGCCACATCGTTCCCGCGCGCTATTTTCTGGTCGCGCTGCGCGCCATCGTGCTCAAGGGGGCGGGCTTGCCGGCGTTCTGGGAGCAACTGGTTTTCCTCGCCATCTTCGCCACGGTGGCCTTGAGCCTCGCGTCGTTGCGCCTGACGCGCGAGTGGACCTAGGCCACGGAGTCGAGCATGAGACGCGTCATTCACCTCGTGAAGAAGGAGCTGCTGGAGCTGCGGCAGGATCCGCGGCTGTTCGGCATCGTGATCATGGCGCCGATCATCCAGCTGACGGTGCTCGGCTACGCGGCGACGACCGACGTCAAGGACGTGCCGCTGGTGGTGGTGGACGCCGACCGCTCCTCGGAGAGCCGCAAACTGATTGCCCGGTTCCAGGCCTCGGACAACTTCAAGCTGGTCGGCCTGCTCTCGTCCACCGAGGAGATCGATCGCTGGCTCGATCGCGGAGAGGCGTGGATGGCGCTGTCGATCCCGTCGGACTATGGACAGCGCGTTGAGGCCCGCCGGCCGGTGTCGCTCCAGGTGGTGGCGGATGGCACCGACGCCAATTCCACCAACGTGGCGATGGGTTACGCCCGTGCGCTGGTGGCCGGGTACGCGCAGGAGCTGCTGCCGGCGCAGGCGGCGGTTCCGCTAGTCTCACTGGAGCTGCGGGTGTGGTTCAACCCCGAGCTCGAGAGCCGCGACTTCATGATCCCCGGGATCGTGGCGCTGCTGCTGCTCGTCGTGACCACGAATTTGTCGGCCATGGCCATCGTCCGCGAGAAGGAAGTGGGGACGCTCGAGCAGTTGAACGTCACTCCGCTCGCGCGATGGGAGCTCATCACGGGGAAGCTGCTGCCCTACGCCTTGATCGGCGTGGTCGATGTCGTCCTGGTGCTGCTGGTCGCGCTGTACTGGTTCCAGGTCCCCATGCGCGGCAGCATCCCGCTGCTGTTCGGGATGACCTTCGTGTATCTGATCTGCACGCTGGGCCTCGGACTCTTCATCTCGAGCATCTCGAACACGCAGCAGCAGGCGATGCTCACCACGACGTTCTTCTTCCTGATGCCGATGACCTACCTGTCTGGCTTCGTGTTCCCCATCGAGAACATGCCTGCCTGGATTCAACCGGTAACCTACCTGATTCCGTTGCGATACTTCCTCGTCATCGTGCGTGGCATCTTCCTCAAGGGCGTCGGGCTCGAGACGCTCTGGCCGCAGGCGCTGGCGCTGTCCGCATGGGGCCTGACCGTCCTGTTGCTCGCCACCATTCGATCCTCGAAGCGGCTTGGTTAACCCGATTGTTCGGACGGATTGGCTCTGCTTGACATATTCTGAGGGGTGCTCTGGCCCCCGGCGTTGCACTTCCGGGTGCCGCAACCCAGTTGGCGCCACTTCCGGCGCCTGGAGATCGCCTGATGCTCACTTCACGCTTTCGACTGACCCTCGGCCTCGGATTGTTAGTCTCGGTCGCTTTTATCTACACGCCGCTGACGGCTCAGTCGTCAATGCTCGTCGTCGCAACTGGCCTCGACAATCCGCGGGCGTTGTCCTTTGGCCCGGATGGCGCGTTGTATGTCGCCGAGGCCGGCCGTGGCGGGACGAGCCCGCTCTGCTTGCCGACTGTCGAACCGCCATTCCCGCTCACGCGGTGTCTCGGGCCCACCGGCGCCATCACCCGCGTCTCAGGTCTGCTCGTGCAGAGCCGCGTGGTCACGGGCCTCCCATCAGTGGCAGGACCCACGGGTGCCCAGGCACAGGGGCCCAACGACGTCGACTTCGGGTTCGGCAGCATGTGGATCACCCTCGGGCTCGGCGGCAATCCCGCGTCGCGTCTGCCGCTGGAAGCGTCGGGCATCCGCATGGGGTGGCTCGCGCGCGCGTCGATGAACGGCGACTGGAGCTACCAACTCGACCTCTCCCGCTTCGAGGCCACCGACAATCCAGACGGCGCCCAGATCGACTCGAACCCATTCAAGCTGCTGATTCAATCGGATCGTGGGGTCTTCATCGACGCCGGCGGCAATTCGTTGAACCAGATTGGCACCAACCTGCAGATCACGAACCTCGCCGTGCTGCCGCCAGTGGCGACCCCCAGCGGCGGCACCACCGACGCGGTGACAACGAGCGTCGCGGCCGCTCCGGATGGTCAGCTTTACATCGGCCAGCTGACCGGATTCCCGTTCACGACGGGCGCGGCCGCCCTGTGGCGCGTGCCGGCCGCCGGTGGCACACCTGTCCAGGTGGCGACCGGATTCACGATGATCATCGACGTCGCGATCGGATCCGACGGCAGCGCGTACGTGCTCGAGCACGACATCGACGGTCTGCTGGCGCCGGGCCGTGACGGCCGCCTCACGCGCCTGATGCCCAACGGCACGCGGACGGTGATTGCCAGTGCCGGCCTGACGTGGCCCGGCGGTGTGGCGATCGGCGACGATGGCGCCCTGTATGTGACGCGGAACAGCAGCCTGCCGGCGATCGGCGACGTCGTCCGGATTCCGATCCCGTAGACGAGTCCGCGAGCCGGGAACATCCATTTCCTAGACATCGTCTAGGAAATGGTGTGACCGGAACCCAGGCTCTGGGGGAGTTCGAGCAGCTTGTGCTGCTCGCCGTGCTCCAGTGCGGGGGTGACGCCTATGGCGTGCCGGTCTGGCGCGAGATCGAGGCCAGGACCGCGCGTGAGGTATCACTGGCCGCGGTCTACAAGACACTGATCCGGCTCGAGTCCAAGGGATGGGTGGCGAGCGGCGTGGGCGCGCCCACACCCGAACGCGGCGGCCGCAGCAAGCGCGTGTATCGGGTGACCGGCCTTGGCCTGCGGCTGCTCCGCGCCTCGCTGGACTCGATCGCCCGGATGACGGAGGGGCTGCAGGGGGTCCTGGAGCCCCGATGATGCCCCCTCGCCTGGCCCAGCGGATCCTCGATCGCTTCCTGGCCGCCTCTCTGGCCGACGCCGTGATTGGCGATCTCGACGAGATCTTCGCGGCGGAGGCGCGGCATTCCCCACGGCGAGCGTCTTACCGCTATTGGCGCCGCACCGCCGCTCTGCTGTGGCATTTGCGACGCAGAGGGCGGGCCTCGGCCCGCCAGCTCACCGGAGATCGACTCATGACCACGATGCTTCGGGACTTCGTCCGCGGGTCGAGGCTGTTCGTCAGCCAGCCCGCCTTTGCCTGGGCCGCGGTCGTGACCCTGGCCCTGGCGATCGGAGCGAACACGCTGATCTTCACCATTGCCAACGTGCTGGTGCTGAAGCCGCTGCCCTTTCCATCGGCAGAGATGCTCGGGTGGATCCTGGTGACGATGCCCGGCAGCTCGGTGGGTCGCGCGGGCGTGTCACTGCCCGAGTATGCGGTGTTCAAGGCCGAGGCACCCACGCTGTCCAGTCTGGCGGCGTGGCGCCGCCAAACGGTCACGCTGCGCGAGCGGAACGAGTCGGACCGCGTGCTGGCACAACTCGTCATCGGGGACCTGCAGGGGCTCTGGGGGTTGCGGGCACTGAGGGGCCGCGTCCTGACGCTTGCCGACGAGCAGCGCGGCGCGCCTCGCGTGGCCGTGCTCTCCCATCGCTTCTGGAGCACGCGCCTCGGCTCCGCCGAAGACGCCGTCGGACGTGATGTCGTCATCGACGGCACGCTCCACACCGTGGTGGGTGTGCTCACCCCGGACATCGAGCTCGGTAATCTCTCCGAGATCGACCTCTGGGTGCCGTTCAGCGGCGATCCCGCGCTGGCCTCTCGCGCCGAGCGCGGGTGGCGCCCGGTCGGGCGGCTCCAGGACGGGACATCACACAAAGACGCAAACGCCCAGGTGACCGCGATTGCAGATCGTCTCGAGCGTGAGCATCCGGACATCAACCGCGATTGGATCGCCCGCGTCGGAACGACCCGAGAGGCGCTCGGTGGCGCGAATACCTGGATCGTGCTGTCGCTGCTCGCGGTCGTCGTCGGCCTGCTGCTGCTGCTCGCGTGTGCCAACGTGATGAACCTGCTCATCGCGCGTCTCATCGGCCGGCGCCAGGAACTGGCCGTGCGCACCGCCCTCGGCGCGACCCGCGGACAGGTCGTCCGCCAGATCGTCAGCGAGAGCGTGATGCTCGGCCTCGCTGGGGGCGCCCTGGGGCTCGCGGTGGCGTGGGCCGGCCTTCGCGGGATCCACTCGGTGGCCACTGAGCCATTCTTCCGGCAGCTGGCCTTCGACTTCCGGGTGCTGCTCTTCGCCGTCGGGCTCTCCTTCGTGGCGCCGCTCACCTTCTCCATTCTTCCCACGCTTCGCGTGCTCCGTGACGACGTGCGGACGACGCTCAGCGAGGGATCGGCTCGCAGCGTGGGCGGCGCGGCGGCGGCGCGCGGACGCTCCGGCCTGGTCGTACTCCAGGTGTCGCTCGCCGTCACCCTGCTGATCGTCGCGGCCCTGGTCGTCCAGACGATGCAGGCCGAGGTCGCCGCCGACCTCGGCTACGACCCGTCCAAGCTGATCACGGCACAGATCGACGTCGCCTCGTGGAAGGTCAAGGACGAGCGGGCCGCGCTGCAGTTGCGGCAGCGCGTGATCGCCAGGGTGAAAGAGCTGCCGGGCGCGGAGGGCGCAGCATCCACGACCGTGTTGCCGGCGCTGCAGTTCCTGCCGCAGATGCCGTTCGACATCGACGGCCGGCAGACGTTGGACGAGCGCGAGCGCCCGAACGCCGGACTCAGTGTCGTGAGCACCGAGTACTTCGCCGTTGTCGGCGTCCCGCTGCTCGCCGGACGTGGTTTCACCGAATACGATGCCGCCAGCGCACGGCCCGTCGCAGTCGTGTCTGCGGAGGCCGCGCGGCGATTCTGGCAGAGCCCGACGGATGCCGTCGGATCGACCATCCGGATTGCGGACACCAGCGGCCCGCCGATCGAGGCCACCGTGATCGGCGTGGCCCGGAACCTGGCGAACCCTGTCATCGTCGAGCCGTCCGTTCCGACGGTGTACGTGCTCGACGAGCATCGGCCGACGCGGGGCATCCACATCCTGGTGCGGGCCGAGACGCCAGCCGCGCTGGCTGGAGCCCTCCGCGCGGCCATCGGTGACGCGGACGCGGATCTCCCCGCCTATCAGCTGCGGACGCTTTCGGAAGTCGTCGCGGACGAAAACTCGTCGAACCAGCTGCTGAGCGGGATGTTCGCGGCCTTCGCGGTGATTGCCATGCTGCTGGCGACGGCCGGGCTCTACGGCGTGATGTCCTATGCCGTCAGCCAGCGCTCGGGCGAGATCGCGGTGCGAATGGCGCTCGGCGCGCCGGCGCGGGCCATCGCCCGCCAGGTGGTTGGGCACAGCATCAAACTGGCCGCGATCGGGATCGCCCTGGGCATGGTGTGCGCGTACGGCCTTGCGCGCATGATCGGCTCCCTCCTCTACGGCGTGACTGCCACCGATCCCCCCACTTACGTGGGCGCCGTGGCCCTCACCATCGTCGGATCGCTCGTCGCCTCGTGGCTGCCGATGCGCCGAGCCGCCGGCATCGATCCCACCGAGAGCCTGCGTCGATCGTAGGCTGCGCGCCGGTGCCACAGCACCGGGGCGTGAGCAGAGGGCCGGCTCAAGCAAGTGAATTGTGGGGTTAGACTGCCGCCTGGATGATCTTCAGGACCGGCGTGGCGCTACATGCCGCCGCCGTCATGGCGTACGTGACCCTGACGCTGTGGCAGACGTGGCCGCTGGCGACCGCTCCTGGCGCCTGGGCGCCGCACGATCTCGGCGATCCGCTGCTCTCCACGTGGGCGCTGTGGTGGAACGCGACGCACGTGCCGTTCACGCACGCGTGGTGGGACGGCGCGGTCTTCTATCCCGCACCGGGCGCGCTCGCCCTGTCCGACCACCGAGTCGGCATCGGGTTCATCACGACGCCGCTGATTCTCGGCGGCGTGTCGCCGCTGGCCGCGCACAACGTCGCGTTCCTCTCGAGCTACGTGCTGTCAGCGGTTAGCGCGTATGTCCTGGCCTTCTCGTTGACGCGGAGCCGCGCGGGCGCGTTCATTGCGGGACTGGTCTACGGGTTTCACCCGTTCCGGTCCGAGCATCTGCCGCACCTCGAGTTGCTGTCCTCGTACTGGCTCCCGGTGGTGCTGCTGGCCATCCATCGGTGGGTGGAGACGTTCCGCCGGCGCTGGCTCGCGCTGCTGGTCGCGTCCCTGGTGCTCGTCGCGTTCACCACGGGCTACTACTTCTTCTTTCTCGGCGTTCTGATCGGGCTCTGGCTGCTGTGGTTCGTGCCATGGGATCTGCCGGCGCGGCGGTACGCGGAGCTCGGGACGGCGCTGGCGCTGCCGTTCGTGCCCCTTCTGCCGGTGCTCCTGGCGTATCGATCGATCCATCAGCACTACGGCCTCGGCCGATCGATCACCGAGATCGAGGATCTCAGCGCCGACATCAGGGGCTGGGTCACGGCGCCCGAGCCGCTCGCCTTCTGGGATTCGCCGGCTGCGTGGCGAACACCGGAGGGCGCGGTCTTCCCCGGTGTGACCGCGACGATGCTGATCGCCATTGCCCTCGTTGTCGCATGGCGTGGGCGCTCAGGCCTGGGGCGACGTTCGCCGGCACGGGCGATCGCAGTCGGCCTCAGCCTCGTGGCGTTCGCGGTCGCGTTGGTTCCAACGGTCTGGGGGGCCGTTGAGATTCCGCTCGGTCCCTTCCGTCTGTCCGTGAGCCAGGCTTACAAGCCGCTCTCCGTTGCCACGCTGCTGCTTCTGGGCTGGGCAATGACCTCCGAGACGATCCGCCGCGCGTGGCGTGCGCACGCCACCTTCGCCTTCTATGCCTTGGCCGCGCTCGCGATGGCCGTGTTCGCGCTCGGACCGACGGCGAGGCTGATGGGCGAGCGCGTGCTCTACAAGGCGCCCTACGCGTGGCTCATGCTGCTCCCAGGGTTTGCCGACGGCTTCCGCGCGCCTGCCCGCTTCGCCATGCTCGTGGCGCTCTGCCTGTCGGTGGCGGCGGCGCTGGCGTTCGAACGGATTACCCGGGAAGCGCCCCCGCGCATGCGAGCGCTTGCCGCCAGCGTGATCATCGCTGGCGTCCTGATCGACAGCTGGGTCCATCCCTTCCGGCTCGAGATCCCTCCGGCACCGCTGATCGTGCCGCCGGAAGTCCCAGCGGACGCGGCTGTCCTCGAGCTTCCCACGGGCGTGTTCGAGGACGCCGCGGCGATGTATCACGCGACCCAGCACGGGCGGCCCACGGCGAATGGCTTGAGCGGTTATTCCCCACCACATTACGGGGCCCTCCAATCCGCCATTCGCGATGCCGACACTGGAGCCCTCGAGGTCATTGCCTCGGAGCGTCCCCTGGCGGTGTTCGTGAACAAGCAGCCGGCAGCCGCCGAGTTACTCTCGTGGCTGCCGCGTCAGTCACGGGCTCGGCACGTGGCTTCGACCCCGACGCACGACGTGTTCCTGCTGGCCGCGGCCCGGCGGGCGCCGGCCCCGATGCCCGATCCGTCGAAGCTGCTGACCATCGCCAAGGTCGAGGCATCCGTACGGCCGGACCAGGTCGACCGACTCCTCGATGGCAACCGGCGAACGGCGTGGATCGGTGAAGGGCCGCAGCGAGGGACCGAGGCGCTGACCATCGAACTGGCCTCGCGGCAATCGGTGTCTGGAATCGTCCTGGCGCACGGCCCATACAGCCCGGGATTCCCACGCCAGCTGACTATCGCCGTCTCGGGCGGCGCGGGAACCTGGCAGACCGTCTGGCAGGGGCCGACCGGCGCGCGGACCGTGGCCGCCGCACTCGACGACCCCCGCGACGTGCGCGTGCTCATCGAGTTTCCACCCGTCGAGGCCCGGTGGCTCCGGCTGACGCAGACCGGGCAGTCTGGCGAAGACGAGTGGACCGTCGCTGAGCTCAGCGTAATCGGACCGCGCTGAGCTTGCTCATTGATGATTGATGATTGACGATTGAGCGACTTATTGGGTGATCGGGTGATTGGTCCATCGTGCCATTCGATTGAGCTCAATCACCCAATTCGAATGCGACGATGGAACAATTGCCGAATCACCCGATAAATCGCTCAATCATCAGTCATCAATCATCAATGAACGGTGACAAGCATCAAGCGACCGTCAGCTTCCTGGGGTGCTGCGAGTTGTCCTCGAGGAACGTCTTCTTGTTCTCGAGGTCCTTCTCGGTCGGCTGCACCCCCTTGGCGTCGGTCACACGTGACACGAGCGTGTGCTCGCCGGCCGCCGCGCCGTTCCAGGTGAAGTTGTAGAACTTCCACCCGTACTTCGCCGTTGTCGACGAATCCGCCGTCATCGGCTGCCAGGCGCCTTCGTCGATCTTGAGCTCGACCGACTTGATTGGCGTGCCGTCGTTCAGCACTACGGCGAGGACCTTGTGCTGGTTGCCGGCCTTGGTGACGCGCGCGACGAACGACTTCAGCTGCAGGTGGGTGATGGCGGTCTCGACCCACTTCATCTCGCCGTCGATCATCTCGCCCTTGAGGGTGCGGTACCAGCGGGCCTGGAACTTGCCGAGGTACTGATCCTCCTGGGCGTGGATCTCCGCCAGCCACTTCACGTTCGGTGCGCCGTACCAGCCGGGAACCAGGAGGCGCAGGGGCGACCCCTGATGCCGCGTGAGCGGCTCGCCGTTGAGCGCGTAGGCGAGGAAGGCGTCGGTCGTGAGCGCCTTGTCCCGCGGCATGCTGCGGCCATACTGCTGCTCGATGTTGAACTTCTGCGCGCGGAACTCCACTTCCTCCGGCCCCCTGTCGGCGCCGAAGAATACAATCTCCCGGGCGTTCTCCTTGAGGCCGGCCTTCTCGAGCACGGTCTTGAGCGGGACACCCGTCCAGCGGCCGTTGCCGATGAGACCCTGCAGGGGACGACGATTGCCGGAACATTCAAAACCGGCGATCAGTTCGGTGTTCCCCATCTTGCGAAGCTCGTCCAGCGAGAGAGAGGCCGGCGCGTTGACCAGGCCCGACACCTTCAGGCGAAAGGTGGCCGGGTCGACGACCGGGTGCCCGTAGTGCTGGGTCGTGAAGAACTCGTCTTTCGGCGTCATCACGCCGCTGATGGTTCGCGTGTCGAACAATCGGCGGTCGGGCGCCGGGTTCGGGTTGAAGTTCTCGGGCCAGTCGGCAAACGGCACCACGGTTTCGCCTTGGGCCAGCACGGGCAGGGCCCATTCAGGCATGCCCAGCAGCCCGACTCCGGCGGCAGCGAGGCTGGTCTTCAACATGTCCCGACGGGTGGTTTCGGTCGCCATGGTCGCTCCTTGTGCAGAGCGATTTCTATCATGAGCCGGGGTAATGGAGCTAATCCTCCTCAGGGCCTGCT
>DATLLC010000386.1:0-2150 GCA_035538015.1 Vicinamibacterales bacterium
CCGGTGATGGGGCATCATGGCGGAGACGCCCGTGACCGCCCCTCGCCTCATCCATGGGCTCGCGCTCCTCGTCCCGGTCGCGGGCTGGCTGGACTGGATCGGAGCTGGCCCGGTGCCCGTCTTCATCGTGTCCTGCCTGGCCATCCTCCCGCTCGCCGGGCTGATGGGCGAGGCGACGGAGCAGCTGGCCGAGCGGTCGGGGCCCGGTCTCGGCGGCCTGCTCAACGCGACGTTCGGGAACGCGGCCGAGTTGATCATCGGTTTCATGGCGCTACGTGCGGGTGAGACCGCGATCGTCAAGGCCTCGATCACCGGGTCCATCCTCGGCAACCTGTTGATGGTGCTCGGCCTCGCGATGCTCGTCGGCGGATGGCGGCGCCAGGAGCTCACCTTCAATCGCCTCGCCGCCGAGAGTGCTGGCGGCACGATGCTGCTGGCGGTGGTGGCCCTGGTCCTGCCGGCCATCTACGCCCAGGTCACCGAGCACAGCAGCCCGGCTCACATCGAGTCGCTCAGCCTCGACATCTCCTTCGTGCTGATCGCCACCTACGCGGCCAGTCTCGTCTTCCAGTTCCGGACGCATCGCGGCCTCGTGGCGCCGGCGGCACGGCCCGCGGCCGGCGGAAGACCGCGCGACGACGACGACGACGACCGTGAGCGGGCGGACTCGGCGACGGGTGGCTCGCCGGCGGCCTGGACGGTGACGCGAAGTCTCGTCACCCTCTTCGTCGCGGCGGCGGCGATTGGCGTGGTGAGTGAATTCCTGGTCGGGGCAGTCGACGAGGCCGGCGCCGAGCTGGGGCTCAGCAAGGTGTTCATGGGCGTCATCGTTATCGCGGTCGTCGGTAATGCCGCCGAGCACTCGACCGCGATCCTCGTCGCTCGCAAGGGGCAGATGGACCTGGCACTCGGCATCGCGATGGGCTCGGCGATGCAGATTGCGCTCTTCGTGGCGCCGGTGCTGGTGATTGCCGGACACCTCATCGGCCACCCGATGGGACTCGAGTTCACGGTGCTCGAAGTATCGGCCGTGATGTTGTCGGTGATGACCGTGTCGTACCTGGTGCTCGACGGGCGCACGAACTGGTTTGAGGGCGTGCAACTGCTGGCGATCTACGCGATTCTGGCGATGACGTTCTACTTCCTGTGAGAAGTGCTTCCTTGCGGTTCGCGCTCGCTCTGGTCGTCTGGACGCCGTTGTCGCTCCAGGCGGCAGGGTGTGCTCGCGAGGACCCGCATGTGCTCACCATCTCGGGCAGCATGCTGGGCCGCGAGGGCGACGTCCTCAGACGTCAACTCGAGCGCTTTCACGCCGCTCATCCCGATCTCGCGGTCGCGCTGCGCGCCACGCCAGACGCCGCCGACCTTCGCCATCAACTCTACGTGCAGTGGCTGAACGCTCGTGTGAGCGAGCCCGACGTGTTGCAGCTCGATGTCGTGTGGACCGCGGAGTTCGCGGCGGCCGGGTGGATTGCGCCGATGGACCGGTTCGGGCCGCCGGTGTCCGAGTTTTTCCCCGCGACCGTGGACGCCCATCGTTGGAACGGGGTCATCTACGCCCTGCCATGGTTCGTGGACGCTGGCATGCTCTACTGGCGGACCGACCTGGTTTCGGAACCGCCGCGCGACCTCGACGAGCTGGCGCGCCTCGCCCGCTCGGCCCGCGATGCCGGTCGGGCGTCCTTCGGCTTCGTCTGGCAGGGCGCGCGTTACGAAGGGCTCGTCGTCAACTTCCTCGAGCACCTGGGCGCGTTTGGCGGCCGCATCCTCGATGACGATGATCGTGTGCGTATCGACGAGCCGGCCGCGGTCGCCGCGCTCACCTTCATGCGCGACGCCATCCACAGCGACGGCATCGTTCCAGAATCGGTCCTCACGTGGCAGGAGGAGCAGACGCGCTTCGCGTTCCAGAACGGCCAGGCGGTGTTCATGCGCAACTGGCCGTACGCTAATGCGCTGCTCGCGCAGGCCGACGGCTCGGCCGTCGCCGGACGGTTTGGTGTCGCGCCGATGCCGGCCGGCCCAGGCGGTCCATCCACATCCGCGCTCGGCGGCTCCGCGCTTGCCATCAACGCGCACAGCGATCAGCCAGCCGAGGCCTACGCGCTCATCGACTTCCTGCTGCAGCCGGCGCAGATGCTCGAGCGGGC